>CAYSSA010000307.1:1445-1664 GCA_964433485.1 uncultured Tepidisphaeraceae bacterium | reverse complement strand
GCAGCGATAATCGCTGTCTGCGTGCAGCCGGCAGATGTCCTTGGTGCTGCAGTCGAGTGGACCGGAGCCGTCGATGCGATGTGGTCGCTGGATGGCAACTGGGGGGCAACCACGTTTCTGGAGCCGACGGCTGCCGACGACGTCACCTTCCCCGCCGTCGTTCCCGGCACCGGCAGCGTGATCACGCTCAGTGCCGGAGAAGTGGCCAACACGCTGAGC
>CAYSSA010000307.1:0-1435 GCA_964433485.1 uncultured Tepidisphaeraceae bacterium | reverse complement strand
TATACGCTCACCGGCGGTGATCTGACGCTGACCATGGGGGACATCACGGTCGATCCCACGTTTACCGCCACGATCAATTCGGACCTGCTGGGGACCGCGGCCCTCACCAAGCTGGGGACCGGCACCCTGATCCTGGGCGGCACTGCCAATCTCTACTCCGGCGGTACGAACGTCGGCTCAGCCACCGCCGCCGGCGGGACACTGCAACTGAACGCTCTCAATGCCCTGGGCAACGCCGGCGCGCTGAGTGTCTTCAACGGCGTGCTCGACCTGCAAACTTTCGATCAGAACATTACCACCCTGTCGATCGGCGGTTCGACCGGCGGCGGCACGGCCGACATCAACGGCTCGGGCACCCTGAATATCGCGGGCAACCTGACCTACAATGCCGCCAACGACGTTTTAGCCACCATCGGCGCCAACATTGCCAACGCCGCCGGCAATCGCATCTTCACCATCAATGACGGGGCCAATCTCAACGATCTGACGCTCGGCGGCACTGTCATGTTTACGGCCGGCAACCTCACCCGCAACGGAGCCGGTCGGCTTGTCGTCAACGGTGCCTGGACGCTCGGCGGCGCTTTCACGCACAGCGCTGGGGAGACTGTCCTCAATGCGGTCATCACGCAGACCACGGCGGGATCGGATATCAACATCACCGGCGGCACTGTATTCGCCAACGCCACCGGCGTACTGAACGCCAACGACGAGGTGGTCATCAATGGCGGGACGGTCATTGCAGGTGCGGTTGATATTTTCGGCAATAGCGGGACGGGCGGAGTGAACATTGACGACCTGCGGATCCAGCGCGGCGTGCTGGATATTCAGGGTTTCAATCAGACGCTCAACACCGCTGCCCAGCTCATCATGGGCGGCCAGATCGGCTCCGCCACCATCGACGGCACCGGCACCCTGAGCTTCCCCGGAGGCTTTACCTATGCAGCCGCCAACGATACTGTCGCCACAATCAATGCCAATCTGTTGAGCGCTGCTGCCAAGACCTACACGATCAACGACGGTGCCAATGCCATCGATGTGACCATCAACGGCTCGGTGACCCATACAACGGGCGCAATGACGGTGGTCGGATCCGCGACAGCGGGAACCGGCTTGCTCTTCCTGGCCAGCACCGGCAACGACATCAATGGAGCCCTGACTCTCGGCGGCAATACCACCGCCGGTAATCTGCGGATCAACGCCAACGACGGCCTGGATACGGTCACTCCCACGCCGCGCGCTCTGACGATTCGGGCGGGCACGCTGGACCTGCAGACGTTTGACCACGGTTTCACCTCGCTCACCTTCGGCAACTCCACGGTGACCGGGTCGCCCGCCATCGCCAACATCGATGGCACCGGCCTGATCACCTTCGGGGGCACGGTTACATATAACAGCGCCAACGACATCCAGGCCACGATCAATCCGAACATGACGA
>CAYSSA010000306.1:1526-1759 GCA_964433485.1 uncultured Tepidisphaeraceae bacterium | reverse complement strand
AACGCTACGATAACGGGCGGCCCGGGCACGCTCGGCGTCGCCGCCGCCACGGGAACCACCGTCATCGGATTCAAGGTGCCGAGCGTGACGTTGAACGCCACGGGCCGCGGGACGAACTCCGACAATACCATCTTCAACCAGGCTGGGCACAACGTCTGGGAATCGAACTTGACGCTCGATTCCACCGGCAACATGTTTTTCAACGTCGCCGCCAACACCAACCTGACCATCAA
>CAYSSA010000306.1:1157-1490 GCA_964433485.1 uncultured Tepidisphaeraceae bacterium | reverse complement strand
AGACCGGCAATGGCCGGCTCATCCTCACGAATGCCAACAACCTCACCAACCGCGTCATACTTTCCAGCGGCATTCTCAACTTGCGCGATTCCAACGCCCTGGGCGGCACCGATCCGTTCATCAGTAACGGCACGACCATCGAACTGCAGGCCGACGGCATCCCCGATTCGAGCGGCGCCGCCGGTCTTTACAATCTTTTCTTCCCAAGCAACGTCAGCTTCACGGTCAACAGCACCGGATTCAACAATCAGGGCGCGCTGGTCAACATGAGCGGCGTCAACCGCATCGAGGGGAACGTCATTCTCAGCGCCGGTTCGACCGTGGCCATCACCG
>CAYSSA010000306.1:0-1142 GCA_964433485.1 uncultured Tepidisphaeraceae bacterium | reverse complement strand
GCACCCGGATCCCGATCCCTTCAATGTGCAACTCGCGACCTACAATAATCTCAGCCAGCTCACGATCAACGGCATCGTATCCGGCAGCAATTCGCTCACCAAGTCCGGTTACGGCGAACTCGTGCTCACGCAGCAGAACACCTATTTCAAGGGATCCGGCCAGAACACCTACCACACGTTCATCAACCAGGGCTGGATCACCATCACCAACAGCGAAGCGCTCGGCGCCACGGTGCCGGGCATCGACGCGGTCGCGCAGCCGGGCGTGCAGGTCGCCAGCGGCGCCGCGCTCATGATCAAGCAGGATCCCGGCAAGCACAACCTGACCATCAACTACAACATGAGCCTGAGCGGCACCGGTATCAATCACCGCTTTCCCTGGCTCAATCAGACCGGCGCGCTGGTCAATCTCGAAGGCAACACCGTCGCCACTGGCCAGATCTACCTGAACGGCATCGCCGGCATCGGCGTCGAGATCAATGGCGCGAACAATCCGACCGTGCCCAGTCAGCTCACGCTCACCGGCATTCTTTACAATGGCGCCGCCGCCGGCCAGCTCGTGAAGCTCGGCTCGCGCCTGCTCGTCATTCAGGGGCCCGGACTCTACACCGGCGGAGTCGATCTTCGCTCCGGCATCGTCCGCATCCAGCACGACACGGCGCTTGGCGTTGGCACCGCGACGGCCAACACCGTCACCACCGTGCAGAACGGCGCCGCGCTCGAACTCGCCGCCACCCTGCCAACCCTCAACGGCGGCATCCAGCGCGGGTTGCAGATCAACAACACGCAACTCGTGCTTAATGGATCCGGCAACGCCTCCTTTGGCGTCCCGCCGTTGCTCGTCAGTTCCGACGATCACCTCTGGCGCGGCCCGATCACGCTGAACTCCGGCATCGGCGTCGCATTCAAGAATCAGCTGGGCGGAGTCGCCCTGCCGACAATGACCGTGGACAACACCGCCATGACCGGCGGCGCCGTCGCGGTTGGCACGACGACGCCCGGCGGCAACGGCCTGAGCGCGGTGCAGACGCTCACCTTCAGCGGGCCCATCACCGGAGGATCATTCCGCCTGACCGTGGACAATGGCGCCGGGCAGAGCGCGACCACCGCTGCCATCCTCTGGAGCCCCAACCTCCCCGTGC
>CAYSSA010000305.1:1556-1765 GCA_964433485.1 uncultured Tepidisphaeraceae bacterium | reverse complement strand
CACGCTTCAGTATTGGCACGGGAGTGGCGCGGCCCTGAATGGCGATCTCGACGAAGCGGCCATGTGGAACCGCGTCCTGAGCCCGACCGAAGTCCTCACCGCGTACGCCAAAGGCACAAATGGCCAGACCCTTACCCAGGCGTTGCCTCCGGCATTTGTTCAGCAACCGCAAGGAGGCACACGCTATGCCAGCGACAATTTCCTGCTCT
>CAYSSA010000305.1:0-1496 GCA_964433485.1 uncultured Tepidisphaeraceae bacterium | reverse complement strand
GCCGGCCCGGTCGCCGGCGCGACCAACCGCACCTTGCTGCTCACCAACCTTGTCCCTGGGAATACCATCTATCAACTCGTGGTGAGCGACACCTTTGGCAGTGTCACCAGTGCTCCGGCCGCTCTGACGGTTCTCTCCGCAACGAACATCCTGGCCGGCATCGGCGCCTACCTCAATTTTGACAACACCCTCTCCGGGCAAGCCGGCACCACTGTGAATGGCACGGCCATCGGTGCCGACCCTAACCCCAAATACACGCCCGGACGGATCGGTTCCGCCGTCCTGTTCAACAACGACGCCAGCGCCTCCGCAATCCCCACCGACTGGGCCGTGTCGCTCGGCGACATTGAAAGTCTTTACTCGAACAACTGGAGTTTCTCACTTTGGGTAAACCTCACCAATAATCTTCAGGGAGCGCTGCTGGGCAACAAGGACTGGACCTCCGGCAACAATGTGGGCTGGGTCTTTGCTCCCTACAATAGTGAAGAGCTGAACTACTTCGCGCAGGGCGGCCCCCGGCGTGACCTCGGCGTGGTCAACGTGCGCAACGGCGAGTGGCGCCACGTCGCCGCGGTATTCAACCGCGACGCGAACCGGGTCGATCTCTATGTCGATGGCATCCTCTCAACTTCAGCCAGCTTGAGTCTCACGGGTTGGGAAACGCTTACCCCGGACAATTTCGCGCCGAACGATACGCTGGTCGGCGGCAGCGGCAGCGGACCGTACTCCGGAGCCGGCGCCATTGACGATCTGGGGCTGTGGAAGCGGCTTCTCACTCCCGATGAGATTCTGGCGATCTACTCGCAGGGCCGCCTCGGCCAACCGCTCACAACCGCGGTGGCGGGCGGCAACGTCCGGCCCAGCATCAGCGAGCAACCGGTGGGCGGCGCCATTTTCGAAGGCCGGCCTCTGAGCCTTTCAGTCACTGCCGCCGGCACTCCCCCGCTGACTTACCAGTGGTTCAAGAACCAGCAACCCGTCCCCGGCGCCACCAATGCGGCGCTGCGCTTCGGTGCGGTTTCGACAAATGACGCGGGCAGCTACACGGTAGTGGTCGCGAACGCTGCTGGTTCGGTTACCAGCACCCCGCCCGCTATTCTGATTGTTCAGCCCATCTCCTCAATCACGGCCGGTCTTGCTGTCTACCTGAACCTCGATAACAACCTCAACGCCCAGGCGGCAGCCCCATCGGCGCGCTGGCCACGCCAACCTACACACCCGGTCGAATCGGTTCGGCCGCTTTCTTCAATAACGATGGCGGCAGTTCGTTCGTCCCCTCTGACTGGGCTGTGTCCCTTGGCGACATCGAATGGATTTACGCGGGCAGTTGGACCTTCTCACTCTGGGTCAATGCCACCAACGGCAACGATGGCGCTCTGTTCGGCAATAAAGACTGGGATACTGGCGCCAACACCGGGTGGCTCTTCGTCCCTACCCGGCAGAATTCGCTGAACTACACCACGTCGGCTGAAGTTCTAAGTTGACACAATAAGAAA
>CAYSSA010000304.1:0-1787 GCA_964433485.1 uncultured Tepidisphaeraceae bacterium | reverse complement strand
TTCAGACACGACATGGAGCCTCACCTCTCGGGAAAGAAGATCATTTGCGGCCATACTCCCCAAGCCGATCTGCAGCGGGCAAATATGACTAGCGCAGCTTGCGTCGATACCGGGGCCTGCTATCCGGATGGCACCCTGAGCTGCGTGGATGTCCTAAACGGCAGGTGGTGGCAGGTGGGCCACTCAGGGCAATGCCGGACAGGAACGCTTTGATTACCAAAGATGCACCAACCGTAAACAGAGACCCGTATCAGGAAACTGCTCGTCTTGTCCGACTTGCACCTCGAACTCAAACCCTTCGACATGACCGAAGTGGAGATCTAACACGATGTCACACTTTCGAGACCATTGCGACGTGAGGTAGGTTGAAAAAAATGGACACCAAAGTATGGTTGAAAATAATCAGCTACGAGGTGTTCCATGGAGAGGATTCCCAACGGGAGATACACGAAGGAATTTCGGGAAGAGGCAGTGAAGTTGGTGACCGAGGGCGGTCTGGCGGTTGATGCCGCAGCCCGGCGTTTGTCACTGCCAAAATCGACGCTCGCCAACTGGGTTCGGGCCATGCAGGCGGGAAAGCTTGCCGGGATAGGCAGGCAGCAAAGGCCGTTGAGCGAAGCGGAGCAGGAGCTGGCCCGGCTCCGGCGCGAGTTGGCCCAAGTGAAGATGGAGCGCGACATCCTAAAAAAAGCAGCAGCGTATTTCGCCAGGGAGTCGGAGCGCGATACGCGATGATCGAAGAGTTACGGCTCCAGTATGCGGTTCCGGTGTTGTGCTCTCTCCTTGAAGTATCCAGGAGCGGCTACCACCGGTGGAGACAGGCTCCGTTTTCCAGGCGGCGCCAGGAGGAAGGCCGTCTGGAAGTGGAAATTCTGGCGGCACACAGGCGCACCCGCGAGACATACAGCGCGGAGCGCCTGCAAACGGATCTGGCGTCCCACGGCGTTTGTGTGGGAGTGCACCGAATACGGCGCATCCGCAGGAAGCTCGGGCTGCGATGCAAACAGAAGAGGAAGTTCAAGGCGACCACGGATTCCCGGCACAATCTGCCGGTAGCGGAGAACCTGCTGGACCAGAAGTTTGAGGTGACCGGGCCGAATCAGGTCTGGGTGAGCGACATTACCTATGTTGCCACCGGCGAAGGATGGCTTTACCTGGCGGCCCACAAGGACCTTTTCAACGGGGCGATCGTGGGGTACGCGATGGGACCGAGGATCACCAAGGCCCTGGTGCTCCAGTCGCTGTTTCGGGCGGTGGCTTCGCGGCGGCCGGAGAAGGGATTGATCAATCATTCCGACCGTGGCAGTCAATACTGCTCACGCCGCTACGCCAAGGCTCTGGAGTTGTTTGGCATGCGGGCGTCCATGAGCAGGAAGGGCAACTGCTATGACAATGCGCCGATGGAGAGCTTCTGGGGTACACTCAAGAACGAGATGGTGCATCACAGACGGTACGCTACCAGGGCGGAGGCCATGCGGGAGATCAGGGAGTACATCGAGATATTCTACAACCGGCAACGATGTCAGAAGCGGCTTGCCAATCTTTCACCGGCAGCCTTTGAAAAACGGTATTACGAACAGCGGCAAGCAGCGTGAGAGATTTGGTGTCCACTATTTCCGACAGACCTCACCCGCACGCCGGCTCCAGGAAGCGGGAGTCAATCCGCCCGGTCTCTCCTTTGATGAGGTCGAGCATCGCCTCGACCATCCACGCGGGGGTGAATACCTCCCCGTGGTCAGCGACGCGTTGCTTGGACTTGACCAAGTTCATCGGTCGGTGCATTTCTG
>CAYSSA010000303.1:1590-1808 GCA_964433485.1 uncultured Tepidisphaeraceae bacterium | reverse complement strand
TGGCTTCATTCACAGTCAGGGCGCGGCCTTCATGCTGCTGGCCGTTCAGCGCGGCGATCGCCGCCTGTGCCTCCGCATCGGTGCCCATCTGCACAAAACCAAACCCCTTGCTACGGCCGGTATCGCGGTCAGCGATGACCTCCGCGCTCTCAACCGTGCCGTGCGCCCGGAACAACTGCTCCAAGCTCGAGCTGTCCACACCGTAACTGAGGTTTCCG
>CAYSSA010000303.1:0-1558 GCA_964433485.1 uncultured Tepidisphaeraceae bacterium | reverse complement strand
CCCATATGATACTCCTCTATTGAGTTGGGCGTCTGACCCGCATTTTACTTTCCAGGTCGTTGAAAAGAGGCCGTCTCTTTGGCCCAAAAGGTGGAAGGCGATTGAGCGAGAAATGCGGGCAGAGGAAACCTGTCGCGTAATCTGACTCGTATCGGCGATACCAACGGTCCAGAGTCTAGTCGGGCTTGACGTACATGTCCAGACCCCCGCTGGCACAATACGGAACATTTAATTGTCATATAATATCGCCTATTCGGACTGGATCCGTTCGCCCATGCCCGCGATACGCCACTCGGGAACGCACGCACATTCCGCCGCGACACTACGAGTCCGATGCTTGACTCCTGATCGAAAGCATACAAGATCAGCAATCGGTCCGAACGGCCGATCGACACCACATGCCGAAAGAACAGATCATTCTCTTGTGCCTTATCCCGGCGGGATATCTTCTGGGCGCGGTGCCTTTCGGATTGCTGGTGGGGTTGGCCAAGGGTGTTGACCCTCGCAAGGCCGGTTCCGGGAATATCGGCGCCACGAACGTCGGGCGATTACTTGGAGGCAGGTACTTCGCCATCGTTTTCGTTCTTGATCTGCTCAAGTCGCTGCTTCCTATGCTCATCGCGGGCTGGATCATCCACGGCTCTGGGGGAAATGCATCCGACTGGCCAACGTATCTGTTGTGGATTGGCGTTGGCGTGTCTGCGGTTCTGGGCCACATGTTCCCCGTGTTCCTGGGATTCAAAGGCGGCAAGGGCGTCTCTACGGCGGCGGGATTGCTCTTGGGAATCTATCCCTATTACACGATGCCCGCGCTGGCCGCCATCGGCATCTTCATCGTCGTCTTCTACATCTGGCGGTACGTGTCGCTGGCGGCCATCACTGGCGCCACCTTGTTCCCGTTTCTTTATATTGCTTACATGCGAATGATCGCCAAGGCTCCCCTGCTCGGTCCGACATGGCCGTTGCTGGCGGCGGCCGTTCTTGTGGCAGGGCTGATTCTGGTCCGCCACAGGGCTAACATTGGCAGGCTGCTCGCAGGGACAGAACAGGGCTTCCGTAGGTCCTGACGCGGGGTTCCCCTGGATCGGCCATGGGCTCTTGTACGAACCAGCAAACACACTTATGACCGATTGGACACGACGCGACATTCTGAAAGTGGCTGCCACAACGGGCTGTTGCGGCGCGGTATCCGGATGCCGATTTCCTGATTCATCGCCACCGCGAGGTCTGGTGGATGTCGGCGCGCCCGCCGATTATCCGACCGACGGCGCTTACGACCGCCTGTCCAAAACCAAGGGAATTATCGTTGTTCGCCACGGGAAAGAGATCACCGCCCTGTCGGCTGTGTGCACGCACGAGAAATGCATCATCCAACCAGTGCCCGAAGGGTTTCGCTGCCCCTGCCACAACAGCGGATATGACGCAACTGGCGCGGTTGTTCGAGGTCCATCGCTGCGACCGCTCGATCGCTACCCCATTCGCATCAACAATATTGACTCAGGTGTTATCGAGACAGAATACATCAAAGGGGATGAGTTTTTCTCTGACCCTAGCGAGG
>CAYSSA010000302.1:0-1964 GCA_964433485.1 uncultured Tepidisphaeraceae bacterium | reverse complement strand
GCCTCGGCGCTGATAGCCTGGATCGGCAGAAAATCTTCTATGAGTCTACGGTCGTCAGGCATTGATTTTCCCTTCATATCTCATTCTTTCGTTGGCTTTCCCTCGGCCACCAAGGATCTGCGCCTCTCCAACAAGGCCTGCGTACGTTCGATCTCAGCAGCCAGTTCCTTTTCATCGGGCAGGACCGTTCGATACTCCGACGCCAGCACCTTGTTAGGGAGCCCTTCGAGGGCATACCGGGCAACGGCCTCGTCTTTCCGGGCGCAGAGGATCAATCCAACAGGCGGGTTCTCACCGTCATGGACCCAATGTTCCCGCGCATAGTTGAGGTAGAGGTGCATCTGGCCTGCGTCCGCATGGGTGAACTTGCCGATCTTCAGGTCGATGATCACCATGCATCGCAGTCGGCGATGAAAGAAAAGCAGGTCCACGCGATACCATTCGTCACCGATACGCAGACGCTTTTGCCTGCCTACGAAACAGAAATCATTGCCCAATTCCAGAAGGAAGGTCTCCAAATGACGGATGAGCGCCTCTTCCAGGTCGGTTTCGGAATATTCATCCTTGAGGCCGAGGAATTCGAGCACAAGAGGGTCCCTGATCTCCTCCTCGGGAAGGGTACGGTCTTCCGGCAGCGCCTTTCCCCCTTTGCGCAACATGGCCGCTTTGTTTCGGGACAGGGCAGTCCGTTCATAGAACTGGGAGTTGATCTGCCGGTCGAGTTGTCGCACCGACCAGCTGCCGCGCAAGGCTTCAGACTCGTAAAAGCTCCTGGCGTTTTCATTTTTTACCGAAAGCAAGCGGACATAGGCTGACCAGGGAAGAGGGAAACGGCTTGCCAGGGATTGAACATTCTGAAAACTCACTAATTCGCTTGTTCCAGACGCTGCCTGGAAATTCTGCAAGCCTCTCAACGAGCCGCCGTCGTCCGATATTCCAGACGGTGTCTGGAAAATGTCCTGGTAGGCCATATAAAATGATCGCATCTGGTAGAGATTGCTCTTTGCGAAACCCCGACCGTATTTCGACGTCAGATCACGTGAAAGCCTCTTGAGCAATTCTTCGCCGTACTCGGCCCGTTCGGAACCTTTTTGCTCAAACTCAAAAATGCGGCGGCCGATGAACCAGTAAGCCGCCGTCATGATGCAATTCACCGAGCGGGCAGCGGAACTTCTGGCCGCATCGATGACTTTGGAGATGTCTCCAAGGACGGAATCATAATGGGTTTCCAATGTGCTGTCCGGTTTAATCGGTTTTCTCGTCATGGATTACTCTCCGCCGATTGCTGCACTGCATCCGCCGAAATTTCGTAAAACCGCGCGGCCACGATTTCCCTCTTGGCATGGTCGAGCTTGGCAACAGGATTATGGATGCGCACAAGCTCAGGCGAATTGCCCAAGGGGTCCCAGACCACATAGAGCCAGTAGGTCTCGGCCAGTTGCTGGGCCTTGTACCACTCGTTCGTGGTAAGCCTTACCGGTTGCCCCCGCAGGCGTCCTTTGACCTCGACTCTCTTGACGAAGACCTCGCCGGTGGCTTCATCGGCGATCCTGTGAGCGCGGATGTCGAATCCCAATTTCAGATGGCCGACCCGCTCGATCCGGTCCTGGGGAAAGCCCTCCGCAACCAGCGCTTCAATGACCTTGTCTTCTGCGGCGATTTCGCTTTGCCGGCGAAGATTCGGATCAAGTTCGTCGGAAAGACCCGCGAGCTGGTCCTGCGTGTCGGCATCGGGCGCGAGGACAAGGGCCGTCCCAACGTGCTTGACCGGCCCGGTCCTGGCAATCTCAAGCCGTTTTAAAACGTCGAGGCGTTCCTGGCGTGCGCGCTCGAGCTCATCTAC
This sequence comes from uncultured Tepidisphaeraceae bacterium, assembly GCA_964433485.1. Lineage (GTDB taxonomy): Bacteria > Planctomycetota > Phycisphaerae > Tepidisphaerales > Tepidisphaeraceae > JANYKD01. Next base: position 121 of record CAYSSA010000302.1, on the reverse strand, counting down.
ATATTTTCTGGCCTCATCGGCAGCCAGTTGGAACTCCCGCTTGGATACCGCTTCGGCGGCAAGCAGCATGGCCCGCTCCTGGGCGCGGTCGATCCGGGCCTTGAACGACTTTTCCAGGTAT
>CAYSSA010000301.1:1395-2031 GCA_964433485.1 uncultured Tepidisphaeraceae bacterium | reverse complement strand
TCCAGGTGATGGCAGCGACAAGATGTAAAAAAACCAGCAAGGCAATCATGAGGGTATGAGGGGTTGCGACTCGACGCGCGGCATGCACAAAATGCGGCCCCACGGCATTCGCGCGCCAAGAGAAAGGACGGAACGTTGACCCGACACAATCTTAGGTGCTCCGGCACGAAAAAAGCTGGTGCAGTATCGACTTTCCCCTATACTTTCGCCGTTTGACCTGTAAGCCAATTGTTACCCGCCGCAACAACCCGCATGGGTTTGCCGGCTGGGCCGACGAGGCTGTCGACCCCGGGGCTAGATCCCCCGCCCGCTTTGTTGATCCGAGTGTTTTCGCCTTGAACCCAACCGTGCCATCCATCGATCCCTGGAAAGACGAGCAAGAAGCGCCGTCCGCTCCGCCGCTCACGCGTGCGGAGGTGCAGGGTTTGTTGCTGCGCAAGCCGCAGGTTTCCGTGTGGCGCGTCGTGGCGTTGCAGGCCGCTGTGGGTATGGTTGTGGCACTGGGCACCTGGATCGTTTCGTCGGGCAATTGGCCCGTGGTGCTGTCGGCGTTGTATGGCGCGGCCATCATTGCGGTGCCCTCAGCGTTGTTTGCATTGTCCAAAACCAATAAGTCCTGAATACGGCTATGCAGGT
>CAYSSA010000301.1:0-1348 GCA_964433485.1 uncultured Tepidisphaeraceae bacterium | reverse complement strand
GGTTTGACCATCGTGCTTCTGTTTTTCGCGCCCCGCATCGTTCAGCCGCTGAGTTGGGCGGCGATGCTGATCGCCGTCGTCGTGACCTTGCAGGTGTACTGGGTTGCCTTGATGCTGCGTGGCAAAAAAAAGAGTTGCGCCGCCTGATCCATTCAAGTCGTGTCGCGCAAGCGGCCCTCCTTCATTAGTCGACCATGTCCGCAGAACAACACACCATCACCGCAGGCGAGTACATCGTTCACCACCTGACGCACTGGACCAGCGGTCCGCGTGCCGGGGTGATTGACTTCGGCATCGTCGATATCGACTCCATCGTTTTCTCCGTGCTTCTGGGGGCGATTGCCTGCTACATGTTGTGGCGTGTTGCCAAGAACATGACGAGCGGCCGGCCCGGGCGCATGCAGGCCGCGGTGGAATTCCTGGTTGAGTTCGTCGACGAGCAGGCTCGCGGCATCGTGCGCAATGCCAAGTCCCGTGAATTCGTGGCCCCGCTGGCCTTCATCTCGTTCGTCTGGATCGTGATGATGAACCTCATGGATCTGCTGCCGGTGGACTTGCTGCCGCGCATCTGGCAAACGGCTGGCGCTGCCGCCGGGCACGATCCCGAACATATGTATATGCGCGTCGTTCCCACGGCCGACTTGTCGGTTGCCCTGGGGATGTCGATCACCATTCTGTTGTTGAGTCTCTATTACGGCATCAAGATCAAGGGGATTGGTGGTTGGGTACATGAGCTTTTCACCGCGCCGTTCGGCAATCACTTTCTGCTCTGGCCGCTGAACTTCGCCATGCAGGTGCTGGAGTATCTGGCCAAGACGCTGTCCCACGGCATGCGGTTGTTCGGCAACCTTTACGCCGAAGAAATTCTGTTCATGATCATCGCCCTGATGGGCGCGGCAGGCTTGAGCAGTCTGACGGGCTGGGCGTTGTTTGTCGGTAATATCGCCGCCGGCCTGGCCTGGTCGATCTTCAGTCTGCTGGTCATCGTGCTGCAGGGCTTCATTTTCATGATGCTGACCCTGGTGTATATCGGCCAGGCGCATGATCATCACTAATCCTTCTGGATCGCTTTCGTTTCTTTTCTCTTTACCTCTTTAACTCTTCAACTCACTAGGAGCAAGCATGGAACACGTTCTCGGATATGTCGCACTGGCCGCTGGTCTGATCATTGGTCTGGGTGCCAATGGCGCCTGTATCGGTATCGGCATCATGGGTAGCAAGTACCTCGAGTCCGCCGCACGTCAGCCCGAACTCATGAACGAACTGCAAACCAAGATGTTCCTGCTGGTCGGTCTGATCGACGCCGCGTTCATCATCGGCACCGGTATCGCCCTCTGGTACACCACCG
>CAYSSA010000300.1:0-2160 GCA_964433485.1 uncultured Tepidisphaeraceae bacterium | reverse complement strand
AGGAACATCAGGCCGATAACCACTGCCGCCAGAATCCAGCTTAACTCTGATTGCAAGTAGCCTTGGCCGATCTCCGAAAAGACCGGCTGATTGGCCGGGATGGTCTTGCCTTCGGTCTGGAGCAGCACCAGCCCTTGCAGAATGAACATGCTGCCCAACGTCACAATGAATGCCGGCACTCGCAGGTAAGCCACGATATATCCCTGAGCCACGCCCCACACCGTGCCCACGGCCAGCCCCAGACCAACCGACAACAGGGCGGCCAGTCCGGGCTGATCGGGGATGACCTGATACCAGGTGTTGGCCTGAACATAGGCCACCACCACCGACACAAAACCGGCCAGCCGGCCCACCGACAGGTCGATGCCGCCTGTGACGATGATAAGCACCATACCGGCAGCCATCAGCGATGTTACCGACATCTGCCGGAACAAGTTGGAGATGTTTTGGGGCGACATGTAGCCGCCCCGAGTGGCAATGGTAAACACCAACCAGATCAGGATCAACGCGATGATGATCGTATAGGTCTGGATGTTCCGGCGAAACAGCTGCAGCAGGGGAGAGGCGGTTGAGCCTTCCCGGCGGCCGGGCCGGGCTACAGTCGTATTAGCCATCGAGACACCTCATTCGTGGATTTGCGGATGCGCAGGCTTATATCAGGCCGGTGGCCCGCTGCATGATGTTTTCTTGCGTCGCTTCGTGGATGGGCAGCAGGCCGTTGGATTTTCCCTGCCACATCACCAACACCCGATCGCTCATCCCCAGCACTTCTTCCAGTTCACTGGAAATCATGATGATGGCGATGCCGCTCTCGGCCAGATCATTCATCAGCTTGTAAATTTCGTACTTGGCGCCCACGTCCACGCCGCGCGTCGGGTCATCCATGATCAGGATTTTTGGGCCGGACATCAGCCATTTGGCGATGACCACTTTTTGCTGGTTGCCACCCGAGAGCGACTCGGCCGGCACGTGCACACTGGGCGCCTTGATGGCCAGCTCCTTCGCCATGCGCAGACTTTCCACCACCTCAGCGTTCTGGTTGATGTGCATGAAGCCCGCAAACCGATCGAGGTTGGGCAGCGAGATGTTCTTCAGGATCGACTGCATCAGCACCAGCCCGTGACGCTTGCGGTCTTCGGGCACCAGGCTGATGCCCTGCTCCATGGCGCTGTGACTGTTGGGGATTTTGATCTCGCGGCCTTGCAGGCGGAGGCTGCCGTGTGTGATCCGGGCGAACTCGCCAAAGATCGTCATCACCAGCTCGGTGCGGCCTGAGCCCATCAACCCGGCGATACCCAGAATCTCGCCGCGCCGCAGATCGAATGAAACGCCCTTCAGCACCTCGCGCTCGCCTCGGACGGCGTGCAGATCCTTCACTTCCAGGATCACTTCGCCCGGCCGACGGTTGCCCTTGGGGAAGCGTTCCTTTATCTCGCGGCCCACCATGTAGCTCACCAGCTTTTCGGGGGTCAGGTCTTTGGTCGGCTGGGTGGTCACCACCTTACCGTCGCGCAGCACCGTGACATTGTCAGTGATGCGGAAAAATTCATTCATTTTGTGCGTGATGTAAATGCAGGTCACGCCCAGGCCCTTGAGCGTACGCAGGATATCCATCAGCTTATCGATCTCGGCCTCGGACAGGGCGCTCGTCGGTTCATCCAGGATTAGCACTTTGGCGTTTTCCGACAGCGCCTTGGCAATCTCCGTCATCTGCATCTTGCCAACGCCCAAGTCTTTGACGACATCCTGCGGCTGCACGTCCAGGCCGTACCGCTTGAGAATCGACTGGGTGTCGGAATATAGTCGATCCCAGTTGATGGCGCCATGCTCGACCGGTTCCCGACCCAAAAAGATATTTTCACCTACCGTCATGTTGGGCACCAGCGTCAATTCCTGATAAACGATGGCGATGCCTTCTTCGGCGGCCTGCCGGATGGCGCGATCTTGCAGCTTGAGCTCCTGACCGTTATAAATGACGCGGCCTTCATAAGTTCCATAGGGATAGACACCCGACAGAATCTTCATCAGCGTGGATTTACCGGCGCCGTTCTCACCGCACAATCCGTGGATGGTGCCGCGCCGAACCTGGAAAGTGACATCGCTCAGCGCCTTGACACCGGGAAAAATTTTCGTCACATTCTGAAATTCCAAGATGATGTC
>CAYSSA010000299.1:1706-2326 GCA_964433485.1 uncultured Tepidisphaeraceae bacterium | reverse complement strand
GCAACGGCGCGGGCGACTCCATCACTTTCACAGGCGGCCTGGCGACCACGGGCAATGCCAGCAACCCGAGCAGCACCCATACCTTCGGGACCGTGGCGACGACCAACTCGGCGATGACCCTTGGGCCCCTCGTGCCCGATGGCGCTACCACCTTCAACAGCGGCAGCGGAACGATCCTGTTCGATGGCGGCGGGGCGGCGCTCAATCTCAGCGCGGCCACGCTCACCACGACCAACAACACCGCCTCGGCCATAACGCTGCGCAACGCGACGACCCTCAGCCTCGGGCAGGTGAACGCGGCCGGCGGAACACTGATCCTCGGCGCCGCGGGAAATACCATCGCCGGCGCCATCACCCAGGGCGCCGGCGCATTGAACGTGGGTACGGTGGTTGGTGTCACCGGCAGCACCATCACACTGAATTCGGGCACAAACACCATTGGCGCAATCGGTCAGATTGACCGAGGCGACACGCTGACCGTGCGCAACTCGGCGGCGCTGGTGGTCAATGGACCACTGACGGGCGGGACCACCGCCAGCGGCGTGGACATTCAAACCAGCGCGGGCCTGCTTACGGTCGGCGGTAACATCACAACGACCGGCGCTAACAATGTGACGCTC
>CAYSSA010000299.1:0-1681 GCA_964433485.1 uncultured Tepidisphaeraceae bacterium | reverse complement strand
TCACGGCGACGGTCGATGCCGGAAGCGGCACGATTCTGGTTGCCGGTGGAGGCGGGGCATTGACACTCGGCGCCGCAACGCTCACGACAACGAACAATACGGCGGCGGCCGTGACCCTGCGCGACGGCTCCACCGTCCAACTCGGCCAGGTGACCGCGACCAACGGAACGCTGGTTCTCGGTTCGGCGGGAAACGCGATCAGCGGCGCAATCACCCAGAACGCCGGCGATCTGAATGTGGCCGCCGTCAACGCGCTGACCACCGGCCCGATTACGCTGAACGCGGCCACAAATTCGTTTGCTGCCGTCACGATCAACAACACCGGCGCCAACGATGTCACAATCGTCGCCGCGGGACCATTGCAGTTCGCCGGCGCCAGCAGCATCGGCGGCAACCTGTCCGTTACCGCGGCCGGCGGGATCTCTCAGGCCGCGAAGGTGACGGTCAACGGAACCTCGTTCTTCAAAGATACGGCCGGGGCGATCGACCTGACTACAGTGTCCAATGCCCTCACGGGAGCCGTAACCCTGGTGACCACGGCCGCGGGTGCCGGCGGCAACGCAGGCCTGACCAATGACACCACGATCAATCTGACCAGTTCGGATGTCAAGAACGACCTGGTCCTGACGGCCGTGACGGGTGATATCACCGACACCCTGTTGTCCAACCACATCCATAACGACGCCAGTTTCACAACCCAGGCGCCGTTCCCGCCGGGCGGCTCGATCTCACTGACACAGACAACGGTTGATGGCAAGACAACCATCAGCAGCACGGGCGCTGTCAGCCAGACCGCGGCGACGATCAACTTCGCCGGCGGAAACTTCCCTGGGCCGGTGTCGCTCACCGCGACCGCAGGCAACGTGACCATTCAGGCCGGCTTGACCGGCTTGTCCATTGCCGTCCAGGCCACCGGCGGCGGCGTGGATGCCAAGGGCCTGCTGGCCAGCACCGGCGGCGATATTTCGCTGACATCCACGGCCGGCGATGTGACCGTTGCCGGCACGACCTCCGCCACCGGCGGAAAAATCTCGATCCTGACCCCCGCCGGAAACAAGATCGACGTCAACGGACTAAGCGCAACGGGCGATATCTCGCTCCAGAGCGATGACCTGTTCCTGAACCAGTCGCCCCTGAGCAGCACCGGCGGAATCCTGTCGATCTTCCCCAGCACGGCCGGACGAACCATCAACCTCGGCTCGGTCGCACATGACGGCGCTTCGCTCACACTGACGGCCAATGATATCGCCGCGATTCAGGACGGTTTCGGATCGATCATCATCGGCGATGGAACAGGGTCGGCGATCAATGTGGTGAATGTGGCCAATGCCCCGGTCAGTTTCCCGGACCAGCTTGTCCTCGATGCCACCGGCGGTGGCGGCAAGGGTACGATCAGTGTCTTGGCGCGGCTGGATACAACCTCCAGCATCACAAACAACAACCAGGCCGGCATAACGCTTCAGGGGCCGGGCGGCACGGTGACGCTTGCCGCGGATATCGTCACGCCGGGCGCGCCGGTCAACATCGACGATTCAATCCTGCTGAGCGGCGGGGCAACCATCAATATCGACACGACTTCGGGCACGCCCCTCGGCGCAAACATCACCCTCGGCGGCGCAACCACCCACAATCTCGACACAACGGCCGGGGAAGGGCTCTCGCTCAACGCCGGCACGGCGGG
>CAYSSA010000298.1:0-2419 GCA_964433485.1 uncultured Tepidisphaeraceae bacterium | reverse complement strand
TGTATCTCGATGTGTCCCGCGCCGCGATTTTCGTCGGGACGGTCATTGTCGCGGCTTTTACCATATGGTGGTACGCGCGAGGAGCGAGAGACGGACAGTGAGCGTTGCGGCAGGCAGGGCCTTGAACCACAGAGGGCGCTGAGGAATGGCTGGAGTACTTTACAACCGGACATCTTGAATTGTGAGTCAAATTTCGAGAAACAGCTAAAAAAAGGAATTAGCCGCAAAGAGGAACAAGAGACGCAAGGAAAGATTTTCTTTGTGCGCGTTGTGCGCATCTTTGCGGCCGATCGCTTTTCGTCTGAGGATTGCCTCGTTAACCCATCTTCCGCAGTTGCGACTTAAAAACAGCAATTTTCGACTCATGCGAACGGGCAACTCTTTGAATTTTCAGCAGCTGATCTTTGAAAACCCCGTGTAGTGCCGACCACCCTCTTGCCTTCCCGTTTCGTATCTCAGATAATGGCTGTCAGGAGGAAATCAGCAGCGATGTATTTACGTCGCCGGCGCCGCAAGAAGAATGGCACGGAATACGAATCGTGGGCGCTCGTCGAATCCGTGCGGACCGCGCGGGGACCGCGTCAGACCACCGTCGCCACCATCGGCAAACTTCCCGGTTTGGACCGGGAAGAGCGAATCGGCTGGGAAGAGATCGGGCGCATCCTTGACGGCAAGCCCCGCCCGTCCCTGTCTCTCTTTGATGAACCTGAAGACACGCCGGCATGGGCCACGGTCAATATCAAAGGCGTGCAAGTCGAACGTCTGCGCTCATTCGGCGATGTCTATCTCGGGCTTGCCCTGTGGAAACGGCTCCGGCTTTCGGAGTTTTGCGCGGAGCATATCAAGACCGGCAGGGAGGAAATCCCCTGGTCGCTCATGGCGTGCATTCTGACCTTGGCGCGGTTCTGCGCGCCCTCGTCGGAGCTTCAGATCGCCGATTACTGGTACGGGACCACCGCGCTGGATGACCTCCTGGGAGTCCCCAGGGAGAAGGTCAACGACGATCGGCTCTACCGGGCGCTCGACGAGCTGCTGCCGTATAAGGAGGCCCTGTGCGGGCATCTTCAGAACCGATACGGAGAGCTGTTCGGGAGCCGTTTTGACTTCCTGTTCTACGACATCACGTCCACGTATTTCGAAGGCCTTATGGAAGGCAATAGCCAGGCCAAACGCGGCTACAGCCGGGACGGCCGCCCTGACTGCGTCCAGATCACCATCGGGCTTGTGGCAAGCAAAGAAGGCCTGCCCCTGGCCTATGAGGTCTTCGACGGCAACCGGACCGACGTGACGACCGTGGAAGAGATGGTCGAGCTGATGGAGCAGAAGTACGGGGCCGCCGAGCGGGTATGGGTCATGGACCGCGGCATGGTGAGCGAAAAGAACCTCTCCTACCTGCGCAAGCGGGGAGGGCGGTATCTGGTCGGCACCCCCAGAAGTCTGCTCCGCAAGTTCGAGCGGGATTTACTGGAAAAGAACTGGAAATCCGTGCGGCCCGATGTGGAGATCAAGCTCTGTCCCTCGCCCGACAGCGGTGACGAGACCTACGTGCTGTGCCGATCCCAGGGCCGCAAAGACAAAGAACAGGCCATTCTGAACCGATTCGTCACCCGGATCGAGGAGGGCCTCCGGAATATCCAGGAGCAGGCAAGCACCGGCAAGCTGCGCGACAAACAGAAGGCGCTCCTTCGGATCGGGAAGCTCTTGGGGAAAAACAGCCGCGCGGCCTCCCTGTACGAAATAGACGTCAGAGAGACCGGCTCCGGAAAGGCAGCGCGCCTGCTCGTCACGGTCACGAAAAATGAAGAACGATACACCTGGGCGCTGGCTACCAGCGGCAGCTACATCCTGCGCACGAACTGGCCGGAACGAGACCCGGAGGAACTCTGGAAAACCTACATGGAGCTTACGCAGGTCGAAGATGCCTTCAGAACCACCAAGAGCGATCTTGGAATGCGTCCGATATTTCACCAGAAGGAAGATCGAACAAAGGCGCACATCCTCGTGTGCTTTCTTTCGCTTGCGATGTGGCGGGTGCTGTCACATTGGATGAACTGCAGCGGCATCGGGAGCGCGCCCCGGAAGCTGCTCGAAGAACTGCGCACGGTAAAATCACTCGACGTGCTCTTGCCGACACACGACAGGACGATCCGGCTGCGCGTGGTGAGCAAGGCGCCGAAGGATTTGCAGCCGCTGCTTCAAAGGCTGAATCTGCCGCTTCCGAACAGGCCGAAGCAAGTGCAGGATGTAGTGCCGACTTTTGCGTGTTGTGCGAGCTAACAGCCTGATTTATCAAAACTTTGACTTTTTAACTGCGGAAGATGGGTTAACTTAGCAATTTATTGACAATACGGTGCTGTGCTGACACACCGGGCATAGCCATTTTGCGGATCGGCAAACTGCGGCCCCGCCAGCGCGGATT
>CAYSSA010000297.1:0-3079 GCA_964433485.1 uncultured Tepidisphaeraceae bacterium | reverse complement strand
GCGATACGCGACGTTCGCTTCGAGTGAAGACACGGGCTGGAAGCCCGTGCCACCAGATGAAGTCGGTGTTGCCGGAGCGATACGCGACGTTCACTTTCTCGGCAGCGATGGATCCGGGATCGGGAAGGCCGGGGTCTTGGGCGCCGGGGGCAGCGGGAGCGTGCTGCCGACGCCGGTGAGGTCGATCGGCTTGATCCCGAGTTTCTCGGCCGGCGAACCGGGCTTGAGCCCGAAGTTGTACTTCGCCGGATCGACAAACATGGGGTCGGCGATAAGGGAGTCCACATCATGTCCCTTGGCCTGCCAGTCTTTCCATGGGGTGTCCTTCCAGCCCAGGATCGGCTTGCCGTCGGTGCGCCAGTAAAGATTGCTCGCAAGCTTGAACTTGTTGTTCTTCCAGTTGGATCCGAACAGCACTCCCTGGTCGAAGTAGACGATGTTCTTCTCAAACGTGAACGACAGGTGCTCCTCGTCGCGGGTGCGCTGGAGCTGGTCCAGGCGGGAGAAGGCGACGATGTTGTTTCGGAAGACATTCTCCTTGCCGTAGTGCTGGTGAAAACCACCGGTCTTGGCGCGATAGACGATGTTGTTCTCGGCCAGGATGTGTGTAGTGCCTTCGTCGAAATAGATTCCCCAGCCGCCATAGTCAAACGAGTCGATATCGTGGAAAAGATTGTGGTGTAGCGTGGTGCCCTCGGCGTTGCCCAGGGAATAGAATCCGCCCATGTCCGACAGCACGGTCTGCCCGATGTTGTAAACGTGGTTCCACGACAGAGTGTTGTGGTGTCCCGCGTGATTGCCGTAGCCCCAGGTCCAGCCGAGCGACAGGCCGGTGTAATAGAAATCGGTGATGGTGTTGTGGTCAATCGTGTTGTACGGTGATTGCCCAATCCAGACGCCGACGGCCGCCGGATGCAGCCGTCCGCCGTGGGCGATGACGCAGTTCTTGACGGTGTTGTGGGATGCCTGCTTTTCTTCCGAGGGAATGTTCGTTGTCCCGATCTTCACGCCGCCGGCGCCCATGTCATCCAGCGTGCAGTTGACAACCGAATTATTCTTGCAGGCCGTGCCAAGGTCGATGGCGTAGTTTGCGGTGTTGCGGATCACGCAGTTTTCGAAAGTGCAGTTGCGTGCGCCGTCGGCGGTGATCGCGGCCCGAAGATTCACCTCGGCCTGCGGAAAACTGTTGCCCTCGGCCGGCGATACCCAGTTGTTGTGGGCGAAAGTCAATCCGCGGAAAGTCAAATGCGACACGTGCTTATCTCCGTCGCCTTTGATGAGCATGACGGTGTCCAGGACCGGTGCGATGATCTGGGTCTTGGAGGGGTCTTCGCCGGGCACGGGGATGTAGGTCAGCACGCCCGTGGGTCGGTCGAGATACCATTCGCCAGGTTCGGACAGGGCCTCCTTGACGTTCTCGACGAAGTAACGGCGGTTCTTCGGCATCGAGCCCCACCATTGTTGTGTGCGGGTGTGGCCGGTGAACGTCACGGCTTTTTGCTCCTCGTCTATGGTTGCGATGCGGAATCGCGACATAGTCCAGGTGTGAAAGATGATTGTCTCCACATCGGAGAGGTTGGCCCAGTCGGCCCGGAGATTGTCGCCGGCGAACTTGAAGCGATCGAAGCCTTTCTTGCCGGCCTTTTCGCTGGCGGGAAGGGCGTCGGCCACAAGATAGTAGCCGTTCTTGGGCAACCTCGGCCGAAAACGCCGCTGACCGTCGGCCCAAAGCTGACAGAAGTTCCATTTGCCTTCCTTGACCTCGGGAATGCCCAGCGTCCAGCGCCCGTTTTCCACCTTGAACCCGCTCAGCACCCGCCCGGCAGACAGCACCGGCATTTCGTTTGGCGCGGCTGAGTAGATGGTGGGCGATTTGTCGGTTCCGGAATCGGCGGGGGAGAACGTCAGCGTGGCCGACAGCGCATAGGTGCCACCGCTGACCTGGACCAGCACCGGGGTTGCCCGGTCGGGCTGGGCTTTGCGCAGTTCGCTTACGGCGACCCGAGCCTTTTCGATGGTTGCGAAGGGGCCGTCCGATTTGTCACCATTGGCTTGGCGCAGTTTGCCGGACCAGGCGTCGTTGCCTGTTGGCGAGACGAAGAAATCGGCGGTCTGGCCGATACACGCCTCGGCGCCTGTCAGAAAGATGAATAGCGCCAGAACAAGTGGTCCGACATGCGAGCGGCGAATGGTTGTCATGGTAACGATCATACCGGCGAGCACGGGCGAAGTTGACTCGGTGACCATGTCTCCCGTCTGGAGTGGATTGTGGACCTGGACGCCGGGCTTCGCAGGGCAGGTGGGGAACCCGCAACGCATTTGCCTGAGAAACATGTCCAGGAGGACGACATTATCGCACCTTGGCTCCGGTGGCGTTGGATCGTACATCAGTTCCTGTGTATCGCGGGTCGGCGCCCGCGATGCGACAGCTCCGTCAGTCCGCCGCCCGACGAGCTGTGGTCAATTGCCAGGGAGAAGCACCGATGCCTCGATATGGATGGCTGGTTCTTGTGTTGCTGTTGGCCGCGAGTGCGGCCCGCGCGGCCACGGTGACTTTTGTGACCCCGGCCAGCGCCACCATGAACGGGCAGGCCGTTGATTCGCAGGTGACCTTCACAACCTCCGATGGCGGCTTGCTGACGATCAGGCTGGAGAACCAGATTGCCAATCCCGTCAGCGTCGTTCAGAACCTGAGCGGATTGACGTTCTCCCTGAGCGATTCTCAGTCCCAGGGAACGCTCATGAGCAGCTTTGGCGATGAGCGATCGATCAAGCGAGGCGGCGGCTTTGTAGATGGGTCAACGGTCTCCACAGGCTGGTCACTGAGCAGCCTGACGATCGGATCGGAGGCATATCTTCGGCTGGGCGTCTTGGGCACCAAGACCGCGCCGCAACATACGATTGTCGGGTTGCCCGATTCCAACGACCTGTATTCGGCCGCCAATCGTTCACTTGCGGGAAACGGACCTCACAACCCGTTCCTCGTCGGCGCGGCGACATTCAACCTGTTGGTGCCTGGAGTTGACCGGTTCACCACCATCAGCAAGCCAACCGCCAGGAAGGACAGACTGATGACGGT
>CAYSSA010000296.1:2192-3398 GCA_964433485.1 uncultured Tepidisphaeraceae bacterium | reverse complement strand
CCATCGTCCTTGCGCTCGCAATCGTGCAGGAAACCCGCGACCATGGCCGACTCCACATCCGCCCCCGATTGTGAGGCGATGTACCCAGACAGCAGGGCCACTTCCCGCAAGTGAGGCAGTCCGTGCAACCAAAGATCACGGCAGGGAAAGTCATGGCCGCAGACGGCCTCGATGGCGGCCAGACGCACCGGTTCCTCGGCGCTCTTGACCAGCGGCGCCACGGCCGAGGTTGCCGCCGCGTCGCCTCGCCCTGCCAGGGCGCGAATGAGCAGTTCCTGTGCCTGGTGAGGCAGGGTTGGCAGCAGTGCAGCAAACGCCGCCGTCGCGCCTTCGCCTCTGGCCGATGGCACAAAACCGATGGCGCTGCGCTGCAAGTCCTTGTCGGCCGACTTGATGGTCCCAACCAGCAGATTCACGCTGTCAGCGCCGGCGGCCGCGACGAGCCCTCGCAGTGCTGCCAGCCGGAGATGCTTCGGCGATTCCGGCGCGTAGAACAGCTTGTAGATTCGGGTTGCCTCGGCCGCCTGCCCGGTCGCAAGATACAGATCGGCCGATAAGATCAGCCCGTTGTCGATGGCCTTGCGAAGGGATTCGGACGCCCTGGCGCGGGTGGTTTCCAGTTGCTTCACGGCCTCGGCCCCGCCAATCTTGCCCAGCGCCGACGCGGCCGATTCAGCAACCACCGCGTCGGATGAGCCCAGCAGTTTCCCCAGTTCCGCCACGGCAGGAGAATAGCGCCGATCGCCGAGCGAGTTGGCCATTCCGGCCTGGATCGCCCCGGTGGTCTTGCCCATGGCCCGCAGCATGGCCTCGCAAGCGGCCGGATCGTCGATGCGTGCCAGCACAGACCGCGCGGAGTGCGACAACTTGGCATCTGTGAGCATTGGTTCAAGCACGGCGACGCATTTGACAGAGCCGACGGTAACCAGGTGGCGACAGGCCAGGGCCTTGCCGTTCGCCGTGGCGTCGGTTGCCAGCACGCGCAGCAGACGATCCTCGGCTTGTGCGCGAAGTTGCGGATTCTTCGCCGCTTCCGGGATCAGATCTTCGAGCCGTTCGGCCCCGTTGGCGGCCTGGCCATATTCGAACTTTGCCAGTGCCTTGGCGTTTTCGTCGATGCGGGACATCAGGTCGCTGTCGGCGGCCAGAATCGTCGGTGAAAGGGCCAACATCGAAGCGAGAATCAACGAAAGAAGCAGACGATGC
>CAYSSA010000296.1:0-2182 GCA_964433485.1 uncultured Tepidisphaeraceae bacterium | reverse complement strand
TGGGTGTCACTCCTGGTTCGACATAAGAATCCAGCACTCGTTTGTTTGGTCGGCTCCAGCGGATGCGGAGGACCGAGAGTTCGGCGAGCCGCGTCCGCTGAAGTAGCTGCTGCAAAATCAGCGCCTCACCCCAGCGCCCACGGCTCGCGTTTCGGCCGATCCAGCCACCGTGCCGCCTCGGCATCGCCGATGATTTCTTCCTTTAGCGGGTCCCATTTGAGAGGGCGCTTGAGCCAGTAGGCGATGTTGCCCAGGTGGCAGAGGGTGGCAGTGCGATGGGCCACTTCGATGTCGCGGAACGGCCGCTGCCGGGTGCGGACGCAATGCAGGAAATCGCCGAAGATGCCGCCGCTGCCCTTGTAGTTGGGGATATAGATGTTGGGCGGCGCATCCTGCTTTCCCTTGGGGGCGTTGCGCCGGGGCAGTTCGCCCTCGGTGCCGGTATAGCTCATCATGTCGCCCCAGGCGCCGCCGTGGTAGATGCGCAGGCCATTGGCGAAGACGTACGTCAGGTTCTTCACGTCCTTGCCGTCCGGCGGGATGATCTGGGCCGGCCCGGTGGTGTGGACGTTGCAGCAGAACATCGCCCCGCCGAAGGTGTGGCAGCCCCAGTCGGTCATGCCGCCGCCGGAATAGTCACGATAGGGGCGGAAGCCGCCGGTGATGAGCGTCGGATGGAATGGCCGATATGGCGCAGGTCCGAGCCACCGCTCCCAATCCACGTCGGCCGGCTTCTCGACCGGCGGCAGGAAACACTCGCCCGACGGCCCGCCGACATTGACATAAGCCTCTTTGACTTCACCGATCATGCCGCCGCGCACCATCTTGTGGAACCAGTTGTAGTCGCCCCAGACGCGCTGACTCCCGCCGGAAAACACCCGGCCATAACGTCTGGCCGTCTCGGTCATGGCTCGACCCTCACGGATGGTCAGTGTCTCGGGCTTTTCGCAATAGATGTCCTTGCCGCTCTTCATGGCGGCGATGGTGATCAGCGCATGCCAGTGGTCGGGTGTTGCCACCAGCACCGCATCGATGTCTGTGCGGGCAATCACCTCCTGGAAATCCGTGTACACCTTGCAGTCGGTATTGCCGTAGCGCTTGTCCACCATCTCCTTGGCCGCTTGAGCGTGGCGTCCAACGACATCGCAGACGGCCAGTGTTTGAATCTCCTTGAAACCGAGGAAGCCTCCAAGGTCACCGCGGCCCTGGCCGCCCATGCCGATGCCGGCGAAGGTGATGCGGTCGTTGGCGCCAAAAACCCTGGAACTGACGAACATGGGCGCGGCCGCCGAGGCCAGAACCGCCTGCCGAAGCAGGCCACGACGCGAAATGCGGGCGAATTGTGGAGGCATATGCGAATCTCCCTTGCGTTGTCTGCTAATACACCGCAACATCCGGATTGTTTGGGTTGCCTTCTTTGGAGCCTGACCGCCCTGGACAGGTCGCCGGGTTTTGCATTTCGCCGTCGGCGCTCATAATCTTGCAGACTATGAGCCTTCGAGTTTACAACACGCTGACGCAGAAAAAGGAGCTGTTCGAACCGGTTCGGCCGGGCAAGGTGGGGATCTATGTCTGCGGGCCGACGGTTTACAAGCCGCCGCACATGGGCCACATGGTCGGGCCCGTCATCTTCGACACGATCAAGCGTTATCTGGTTCACAAGGGATATCAAGTCACCCTGGTGTTCAACATCACCGATGTGGATGACAAGATCATCAAGGAGGCCGCGGACACCGGGCAGACGCCGCAGCAGGTGGCCGAGCGCTGCACGGCCTTGTACATGGACTGCCTTAAGAGCCTGGGCATCGACACCATCGACCGTTTTCCCAAGGCGTCGGAGCATATCGGCGAGATGATTGGGATCATCGAGAAACTGATCGAACGGGGTCATGCGTATGCAGCCGGGGGCGACGTCTGGTTCGACGTCACCACCGACAAGGACTACGGCAAACTGACCCGCCGTACACTCGAGGAGCAGGAGTCGGGAGGCCGATCGCTGGCAGGCGAGGGCAAGCGCCATCCGGCCGACTTCGCATTGTGGAAATCAGCCAAGCCCGGCGAGCCGACCTGGCCGAGTCCGTGGGGACCGGGTCGGCCTGGATGGCATATCGAGTGCTCCGCGATGTCGATCAAGTATCTTGGGGAGACTTTCGATATGCACGGCGGGGGGGACGACCTCAAG
>CAYSSA010000295.1:566-3480 GCA_964433485.1 uncultured Tepidisphaeraceae bacterium | reverse complement strand
AGACCTTCCGCATCTCACTCCCGACAGGCTCCGAATTGCAGTGAGATCGGCTCCAGCTTTCGGAATCGGGGAGCGGATACATGTCCGCGACAGCCGTCGCGGAGGAAGGACAAGTCCATGTCCATGCAGTCGCCACCGGTACCGCCGGCACCGAAGAAAGCACCGGCGCCTCCCCCTCCACCTGGTTCGGTTCCACCGCCGCCGGGGGCTGCAAAGGCCGGTCCGCCGCAAATGCCCGCATCTGCTCCGCCGCCGAATCCAACCGATCCGAATGCGGAACTCGGCCCGGTTGTGGAAGTCAATTTCTGGCAACTACCATTCGTTCAGAACGTCCTCCCCTTCATCACTTCACTGGTTCTGCACCTAAGCCTGATCGTGATCGGTCTGATCACGATGAAAGTGGTCAGCACCGTCACACAGGTGCTCAATCGCGAGCAGGTCATCATTCCGGATTCGGAAATGACTGAAGAAGGTCCGCCGGGCGGCATTCCGCATCCCGGTCTTGGTGGCGACCCCACCCGTGACGCGGCACAGGACAAGTTTCCCGACGTGCCCAAGGATTCCAAGGGCATTGCGGAGAAGCCCGGCGCAAATCTGATCCCCTCCCTGATGGGTGGCGGCAGCGGCAATCAGGAAGGTTCCGCCTTGATCGGTGTCGGGCCTGGCGGAGGCATCGGCACCGGCATCGGCACCGGCAAAGGCACCGGAGTCGGCTCCGGGGACGGCGATGGTTCCGGTGTGCTGGCGCCCTTCGGCGTTCCCGGTGGCGGCGGGGGTATCGGTCCCAAGAGCAACTTCATCGGCCTTGGCGGCAACGCCCGGCGGATCGCTTATGTCTGCGACGCCTCCGGCTCCATGCTCAACATGTTCGACAGTCTGCGCGTGGAGATCCGCAAGTCGGTGGACAACCTCAAACCCGTGCAGTCGTTCAACCTCTTCTTCTTCCAGGAACAGGGATTCTCCACGGTCGACAAAATGTCGCTGATGCCGGCCAATCCCGAGAACAAGCGCAAGAGTTACGACTTCCTGGACAAGATGTTCGTCAAGGGCGAGACGAACCCGATCCCGGCGCTGGACCTGGCGTTCAAGCAGGCGCCGGAACTGATCTATCTCCTGACCGACGGCGATTTTAACGGTCCGGGCAACGACGCCGTGGTCAAGTATTGCGCTGAGCGGACCAAGGACGGCAAGATCAAGATCAACACCATCGCCTTCATCAGCAAGGATGCGAAGGACAACCCCCAGGATCTGGAGTTCGTCAAGGCGCTTCAGGCCATCGCCAAGAACAGCGGCGGCAGATTCAGACACGTGACCGACGATGACATGGGCCGGTAGCTCGGGGCCACATTGGCTCCGCGCAATCCCGCGCTCCCGGTTTACCCCGGGATAACGGATTGGCGCGGCCGAATGCCCTGTGCTGCCCAGTCTCCGTGTTGTCGTGACCCGCACCCATTATTTGCGGAAAGGAACACGTCATGCTGAATCAAGAACATGATTCGAATGAGGAGTATAAGCCTGGTTTCTGGCAGCACCCGTTTGTGCAGAACACCCTGCCGTTCGTGACCTCTCTGGTGTTGCACCTGAGCCTGATCGCCATCGGCCTGGCGACGATGCAGGTGGTGAGGATTGTGGTGCAGAAACCCAATCGGGATATTGAGATCACGCTTGGCGAGCCTGAGCCGCCGACGGATCCGCATGTAACTGCGATCCCGTTGCCACCTGGTTTTGGCAAAGAAGATCGCGTTGCCAGACAGGACACCCTGCCTCAAGTTCCGCCGAACAGTCCGGGTTTCAACAACCAAATGGGGCGAGTTCCCAAAGCGATACTCCCCGGCGGTGGGCCGGCTGGTGAGGAGTCGCCGGTGTGGATGCGGTCGATCATCGGTCCGGGTTACGCAGCTTCCGGCCGCGGTGGGCTGGGTGGCGGCCGCGGTCCTGGGGTCGGGAACAGCGACGGCGATGGCTTGCCTGCACCTTTCGGCGTGCCCAGTCCAGGCGGCGTCCCTGGCGGCTCGATTTTCACTCGAGCGCCCGCCCGGCGCATCGCATACGTCTGTGATGCCTCTGGCTCGATGCTGAATATGTTCGACGCCCTGCGCATGGAAATCCGCAAGTCCGTCGATTCGCTCCGCCCGTATCAGTCGTTCAATGTCTACTTCTTCCAGGCGCAGGGCGCAAAGGTGGTCGATGCAAGTGGTCTGATGCCGGCCATCCCGTCGAACAAGCAGAAGGCGTTCGACTTCATGGACAGGATGTTCGTGGCCAACGAGACCAACCCAATTCCCGCGCTGGATCTGGCGTTCAAGCAGGGGGCTGATTTCATCTACCTCCTGACCGACGGCGACTTCAACGGTCCGGGCAACGATGCCGTCGTTAAATACTGTGCCGAGCGCACGAGGGACGGCAAGAAGCGGATCGACACCATCGCGTACATCGGTAAGGAATCGAAGGACAACCCGCAGGATCTGGAGTTCGTCAAGGCCCTGAAGGCCATCGCCAAGGATTCCGGCGGCAAGTTCAGATATGTGACGGATGAAGATATGGGAAGGTGAGGACGTAATGCAGAATGATGAATGCAGAATGCAGAATGAAAAGCGTAGGGTCCGCTTCAGCGGACGCGGTGAATGGTGAATTGTCAACCCGGGCCCGTGGAAACACGGCTCGCACGAACACCACCGGCGACAGCGACATGATTCCGGCCGGCAGGACGTGCCAGACCGCCACAGGCCCAATCCCGACAGGGACGCGTCAGCAGCGAGATCGGCTCCAGCGGCGCGGTTCCGGGGAATAGTTTCTTGTGTCTCCCTTGTGGGAGAAAGGATGTCTGTCATGCGGAAGTTGTTCAACTTCAAGTTCGTGGTCTTCGCGACACTGCTCGCGACCATGGTTTTGGTGGCCGCCAGCGGCATGGCCC
>CAYSSA010000295.1:247-546 GCA_964433485.1 uncultured Tepidisphaeraceae bacterium | reverse complement strand
CCCCCGGCCGGCGGCGCGGCGGGCGGGACGGCGGCGCCGGTGGCGAAGGTCGGCATCATGGATTCGTTCGGACTGCTGTTCCATGAGTTCGCCAAGGGCGACCCCGTGCTGATCATCGTGCTGGTGCTCTCGATCTTCGGCCTGACCATCATGATTCAGGGCTTCATCAAGGCCCGCGCGGTGGTCATGTTCCCCGAGGCTTCCACCAATCATATCCGCGAACTGATCGGCCAGAAGCAGTTCAAGGAACTGATCGAGTTCACCGAGAGCGATCCCTCGTTTGTGGCCAAGGCACTGAA
>CAYSSA010000295.1:0-237 GCA_964433485.1 uncultured Tepidisphaeraceae bacterium | reverse complement strand
TCTTCATCAACACCGTGATCGGCCATTTGTGGTACGGCATGCCTGGTGCCCATTACCGCCGGATGTTCGGAGCCGACCGCAATCCGTACGTCTATCAACTCATCGAACAGACCGCCGACCAGTTCCGTAAGATCGAGTATCTCAACATCATCGGCAACCTCGGCCCGCTGCTTGGTTTGCTGGGCACGGTCATCGGCATGATCATGTCCTTCGAGCAGATGAACCGTTCGGGTGGCA
>CAYSSA010000294.1:0-3642 GCA_964433485.1 uncultured Tepidisphaeraceae bacterium | reverse complement strand
AGTCCAGCAGAGGCCGGTCCGTGACGATCTCCTGGAATTCCACACGCAGGCTCTGGGCGGTTTCGTGCAGGAACCGGCGGTGGCGGCGGAATCCGTCGAGATACGCCTTGCGCGCCATGGCGGGTTCGATGACACGGGGGGGCTCGCCTTCCAGGCCTTGGAACCGGCACCAGGTCTGAAACGGGAACTGCTCCTCGTGGCGATCGACGATCTGCACGGCCAGAACCTCGTGGCGCTCGTGGCGCAGGTGCGCCAGACTCTTGCGAAGTTCTTCCGGAGAAAGGAAGAAATCCGACAGCACGATCACCAGCGAGCGCCGCTCCATCTGCTCGGCAATGTCGTGAATGGCATGGGTGATGCCGGATGGTCCGGAGGGCGCCGCCATCTCCAGCGCGTCAATGATCCGCGCAAGCTGGTGAGTGGATGAGTGCGGCACAACCAGCGGCCCCATCTCCTGGCCGCAGATGGCGATGCCCACGCTCTCGGCCTGGCTCAGCATCAGATAGGCCAGCGCCGCCGCCAGGCGCACGGCGTAGTCGAACTTGGATCCATGCTCTCCCTCGTAAGCCATCGAACCGGAGGTGTCCAGAGCGATCACGCATCGCAGGTTGGTCTCCTCGTCGTACTCCTTCACATAGGGGCGGTCCGTTCGCGCAAGCACACGCCAGTCCAGGCGGCGTGGTTCATCCCCCGGCACGTAGAACCGATGCTGCCGAAACTCGACGCTGGCCCCCTTCACCGGACTGCGGTGCTGTCCGATCGTGCTGCCTTGCACGACGCTGCGGGCCGACAGTTGCATGTGATTGAGGTGCTCAACCAGAGTCGGATCCAGCAAGCGGCTTACGAGGCTCACGGTGCCCCCCCGTGCCTGCGAGCCAGCGCGCCTTCGGTCGATACGGCACGAGGCAATGGCTCATCGGCCCGTTCGGGCGCTGCCGCGGGCTCCATTCGCGGCTGGGTTCCGGAAACCACGCCGGCATTCCAGATCGCGTATCCGGCGATGCCGACGGCGGCCGCGGCGGCCAGCGCCGCACCAAGCAGCGCCGTCTTGCGATCATTCCAGCGCGGCACTCGCTCCGGGCGAGGCATCTGCGACGATGCGCACCGCGATTCCTTGGACCAGGCCAGCACCCGCAGCGACAGTTCCCGCAGCGGCGAGGTGCAATCCAGATCGGCGATCTCCTCTCGGCACCCCATCAGCGGCAGCACATCCAGAAGACCCTGCACGTCCACGTCCGTATCGAGATACAATAACGGGCTCAGGTGCGTCAGCCGCACCGAACCGCATGGCGTGATGATCAGGTTCCGAGCATGAATCGCCCCGTGGCTCAGCCCCAGTAGATGCAACGACTGCACTCCGGACACCAGCTCGTGCGAAAGCCTCCGAGCGGCCATGCCATGCGAGGCCACCAGATAATCCTGCAACGTCGCTCCATCGACGTATTCCCAAACCGAGAATGTCAAACCACCAGCACGCTCGACGCCATGAAGATTAGCCACGCCGACGTGCGCCAGTTCGCGAATGCGTTCGAGGCGATCACGGATTTCGGCGTGAAGTTCGTCCCCGTCCAGACACTCCGGGGGCAGCGCTTTCAGCACCACCCGGCGCCCGCCTGCCGTAGTCGCCAGCCAGGATGCTCCCGCGGACAACTGGCGCTGGATTCGATAGGCCCCGATCATCCAGGAGTCGTTCTGCCGCAGTGGAACATCTTGGCGCATGCAACCTCGACCTGTCTGCTACGAAGTCAAACATGGTACCGCGAGCGTCGTTCGATGGAAGCTAAATCCGGCAGAATTCAACAATATAACGGAGCTTGGTGGGTCGGTCGGAAGAATCTTTAAGTCCAGTAATTTCAACGAGATAAGTTGCGCCTGGCGTCACGGCCAGTCGCTCGGGGCGGAAAATGATGCAGTTGGTCGTTCCCAGATTGCGGGTGTCGACGCCCATGTGGTTTAACCGGATGGGTTCACCCGTGGTCTTGATCAGTCCATCCTTGAGCGAAACGGCCGCCGGGCTGATCGTCACCGCGATCGCATTGGCGATCGGCTGCTTGTATTTGGCTTCGTTCAGCGAAACGCTCCAAGCGTCGGTCGCGGCAAAATGGCTCACCGGGAAAAACCCCGGAGCCGGATAGGCGATAAAGTCCCAGTCCGGAATATCCATGCGCGACGCATCCGCGTGCTGCATGGCCGCCACTCGCGGCGAAACCGCAAAGCCCACGCGCGCCATGGCCGGACTCAGGCACATCCGGCGATTCGCCAGGTTCTTGATGTTGGCCTCGTTGGAATCGCTCAACCACAATTTCACGGCGGCAGTGAGCCCACCGCCACCCGTGAACAGACCACATTGCAGGCACGCGGCCTTGGCGAACTCATACATCTCCTCCGGCCAGCCCGGGTTCTGCGGGTTCAGGGACAACTGTCCGGTCGCCTCGCTGATCTGGGTGGCGGCCTCAGCCTGAGCATTGTAGTAAGGATCGAGCTGCAGCGGCCCACCGGGTACGCCACACAGTTCGCGATACTCGTTGAGCAACCGTGCGGCGGCCTGTCGGTCGGCCTCGGTGGTCTTGGCAACCAGCGCGGCGGGAATTCCCTTGTCCTCAGGCCCGAGTTTGCGCGTTTCCACGCGCCCGGCGCGAATTCGACTGATAGTCTGGGCGAGCATCTGCTGCGATCGCGGATAGGCCAATGTTCCGCCGATGAAGACTTTCTCCGCGACCAGCAGATTGTTGGCGTACTCTCGCACGATGCCGTTGAGCTGTCCCTGCCGATATTCGGCGGTACGGACCCGATTGCCCTTCTCGTCGAACTCGGACAAGGCCCCATGAAGCTGCCCGGCCTTGAATTCCTGCTTGAGCTTCACCTTGCCGTTGGGGTGGTTGATGGTCTGTACGCCGTCAAGTTCTCCGTCCTTGAACGCGCCCTGTTCCTGCACCCTGCCGTTTTCGTAGTTGATCACATACGGCCCGGACTTCTTGCCGTCGGCGTTCAGGGTGTAGCGCGACTTAACGGATCCGTTGGGGTATTTCTCCTCGATCACATTGGACGCCGCCGCGCCCAGGAGAATGCACAGCGCCGAGGTCATTCCGGCAATCCCGATAGCGTATCGCCGCCAGTTCATCCGAACCTCCGAAAGAGCCCTTCTCGATGCCACGGACATCGATGTGTTCCAAAGGATTGTACCGTCGGAAGTCCCAAGCGTGTAGACCGATTGGATGGCAGATCATCGCCGCGTTGGACAGGCTATCTCGGCGGCGCAGGGACCGGCTGCGATACGGACACGATGCAAACCGTGGCCGGTTTGAGCTTTGCCGCCACTTCCTCCGCGGTCATCGCCTGTTTGGCCGGCGGCACCGGGTTAATCGTCACGCGGTTGGCGGCAAGGAACTTCTGGATGCGCGGGGTGCTGATGGCCATGCCGTAGCTGTCCACCATGGCATTGGACATGGTTTTCATGGTGACGATACCGATGACCTGTCCGTGGGCGTCGAGCAGCGGTCCCCCGGAGTTGCCGGGATTCACCTTGGCGTCGGTGAGAATGTCGGCCGGGTCTGTCGGCGCCACGCCGGAGACGATGCCCTGGGTGATCTTGACGTTGGACCCCATCCGGTCGAGCATGGGATAGCCCATGACAAAGCAGGC
>CAYSSA010000293.1:0-3663 GCA_964433485.1 uncultured Tepidisphaeraceae bacterium | reverse complement strand
CGGGGCGGCGCCGATCCCTACTACACTGATTTCGCCCTGCGGATTCTGTCGCTTCTGGCGCCGAGCCATGCGACCATGGGCTTGGCCGCAGGGTACATTTCTCGATTCACGACCGCGCCGCAGGACGTTGTGGAGTGCTTCAGCCTCCTGAACTCAAGACGCATTCTGCGACGTTGTGGGCTTGATCCCGCCGGCAATCCGGGGGTGTCCATTGAGGTTGTTCTCGCCCATCAAGCTGCGGCCGGCGGACTGGCTCGGCGGGCGGGCGAAACAGACACCAGCGCCTATGCCACGTTCGTGGGTGCTTTGTGCTGTGATTGCCTCCATGTGCCCTTCCCCGAGGTAAGCCAGGCAACCCAGGCCATTGCCGGGTTGGCCCGAAACGATCTCGGGTTTGCCGAACTTTCCGGACAGAGCGAGGGCCAAACCAATGCCACCGCGGCCGCGCTGGGATTCCTACGGATGCAGGGCGCGACAGTGGAGCAGGCGGCAATCGAGTCCGGACGATTCCTGCGGAGGATGCAAAGCGTTGAAGGCGGTCTGAAGGCGCACGCCGCGGCGAGTGGCGCGGATCTTCTCTCCACATTCACGGGGCTTCTGACGCTGACCATGCTGGGGCAGACCGGGGATCTCGATCTGGGAGCCATGGCACGATTCGTTCGCAACTGCGCCCGCCACAGCGGCGGTTTCGGCGCCTGCGCGGACGATCCGGAAGCGGATGTCGAGTACGGCTATTATGGACTGGGCACCATGGCGCTGTTACGGCTTCACGGACGGGCGCGGTCAAGACCTGCTCCAGTGCCAGGCAGCGCGTGACGAGAATGCAGCCAACGGCTCCGATGACGCAACGCTCATTCGCGTTTCGTCATGATTGCGGCCTGCCGTTGCCTGGTTGCTTGACTGGGCTGGTTTCGCAGACCTCGACTACCGAGTACCATGCAATTTGACACAACGGAGAACCACACCTGCATGAGCGATGATTTCGCCGCGATCTCGATTGTATGTGATTTGACACCGGAGGAGCGTCACCAGGCCTCATTGCTGCTGGCTGGACAGCCGGCGGACAAGATCAGTAACGGAAGGTGGCATTCGCGCTTTGCACGGGGGGCTTCGGGTGGTTGTTGTTCATCGCATTAGTCGTGAGTGTGTTTCTTCTCCAGCGCGGACCCCGAAGGCCACAGGCTCGGGATTCCGCGCCGGATACCCAACTCACGGCATTGGTGTTGTTCAGTATGACGGCCTTCGCAACAGGTGTGGTGTGCTGGGCCATGGCATTTGTCATGATCTCCGCTCTTCGCCGCCTGGAAGTGCGGCGATTGCACGGCCAACTGACGTTCACGTTTGACCAACACGGATTGACACAATGTAGCCCCGGCCACACGACGGCGCATAGATGGGCGCAGTTCCGCGCCTTTGAAGAAGGCCCGGACGTGTTCGTGCTCCGGACTGATGCCGACACGGGCATCATTGTGCCCAAGCGGCGCTTTGCGAGCGGCGACGATTGTGATCGAGTCCGCAAACTGTTTCGCGAGCGCATCGTGCATCAGGCCGTGCCCGTGGCGCTTGGCTTTCCGGTGATCCCGCCATGAACATCCAATGCCGATATGTCGTGGAGGATTTCGTGGAGGCGCCAAGCGCCGGCCGCGGCCAGTGCATCATGTGTCAACCCGATGCCATCGCCGATGTTGCCGCACGGCGACGACAATGGGGGTGTGGGCTTCTGATCGCCGGCGCGGTGCTGATGCTGTCGTCGTCCGTCCATCTGAGCCTGTGCCACAGCCGGGCCTGGCTGCTTGCGGCGGCCATGGTGGTGCTGCTTATGGGCAACATTCTGCGCCAGTTGATTCCTCGGTGGACTCAATCGCGTTTGCGCCGGAATCTCGCTGCGCTCCAGCCAGACACTGAGCCGGTCATCCTCAACATCGACAAGAGCGGTCTTGAGTTTATTGCGACCCGCTGGAAGTATCAGGTCGATTGGCAAGCGATTCGAAGTTTTGGGGAAACGGCCTCGCTGTTTCTACTTGTCGACGATGAGACCAACACCATCATAGTGCCAAAGCGGGCGCTCCCATCACAAAAGGAACGAGACGAATTCTGCCGGGCGGTGAGCGAACTACTGACTGAGGCCTGGCGAACCTGAATTCGGGCTGCTATTTCGAGCCATTCCGTTCATCCTCAAAGAGAATGCGATGCGGTGGCGTATCCATGTCGTCGTATTGCCCACGATGCACCGCCCAGAAGAATGCCCACAGCGCAACGCCCAGCAGGACAATCGCGATGCCGAGCATGATATACAGCACGGACATGGCTCACTCCGTCTTTCGTCGCGACACGGCAAGAATCATTGTGGACAGCACCGTTGCCGATGACAGGGGCATCAGGATCGCCGCGATGAGCGGGTTCATTCTACCCGTCGCCGCCAGTATTCCGGCCAGGAGATTATACATCAACGAGATGATGAAGTTGCGGCGAATCACTCGCATGGTGTGCCGGCTGGTCTCGGTCAGTTCCACCAATGGCTTGAGTCCCGGGCGTGAAATATAGACATCTGCGGCCGCCAGGGAAGCCTCGGCGCCACCGTGGACGGCAACACCCACGTCGGCTGCGGCCAAGGCGGCGGCGTCGTTGACACCGTCGCCGACCATGATGGTCAGCTCATGCCCGCCGGGCTGCTTGACAACCGAGAGCTTTTCCTCTGGGGTCAATTGGCCGCGGGCGTCGGCAATATGCAGTTCACCAGCCACCGCCTCCACGACGGGCGAGGCATCGCCGGAGAGAATGGCGGGATGCCAGCCCATGGCAGAGAGCCTTGCGACGGCGGCGGCGCTGTCTTCGCGAACGCGGTCGCCGAGCAACGCGGCGGCAACGGCGGTGGAATCAACGGCGACAAATACGATCGTGTAGGTGGTATTGGCTTTTGGCCCGAGTGCTGCCAGAGCCGACGGCTCTGCCTCGCTTCGGAGAGGGTCGGGATCAGGGAAATCCACGCGAGCGCCAATGCCATGAGCTGGCCCCCCCTGCCGCGGCGCGAGTGATTCAGTGAGGTGGGAAGGAATGTTTATGTGGTGCAATGCCATGTATCGCGGCGAGCCGATGCGCAGCACCCGGCCGTCGGGCATGACACCGCTGATGCCTCCATCCCGCTCGGCGACACGATCGAAGGCAGCGACAGGCGACCATGTCTGTTCTGTCGACTCCGCGGCGTTTGCCAAGGCGCGGGCTGCGGGGTGCGTGGAGTGCCTTTCAAGGGCCGACACAAGCGGTCGAACGGATACATCGCCAACCCACCTCACAAGCTGCATCTCGCCATATGTGAGCGTTCCCGTCTTGTCCAGCAGCAGACGGCCTCGATGCGAGAACAGCTCAAGCGCCGGACCGCTCTTTACGAGAATCCCGCGACGCGCCAACCGGCCGATGGCCACGCTGATCGTCAGCGGCGTGGCCAGTCCCAGCACGCACGGGCACGTCACAATCAGCAGCGCCACGGTATGGTCGATCGCGTCGGCCAAATTGATCCGTGACCAGTATGTGAACACGCCGACCGCCGCCGTCGTGACCGCGACAAGGAACCAGAAGCCGACGCGATCGGCGAATTGCACGATGGGCGCTTTCTCGGCCGCGCCCTGTTCGACCAGACGCATCAGCCGACCGACGCGCGTGTCC
>CAYSSA010000292.1:289-3833 GCA_964433485.1 uncultured Tepidisphaeraceae bacterium | reverse complement strand
TATGGGCGCCACGGTGATCGAATCGCCGGTATGCACGCCCATCGGATCGAAGTTCTCGATAGAACAGATGATGACAACGTTGTCGTTGCGGTCGCGCATCACCTCCATCTCGAACTCTTTCCAGCCCAGGACCGATTGCTCGATCAGAACCTCCGACACCGGCGAGGCATCCAATCCCCGCTGAATGATCGTGTCAAACTCCTCGACGTTGTAGGCGATGCCGCCGCCGGTGCCGCCGAGCGTGAAGGCCGGGCGGATGATGGCCGGCAGGCCGACAAAATCAAGGATCTTGCGCGCCTCCTCCAGCGTGTGCGCGGTTCCCGACGCGGGCACCTTCAGGCCGATGGAGATCATCAGATCTTTGAAGGCCTGGCGGTCTTCACCGCGGAAGATGGCATCGCGGTTGGCGCCGATCATCTTCACGCCGTACTTGTCCAGAATGCCCTTGTCGTAGCAGGCCATGCCGGTGTTCAACCCGGTCTGCCCGCCCAGCGTGGGAAGCAGCGCATCCACCGGCGTGCCCCTGGATCGCTCCAGTTCCAGAATCTTCTCGACGGCTTCAACGGTGATCGGCTCAATATAGGTGGCATCCGCGAACTCCGGATCGGTCATGATCGTGGCCGGGTTGCTGTTGATCAGCACCACACGATATCCCTCTTCGCGTATGGCCCGGCAGGCTTGCACGCCGGAATAGTCAAATTCGCACCCCTGGCCGATGACAATAGGCCCGGAGCCAATGATGAGAATGGTATGGATATCGGTGCGTTTAGGCATTTGTTTGGTCTTTTCTGGGCGGTGGAGGTTATACCGGCGAAGTGGCGTGATTGAAAGATGGCAGAGGCTGGAGGGTCCACAACCGTTGCTGCAAACCGATGACCTGCTTCCAATTCTGTCTCGGGCGATACATATCACCCCGCAACTTCAGTCGTGGAACAAGGCATGCATACGCCGGTATTCAATGAGCGGAATCAAATCCATCTGAAAAGGTGGGGCATATCCATCACAGTCCTTCCGCCAACACCTCGATTCCCGCCCGCGACACTTTCACATCGTCTTCGGAGGGGCCTCCGCTGAAAGCTGCGATAAGGTGGCCTGCCTTGCCCTTGACGATCACGCCGCCCTTCCAACCGAATTCGCCCGTCATCGGCGGACGAACCCCGCTGCCGCTGTCCTTGAGGGTGGCGGCCATCTCGGCGGCCTTGGCGTAGGCGACGCCCAGCAGGTTCGAGCCTTTGTTATTCTCGGTGGGCGACCTGGTCATCGACCCTACAACGAGCATCTTCGATGACCACTCTCTGACATCCTCGCCGGGAACATACGCCACCACCGCCACGCCCTGGATCTTCAGTTCCCCGGCCCGTCTGGCCATTGCGGCCAGAGCCTTGTCGGCCAGCGCCTCGAAGGCGCCGGAGGGTCGGTCGCCGGCAAGCAACACGGGCATGGCCGCCAGTCCGCCCAGAATCATCACCCAGACCGCGACGCAATTGATCGTCCGCTTCATGCCGGCTCCTTGTTGTCGGCGATTGTACTGGATTCCGCCCGCGTGAGGCACCCAAGCCCGATTGAACCGTGCAGCAACAGACAGACCAGCATTCCCGCAGGCATTTCGTAAGGAATGTCATCGCCGATGTTCGTCAGCTCGTAGGCGACCCGATGCTGAGCCCATGGTGTGGGAAACGCCCGTGCGAAGACGCCATTGAGCACAAACGCCGGATGCGCCGCGATCAGTCGCGCGGCGGCGGTTTCACCCGAAGCGCCGCGCAGCCAAGGCGCCAGCCAGATCGGCCAGCCAAGCCAGAGCACGCCCATGAGGATGGCGAACGCCGCCGCGCCGGCCGGCGGAAGCCGCAATCGGCCCAGTCCGCATGCCAACCCGCAAATCGCCCATGCATAGACGACCGGGACCACCGACGCCCGCAGCCATTCGCCATGGCTCATCATGTCGTGGCCCACGAACCGCAGCCAGGTCATGACCAGAGGGAGCATGAAACAGCCCAGAGCCGACGCGCGCTCCAGCCGCCCGGACTGCACCAACACCAGTCCTGGCAGCATCGTCGTCGTCAACGCGAGTCCGGCGAACACTGTTCCCAGCGAAAGGGGAACGATCAGGATTGCAGCCAGTCCGCACGCAAGTCCGCAGGCCATCGGGATCAGGCCCGCCCATAGCCATGTTCGTTGAATGGGCGGGATTTGACCGTTCATGCCGCTTATCTCAACGTCCGCCGGCCTGTGCGTCAACCGGTTCGATCACCAGCCAGACCTTGGAGTTGCGTTTTGGCACGAGATCCGCGTTCGGCACCCACTCCAGGGCCTCGTTGCGATTGCTCCGCACCATCGGCACATCGAGGACCGCGTTGGCGAAGTTCACAATGCTGATGGTCTCGCCGGAGACGTCCGCCATGTAGTCGCCTTGTTCAGTGAAATGCGAACCGGCAAACACCCAGGAGGTGTCGGTCATTTCTTCCTGGGTTTTCTGATTCCGCAAAAGGCGCCAGGCGGGATAACTGACGGTCTTGCCATCCTTCTCAAAAGCGCAGGTCACCCGCAATCGGGAACCCTGTGGCGGAAGCATACGATTGGTCCGCTCATCGAACCTCGCCGGCTCACCAGGCTTGGCGCCGATCAGGAGCAATGCCATGTGGACATGTGACGGCCTGGCCCGACTGCGCAACAGAGCTTCGTATTCCTTGGTTCCCGTGAGACAGACCAGAAACTCCAGCGGCGTATCGGCAATTACCGCTTCGCATTCAATGCGGACCTGTTTTTTCTCCAGATCCACCTGCACATGCGGCAGTTTCCCCTCGCCCGGATGCGACGCCGGTTCGCCGGCAATTGCCGGAGCGACAGACAACAGCGCGGCCAACAAAACGAGGCTTCGCATTGCCTCAAGTCTAGCCCACCAATCGCGGACCGATGCAAGTCCTGCACCTTCACGGTTCCAGACCGCCGACGGTCTCGGCCGCGAAGCAGTCCTGCGGGCGATTGAAATAGACCGCGCCCTCGTACCATTTTGGGGCAGCCTGACGGCATCTGAGCACGGTGCAGGTAATCCGGCCGGTTTCTCCTAAAGGCTTGGGAATAAAGAGGATACCGCCATGACTTAATGGCAGAGGGTGTGCGGTGACAACCGCCTGGCTGGAAACCGATCGCGTAAACAGCAGTTTTGCCGGCGAGCCGTCGCTGTCGCTGAAGAGCCGCAGCATGGCGCGGGTTCGATAACGCGCCCGGGCAAATCTGTGTCTGTCGATTACCGGACGCGGGCCCGCCTCCAACGCGGAAATCAGAAACTCAACTTCCTGTGGAAACGGTTCATCCGCAGACACAATCAGATCGTCATAACCAAGCGTGTCGGCCAAAAGCATGGGCCCTCCGTTGGCGACCGCACTATTGCGATCTCGGCATGGACTTACAATACATTCATCGGCCGGAGCAAGTGACCGGACCAGTGAATCCTGAGATTGTCGCCCGCGCCAGGCTTCTGCGGGCGGCAGTGTGCCGGTATCCTCCGCCGGCACATGATCCGAAACGATGCCGAGATTCGCGG
>CAYSSA010000292.1:0-209 GCA_964433485.1 uncultured Tepidisphaeraceae bacterium | reverse complement strand
TGGCCCTAGTTGTCGGTCAACTTTCAGGACCGCGGCCTGTCCGATGCCCAGATCGGCTGGGTTTTCGCGGCCGGCTCCATGCCCAGTCTGCTGGCTCCGTTTCTGACCACCTTGCTGGCCGACACCCGACTCAACGTCCGGACGCTGCTGGCATGGCTGTTCGTGCTTGGCGGAGTGACCATGGGGATGCTGATGCTGGCTCGCGGGTT
>CAYSSA010000291.1:0-3901 GCA_964433485.1 uncultured Tepidisphaeraceae bacterium | reverse complement strand
ACCCGGTGACGCTCGCCCCCGCGCCGCTCTCCGAGCTCGCCTTGCTGCTCGCGGCAGGCGACGGGCGCGTCGCACCGTGAAGAACGGCTGTCCTATCGGAACGGCACGCCGGCCGTAGACGTTGAGCAGTTCCCTGCCGACCATCCGGCGGACGAGCGTCTCTTCCCTGACTGATTGTGTGTCGTATGTGTCCACATAACGTCCGTCGCGCATTACGGTAACGCGGTCGGCGATGCGGAAAATCTCGCCCATGTGGTGCGAGATATAGATGAACGAAACGCCTCGCCGCCGGAGCCTGCGAATGTGTTCGAACAACCGGTCGGCTTCGATGGCCGTCAGCGAGGACGTCGGCTCATCGAGAATGAGAACGCGGGGATCATGCGACAGTGCCTTGAGGATTTCCACGACCTGTCGCTGGGCCATCGACAGTTGGCGCACGGGCGTCGCGGGATGAGTGTTCATGTGAAACAGCGACATCAGCGTGCGCGCCTGTTCGTGCAGACTCCGCCAGTCTATCAGGCCAGGTCCCCAGACCGGTTGCCGGTTGGCGAAGATGTTCTCGGCCACCGACAGGCCGGGCACCAGGCTGAGTTCCTGGAATACGACCCCAATGCCGTGCCGCGCGGCCTGATGTGGACTGGTGAATCGCACGCTTTGGCCGGCCAGGAGAATCTCCCCGGAATCCGGGCGATGCACGCCGGCTATGACGTTCATGAGCGTGCTCTTTCCGGCGCCGTTTTCGCCGACCAGCGCATGAACCTCGCCGGGGCGCAGGTCAAAACGCGCTCCGTCCAGCGCTCGGATTCCGGCGAAGGTCTTTACGATGTCGCGAAGTTCGAGAACCAGTGAACCGGCCATGTGAGTCATTTCGCGATGGTCGTTCGTGCCAGTTCGCCCGGCTTTGCGGTTCGAGTATCGAGAACCAGCAGGGCGACGGCGTCGGCCTGGGGCGGCGCGTCGATATCGAGCGATACGGCCAGGGGCATGTTGGGGGAGGCTTGCAGATTCGCCGGCACGATTGCAAGCCGCTTGCCGTCGGCGGTGAAAAAGGCGATGCCCACGCGGCTTGACCTGAAGGCGCCGAAACGGCCGGACAGGTGCAGCTTGTCGCCGGATCTCTTGGCGATCAGCGGCTCACAGGTTACTCCCCAGGGCGAACAATCGAGGATCGGGTAGGCGCCGCCGATTTTCGCCAGACGCCATTCCACATGGAACGAACTACTCTCTCCCGGTTTCAGTTCAGCCAGCGGGCTTAGAACCTCGCTCTCAACGAGGTGCGGCGTTTCGACGGGATCGTCCTTGCAGTCGACGATCTTGTTCCCGCAGACAATCTGACCAGCGCCGTTCATCCAGAATTGGGCGGAGGTGTCGTCGGGGTATTTCTTTCCCGGCTGGTATTCAAATCGCTCGACGAACACATACCCGGCCGTGCCGTCCACGGTCGCCACCCAACCGGCCGTATTGTCCATGCCGATCTTGCCGACGATTCGCTGATAATGAGCGATGACCATGCCCGTGGCTCGGTCGAATCTGAACGACGGATTGTTGACCAGCCCGAACATTTCCAGGTAGCCGCGAGGGAACAGGCTTCTGGGGTTGGCCGGGCTGTAGCAGCGAATCTCCGGATTGAATCCCGAGCCGGCGCGGTTGGCGGCGTTAAGCTGTGTGACCTGCCAGATGCTCCAGCGGCGAGGCTTCGTGTCGATATTGACCATGCTGGAATCGAAACTCACACCGGCTTCGTGATCATATACGCGGATCCATCGTTTGAACTGGATGCCGCTGCGCGGGTCGGGCCGGCTGATGAGTTCGACGGTGGCCATGTCGGCCGCCTTTTCCGAAACGATGCGCCCGTGGTGAGGAGAACCATCGAGGACGGCATCGGGCGGACCGGGCCACTGCTGATCGTTGTCCCAGCCCTGTGGCGCGGGCCAGAGCTTGTCGCCGCCATAGTTGAGCCAGCCGCCGTCCGGCGCCAGCCCCGACGGCGGCGGGGTCTTGCCGGCCAGTTGCGGGTTGACCCACAGGTATTCGAAATCACCGAGCTTCACCTGAATCACGCGCCCGATGTCGGGAACAACCTGCACCTCAACAAGACCGTTGGACAGCGCCAGTGATTTCCATCCCCTGTACTCCGATGGTCCTGCGTCGGCGGCCGGCAAGGAGATGGCGGGAAGCAGAAGGCATGCAAACGCAAGAATGCGGTTCAATACCCACATGATGTTTCCTCCCAGACAAAGACCGGTCGGATCGGCGATGGCCACTCATTTCCTCAGGAAATACTGACAGTTGCTCTGATCCACAATAATGACCCCGGTGTCAATTACCGTTGGCGCCGCGGAAATGCCGGCCTTGGCGTTGTCGCTGGCGATCGGGGCTGGATGGTTCTTGAGATTGTAGAGAATCTGTGTCGCATACAGCGGCATCAGCGCCGTCTGCTGGGCCACAGACGCGCTGACCAGGCCCTCCCGGATCAGTTCCAGAACCTCATTGCCTCGGTCCATGGCTACGATCTTGACTTTGCCGGCCTTTCTGGCTTCGCGGACAGCCGTGGCCGCTCCCGAGCCTCCCGCCGCCTCCACACAGGCGATACCGGCCAGTTCGGGATACTTCTGAAGCAGCGACGCCGCCGCCTGCGCTGCCACGTTTGGATCGGACTGCGTATCGGCGACCTGCACGACGGCGATCTCTGGATGCTCGCCAAACGCCTTGCGGTAACCGGCGATGCGCTCCTCAAGATTCGATTGCCCCGGCTTGGTCATCAGGGCCACCTGACCCTTGTTGCCGATGAGCGAGGCAAGCTTCTTGCCGCCGGTGTATCCGGCCTGAAAATTGCCCGTGCCCACAAACGCCACGCGCCTGGACCCGGGCAGATCGGCATCGACGGTCACCACCGGAATCCCGGCGGTCACCGCCTTGTCCACAATCGCCCCCAGCGACGGCTCGAATCCGACAACCACGATTCCGCACGGTTTCTTGGCGATCGCCTGCTCAAACGCCGTCACCATCGCGGCAATGTCGTAGTCCGGTGGGCCAACGTATTCGGTCCTGACGCCCAGCGCCTCGCCGGCCAGTTTCATGCCAAGCTTGTGGTCATAGAAGTAGTCGAGCGAACCCAACGCGGAGACCTCAATGTAGAGTTGCCCGGACCGATCCGTCGAGCCGGCGGGCGGAGGAGGCGCCGTCCGGCGGTCGCAGGCGGCAATGACAAACAACACTGCGATCAGGAATCCAATGCCGGCCGTTCTTTTCATGCTCACCTCACTGATGGATGGCGACGCATTCTACTTGCCGGCGCGGCGTATTGCGAGAAAGAGAACGCGGAGACCGCCATGGATCTCCGCGTTCCAGACTATTGCGCTCGAATGTGGTTGAAATCACCGGTCAAACTGGGCGTCGAACGCGATATTCGACCGCTCGAAATCCAGCTTGCGAACCAGGGCGGCCGCTTCCTTCGCGCCCGCCTCGCGGTTCATGCGGGAGTCTTCCCATTCGACCGACAGCGGGCCGTTGTAGCCGACGTCGTTCAGAGCCACGATGATGCGCTCGAAGTTGACGTCGCCGTGTCCGGGCGAGCGGAAATCCCAGTAGCGGCGAGGATCGGCGAAAGTGACGTGCCCGCCGAACACGCCGACGGTGCCGTCTCCCTTGCCCCACCAGGCATCCTTGACGTGCATGTGGAAGATGCGGCAGCCGAAGGTGTAGATGAACTTCACATAGTCCACGCCCTGGTAGCCCAGGTGCGACGGGTCATAGTTGAACCCGAATCGCTTGTGGCCCTTGACGGCATCGATGGCCCTCTGGGCCGAGGCGATGTCGAAGGCAATTTCGGTCGGATGCACCTCCAGGCCGAAGTTCACGTCCACCTTGTCGAATTCATCAAGAATGGGCAGGAACCGCT
>CAYSSA010000290.1:0-3961 GCA_964433485.1 uncultured Tepidisphaeraceae bacterium | reverse complement strand
GGCCGGTGAAGTTGTTCTTCGTGGCGTAGGGGAGTTCCACGAGGATGGTCCGGTCGAGCGAGACGACCTCGACGAAACCCGCGTTCCGGGGTGCCGCATCGGCACCGGGGAGGAGCATTCCGTGGGAAAGGAGCCAGAGGAACTGTCGACTGTTTGAGCAGGCCATTGCCCTCGCCCGGCCGGGTGTCGTAGACCCCGCCGGGATAGTCGCTGATCTTGCGTATCTCGATCTGGACATTCTCAAGCGTCAGATTCTCGATGGTCGTCCGATCGCTTGCCGCGATGAAAACCCCACTTTCGCCGCGGGCGCGAATATTCTTGAATTTGACGTTGCTGACCTTGCCGGGCCTTTCCAGAAGTCGCCGCGGGAAGACAGTAACGTAGATCGGCTCGGCTTTGCCCCACCATGCGTCATCCATGAGACGCGTCTCCACGCGAACATCTGACACCGTCATGTCGCTGAGCCGTCCGGAATCGCGTATCTGAATGGCGATTCCGCGATTACTGGCGAGCACCTCGCTGTTGGTGAACGAAATCCGGCGAAAATCCCCTATGCACTCCGAACCGATCTTGAATGCCGATGAGTTGCTGCCCAAAATACACCGATCGACGGAGATGTCCTCGCAAGCCGCCCCATCGTTGTAGCGGGCGGTGTTCTTGATCACGATCGCGTCATCACCGGTGTCGATCTCACAGCCGTTAACCTTTACACTTCGGCAGCGGTCGATCACCAGACCGTCGTTGTTGGGCACCTTCCGATCTCCCCGCATTCGCACGTTCTCAACGGCCGCATTGCGACATAACACGAGGTGAACGGTCCAGTGGGATGAATTGCGAATCGCAATGTCTTGGATGCGGACGTCGGGACAGCGAATCAACTTGATAATCCCCGGCCGCCAGGATGCCATACGATGGATGGTTTGCCCGGAGATGGTGATGAACCGGCTTGAATTGCCGTCAATGACCCCCCTGCCGCTGATCGACGGGTGCTTCGCCTCGTTGGCAAAGAGCAGAACTTCATTGCCCGCCTGGTACAATGCTCGCAGATCAGAGGCGAGAAGTGTCGCGCCTTCGGCCACATGGAAATCGATGCCATCGCCGAGTCGGAGTTGTCCGGATAAATAGGTCCGGCCATCGGCAAGCAGCACCCGGCCACCCCCTGCCGCCTCTGCCGCATCAATCGCCTTCTGAATCGCCGGCGTGTCCAGTGTTGTTCCGTCGCCCACCGCTCCGTACTTCAAAACGTCAAAAACCGGACCGGTGAAAGCAGGTTCCCCGCCACCGGATGCACACCCAATGAGCGCAAAAAGCAGCAGGTATGAAGCCGTGTGGATACGGAACCCTGGGGCCACAAATGAGAAACGCCATACGTTGAGACCGCACATGACGACTCCTTCATTTCTCTCTTATGGCCTCGCCCGGCGCCTCTATTTCCCCAGCCGTATTGCCTGATAGCCGATGTCCTTGCGATAGTAGATGCCGTCAAATTCGATCAGGCCAAGGGCTTGGTAGACTCGGTGCTGGGCTTCGGCAATTGTCTTGCCGAGACAGGTCACGGCCAACACTCGTCCTCCATCCGTGACAACACGTCCGTCTCGGAATTTCGTCCCTCCATGAAAGACCTTCGTGTCGGGCAAAGCGTCGGCTTTCTCCAACCCACTGATCGGGAACCCCGTCTTGTATGCGCCGGGATATCCGCCGCTGGCGGCAATAACGCACAAGGCAGGGCGAGAATCCCACTTCAGTGTGATCTCGGCCAGTCGACTCTCGGCCACCGCCAGCAGCACCTCGCAGAGGTCGCTTTGCAGGCGCATCATCAGGGGTTGTGTTTCCGGGTCCCCGAAACGGCAGTTGAACTCCAGAACCTTAGGTCCAGATGGCGTAATCATCAGGCCCGCATAGAGAACGCCCGAATACTCGATTCCCTCGCGGCGAAGGCCATCGACCGCCGGTACCAGGATTTCCCGCTCGATCTGCCGAATAAGGGCTTCTGACACCACCGGTGTTGGCGAATACGCGCCCATGCCGCCCGTCATCGGCCCGGTGTCGCCGTCTTCCACCGCCTTGTGATCCTGCGAGGTCTCCAGCACATAAATGGATCGACCGTCCACCAAGGCCAGGATTGACACCTCGGGGCCTTGCAGCATTTCCTCGATCACCACGCGGTCTCCGGCCGATCCATGCACGCGGTTCCGCATGATCTGCCGGATGGCGTCGATGGCGTCGGGCACGCGATAGCAGACTGAAACACCCTTGCCTTTGGCAAGCCCCGCGGCCTTCACCACGCAGGCGCTGTCGCGAACGCGCACGAACTCCTCGGCAGCCTCGGCATCGGTGAACGATCTGGCCTCGGCGGTGGGGATCGCCTGTTGGCGCATGATCTCCTTGGCGAACCACTTATCGGCTTCGAGCTGCGCGGCTGCCCGCGACGGACCGAAAACCGGCAGGCCCATCGCGCGAACGTGGTCGGCCAGGCCTGCCGCCAGCGGATCCTCCGGACCGACCACCACAAACTGCACCCCATTCTCCCGGATGAACTTCTCGACGATCTGGAAATCCAGTGGGTTACCGGGCACGTTCTCCGCGAGTTGGTCCGTACCGGCATTTCCCGGCATGACAAACAATCGGCTGACCCGCGGAGACTCCGCCAGCCGCCAGGCCAGTGCGTGTTCCCGGCCACCTGAACCGATCAGAAGCACTTTCATGATGATTCCTTTTTGCCGCCGACAGGTGCGAAAGGACTGCCCGCGCAGTATCCGCCGCCGGCTTGGCGCAGCATAACAGACTCACCGCCAATTTTCAGCCCGCAACGACAACGCCAATTTGTCGCGCGATGCCCACCATCCGGTGGGATCACTTGGCATCCGGAGCCTCGACGGGCGGCGGAACAACCGGGGCCGGCGAGACGGGTGGCGCGGCGGGCATCGACGAAGGCGTTGGCGACGTTCCACCCGACAACAGGCTCCCCACCACACAGACAAACGGCAGAACAAAGCAAAGCCCTGAAAGCACGAGCCCGATGAGCGCGTGGCTGTGCGGGCGGTTCTTCTGACAGAGATCGACAATGCCCAGAACCACCCCTGCCAGGCTGATGGGCCATGCCACCACTCCGCAGACCGGCACGCACGCCACTGGCAACGACACAATGCCCAGCACCAGGGCGGTCGTCCCGATACCGCTGTTGGTCTGGCGCAGATATGTCCCGGCACTGCAATACATCAGCATTTCCGGCGATGGCGCCGCCGGCGGCAAACCAACCGAGCCTGACACCGCCAGCCGGTGGCAGTCAACGCAAAGCAGCCGGCCGTCGTGAAGTCGTATGTCGACGGCGGCGACGTTCCTGCCACACTGGACGCAGAAAGGCATGGTTATCCATCAACAGGGCCCGCCGGAATGCGTCCATCGCCTTCGGCGAACACAGGAGTGCATTGCATGAGATTCATCCGGCCAGATGTTGACCACAACACTTTTTGTACTTGCGGCCACTGCCGCAGGGACACGGATCATTGCGACCGACTTTCGGGGCCTCGTTAACGATCGGTCGGGTGACGGCCGGCGCCTCAGACCCAACCGCCTGTGCCTCGCCCTGTTGCCGTGACGGTGCCGCGCCCCCGTAATGCTGGACGTTCTCGCCGACGCCATACCCGCCGGTGTCCTGATGCGTGGCCGCCGTGACCTGGTAGGCCGAACGGGCCTGCACTGGTCCGGCAAGCCTGGCACGGAAGATGAGGTCCGTCACCTTGGCCCGCATTTCCTCCATCATCTCCTGGAAGTAGCGATAGCCTTCCTTCTTGTAGACGATGCGCGGATCCTTCTCGGCGAAGCCCATGAGCCCCACGCTGCTGCGCAACATGTCCATGGCGTAAAGGTGGTCTTTCCAGCTCTGATCGAAAATGGAGATCAGCACGAACTGCTCAAGCTCGGAAAGTTCCTTGCGGAAGAAACTCCTCGCGGCCTGTGC
>CAYSSA010000289.1:2445-3983 GCA_964433485.1 uncultured Tepidisphaeraceae bacterium | reverse complement strand
TCGATATGGATTGCATTCTGTTCAGACATGGCATTGCCATGGATCGGGAGCAATTCGAGGCCCGGTTCTTCCGGCTGCGCAAACCGTGAACCGTTTCAGGGCAAATCAAATAGCCGCCTCAAGCCGGCCTCAACCGCCGCCGTGTGTCGGGGCGAGAGGCGTCCCAGCTCGCGAAGGATTACTCCTGCCGAAAGGGTCAATAGACGATGAAGCCGCAACACCGATCGCACACGAAGCCCCGTTTGCACAAAATCAGGGTCGGCTGGATCGAGAGCGAGGTCGGTTGACAGGGACTGCGGCAGTGGTTGGCTTGTGATGAATGCCACGATGACATGGGCATGTGGACCCACCGGATTGGTCAGGCACACGGCGGGTCTGACCTTCGACGCGGAGAGTTCGTCAAAGGGGAACGGCACGAGGACAACCTTACCCTTGGTGCTGGAAAGGTTTGCCATCGTTGACGCTGTAAAGGCTCTCGGTTTCGTCCTTGAGAAAGTCGAACGCCGGATTCACCGAAGCAGCCCTGAGCCAGTCGGCCTCGTCCAACTCGGCTGGTTCAGGCCACAGCACGATGACACGAACGCGGCTTGCTCCAGGGATCGGCAGCGGCGTGTCGAGCCGCAGTTGGTGCTGATCGTCCACCACGCCAGTTGTCTCAATCGCCTGCATCGAGGTAAAGATGCCAGCGCCACCCC
The DNA here is from genome assembly GCA_964433485.1 of uncultured Tepidisphaeraceae bacterium. Lineage (GTDB taxonomy): Bacteria > Planctomycetota > Phycisphaerae > Tepidisphaerales > Tepidisphaeraceae > JANYKD01. The sequence goes on along the minus strand of CAYSSA010000289.1, from coordinate 3,288 downwards.
AGCATGGCCAGTCCCATTTCGGAATGCTTGCGAGCACCCACGGCGCAGTTCATCCAGCTTCGCGGGCCGCGAAAACGGCGCCACATGCAATCCAAGGAAATGCCCGCCACCGCTTTGGGCTGAAAAACACAACTTAAGCCGACCATGTTAACCGCACTCAAAGACCGGCTGGCTCGGCTCATCGTTCGCCAGTTCCCCCGCCGGTACCGTGTCACGTACCGGCAGAATCCATGGGAATTCCGCCGGCGTCTGTTGCGGAATATCCGCGCCGAGTTGCACGGGTTGCCCAACGCGAGTCCAGGCTGGCGGGCGGCTACGGATGCCACTACCCTGCGCGGAAATCATGTCTGATCCCGAGCCCATCCCGGCCCCGCTCACGCCGCCCGGTCGCACCGGTGGCGGAGGCACGCTGCCGCCGTTTACCGTTCCCGATCACACGCTGATCCGGCCGATTGGCCGGGGCAGTTACGGCGAGGTTTGGCTGGCGCGCAATGTCATGGGCGCGTGGCGCGCGGTGAAGTTCGTCCACCGGCGGGATTTCGAGGATGACCGCCCCTTCGAGCGGGAACTGGCGGGCATCCAACGCTTCGAGCCCATCTCGCGCAGTCATCCCAGCCAGCTCAACATCCTCCACGTGGGTCGCGGTCCGGACGGGTTCTATTACGTCATGGAACTGGCCGATGATCAGGGACGCGGCCAGGAGATTGACGAAGGGAGCTACGCGCCGCGGACGTTGCGGAGCGAATTGACGCAACAGGGCCGGTTGCCGTACGGGCAATGCCTGGAGATCGGAGTGCAACTGGCCACCGCACTACAGCACCTGCAGGACCATGGGCTGGTGCA
>CAYSSA010000289.1:2064-2375 GCA_964433485.1 uncultured Tepidisphaeraceae bacterium | reverse complement strand
AGGCGACGATGTCTTTTGTCGGCACGGAAGGCTACCTGCCGCCGGAGGGACCGGGCACGCGGCAGGCAGACATTTTCAGTCTGGGCAAGGTGCTCTATGAACTGAGCACCGGCCAGGATCGCCAGCAGTTTCCCGAGATGCCGACGAACATCGCCGCGCTTCAGGATCGGGAGCAGATCGCCGAGTTGAACCAGGTGGTGCTCAAGGCGTGTCATTCGGACGCCAAGCGACGGTATCAATCGGCGGCGGAGTTGCAGGCGGATTTGGCGCTGCTGCAAAAATATGATTTGACCGTGCGCGACCAACCCGAA
>CAYSSA010000289.1:330-2054 GCA_964433485.1 uncultured Tepidisphaeraceae bacterium | reverse complement strand
CGGTGGCGCGGGTGCGGCGGATCGAGGAACGGCTGCGGTTTGTGCAACGGGCCGGAGCGCTGGTGACGGCGGTGGCGGCGGTGATCGCGGCTGGCTGGTTCTGGCAGGCGAAACAGACATGGGAGAAGAGCGAACTGGCGGAGGAGAACCGGCGCATCGCCGAGGAGCGAACCACGCTGGCGGCGGAGAAGAGTGCGCTGGCGGAACAGAATCGAGAACGGCTCGTGCGGTTGAGTATCGCCAATGGCCTGAGCCTCCTTGACGAGGCCGACGACCCGAGCGGCGCACTGCTCTGGTTCGCCCAGGCCTTGCCGCTGGTGACAAACCGCCCCGCTGAGGAAGAGATCCATCGGATACGGATCCAACAGACCTTGAATCAATTGCCGCCACTGCTTCGGGTCGTACATGCTCCTGAAGGCGGAAGCATCTTGAGCGGCGCCTTCAGTCCCGATGGAGCATGGGCAGCCACCGCATCGTTGCCATTCGAAGTCCGGGTCTGGTCCACGGACACAGGGCTTGATCGCTTCCCGCCCCTGCGGCTGCCGCAGACGATCTTCGCGGTGCGCTTTACTCCGGATGGCCGGCGGTTGATTGCCCAGTCAAGCCACGACTCCAACCACGCGTATGCCGGTCCCCAACAAAACGCCTTCCCCGGATTTGCGGTGGTCCTGGATGCCGCCACGGGCGAAGCACTGTACCCCGCCATCACCAACGCTACTCACACGGTCCTTAGCCCAGATGCCCGCTGGTTGGCGGTGGCGCGGGCCGATCACAGCGTGTCACTGATCGCCGTGACCGACGGCCAAGTGTTAACCGAGATCATCGGGCACACCGATCGAATCCTCGTGGTCGCTTTCAGCGAAGAGTCAGACCGGTTGGTGACCGGCAGCGCCGACCGCACCGCTCGGGTCTGGCGCATACCTTCGGGGGAACCCGAGGGCTCCGCGCTCGAACACGATGAACCTGTGATTCGGGCGGCGTTCCGACCTGGTGGGCGGCAGGTGGCGACCGCCGAGCACCTTCTGGGGGATCGTGCCATTCTCGGCCGCGTATCGCTGTGGGACGTTGCACGCGGCTCACAGAGCAGGGTTACGAAGCAGATCGAAGGCGGGGTCGAGAGTGATGGCACGGTATGGGCACTTTTCTTCGACCCCGCGCACGGCAACCGATTGTTCGTGGGAATCCGCAATGCCGTACACGTGTGGGATACCGACTCTTTCGCCGAGGTATTGCCGCCACTCAAGATGGGTAGCGTGGCACGATCCTGGGCGTTCAGCCCCGATGGCACGAGCGTCGCGGTGGGCAGTGACGACGGCCGTGCGCGGGTCTGTGGCCTGCAACAGGGCGAACTCCTGTTTCCCTCGTTCCATCACACGGGCTGGGTCGAGAGCGTCGGTTTCAGTCCCGACGGTTCGAAGTTGCTGGTCACTGGAGGCAGCACGGCAAGGCTCTGGGCGCTCGAGGCAGCGCGCGGAACCGCCCGGCTCGAATTGCCAGCCAACCACATCCATCTCCCGGCCAATCACACCGGCTCGTTCCGCCCTCAGCTTGGGCTCGCTGCGGTCGGTCTCGACAACGGGCGGGTCCTGGCGATGGATCAGGAACGGATGACGATCGCCGGTGTGCCTGAGCCACGGATCCGTGATGAGCACGTCTGCAGCGGCATTGAAGGCTCGACCGGACGCCTTGTGGCGTTGGCCGAGCATCATGCACCTGCGGAGGAG
>CAYSSA010000289.1:0-296 GCA_964433485.1 uncultured Tepidisphaeraceae bacterium | reverse complement strand
GGTTATTCTGTGGGAGCAGGATCAAGGGCGCCTGCGACATGTCGCTCGCCTTCCTCACCCGGGCGAACTCCACGACCTGATGTTCCGCAACAACGATACCGAGCTGGTGACCCTGGACGATGACACGATCCGGATATGGCGCACGGGCGACGGCGGGCTTGAACGGAGCGTGCCGATTCCCGATTCGTTTCAACGGCCTTGGATGGACATTTTGCCAGGTTCGATCCGGCCGGATGGCGGTGCGGTCATCCTCTTGCGGGGCAAAACGTTCGAGGACGCGGAATTGCATTTGTTCG
>CAYSSA010000288.1:3437-4037 GCA_964433485.1 uncultured Tepidisphaeraceae bacterium | reverse complement strand
AAGGAAGGTAAACCCGTGCAGACGGAGTTGATCGCCGACATCATTCGCTCAACCGGAATGTCCGTCGAGGTCGGTGGTGGCGTGCGAACCGCCGATGACATTCAGCGCCTGCTCGACGCCGGCGCCAAGCGCGTGGTCGTCGGCACGCGAGCCATGGAGGACTGGGCCTGGTTCGAGCAACTCGTGTATCAGCCTCATTTCCACCACCGGATCGTCCTCGCGGTGGACGCCCGCGAGGGCGTCATCGCCACCAGAGGATGGACGGAGTCCTCCGGCCGCCTTGCGGTCGATGTCGCCAGGACCGTTTCCGACTGGCCGCTGGCCGCGCTGCTGTATACGGATGTGGCCAAAGATGGCATGTTGACCGGACCGAACTTCGAACAGACGGAGCGACTGGCCCGGGCAGGTCGCGTTCCCGTCATCGCCTCCGGCGGCGTGGGAAACATCGAGCACATCCGGCGACTCCTCTCCATGCCGGTTTGGGGCGTGATCGTCGGCCGTTCGCTGTACGAGGGATCGCTCTCTCTGGCCGAGGCGGTGACCATCGCCAGGGAGAGGCCGAGAAGCGGCAACGCGGCGCAGCTCTGAAGCAAGACCCTC
>CAYSSA010000288.1:0-3427 GCA_964433485.1 uncultured Tepidisphaeraceae bacterium | reverse complement strand
GGAGTATAGTGAGCCCATGAGACACGACGGCCGCCGACACGACGAACTGCGCCCGATTCAGATCACCCGCGACTTCACCGCTACGCCCGCCGGCTCGGTACTCTGGAAGCAGGGCGGCACCATCGTTCTCTGCACCGCCTCCATCACTCAGGAACTGCCCCCGTGGTTCGCGCCCGATAAACCCGGCGGCTGGATCACCGCCGAATACGTCATGCTGCCCGCCACCACAACGCAAACCCTGGCCCAAGATCGGCCATACCGATTCCCGCGGCACCGAGATACAGCGATTGATTGGCCGGGCACTCCGAGCGGCCGTCGATCTCTCCCGGATCGGTCCGCACACCATCGCCGTTGATTGTCAGGTGCTCCAGGCGGATGGCGGCACGCGAACGGCCGCCATCTGTGGCGGATTCGTCGCACTGCGGGATGCCGTGTCCCGACTGCCCAGGGAGTGTCCAACCCCGCGTCGGCCCACCGCCGCACTCCCCGCGAGCTATGATCCAGCCCTGTATAGACCGGGGGAGGCAATCGTGGATCAACTCGCCGCCGTCAGCGTGGGCCTGGTTGACGGAGAAATTCTGCTTGACCTGGCTTATGAAGACGATGTTCGGGCCTCGGTTGACATGAATGTTGCCTGTACCGCAAAGGGCAAGCTGGTTGAGGTGCAGGGATCGGCCGAGAACGGCGAAGGCTTCGAGCGACAGGTTATGGATCGAATGCTCGATCTGGCCATCGCGGGCTGCCGACGACTTTTTGCGGTTCAGAACGCCCAATGACCGGGCACCATCAATACACGAATTTCACCGGAGTTCCCACTCGAACCATTCGCCCCAACCGAATCGCGTCCCAGTTGGCCAGCCGGAAGCAACCGTGCGATCCCGTCTTGCCGATCATCTCGGGATTCGGCGTGCCGTGCATCCCGTAGCCCTTCAGTCCAAGTCCCACCCAGCACAGACCAACGGGGTTGTTCGGACCCGGCGGAATCATGAGGATCTGGTTGACCCCCTTCACCTCCGGCCACATCGCCGGGTCAAATCGATAGACCGGATCGAAGCCGACCGTGACCACCGTCGTCGATCCGGTTGGCCGCTTGGCAATGCTGCAATGAAACAGGCATACTTGTCTGCCGGAGGAGTCGAAGCCGCGAATTGCCTTCTCGGTCAGGTTGATCTCGATTCGACTGACAGTCGTCATCACCGGCCTTTGCACATTCGGCACAACCAGTACGTCCCCTTCCTTGAGTGCGTCCAGGCGAACCGCCGGATTCAGACTGGCCAGAAACTGCTGTGTGCAGTGAAACCGCTCGGCAACACCCTCCGCCAGCGTCGCATATCCGAGATACGCCATCTTCGACTTGGCCTGCCAGGACTTGGGCAACACACCCGTGACCTTCGCGACATCCTCATTCGTGACCATATAGGTGGTCGTGGCCGGGAACGAGTCCAGACCCAGCATCCGGGCCAACTCCTGATGGCCTACCGAAGTTCCGTCGTTGTTCAGCCCTCGCGCCGCCACGAAATCCGCCAACGCCATGCTGGTCTTGTTGCCTGGCTTGTTGTCCAGCAGCCCCGGCGAGAAGCCTTCGCGATCCAAGGCGATCTGCCAGGCCAGCGGCCGCATCGGGTCTGCCGACATCTCCTGCGATGAGGCACCCGTCGCCGCAACACAAAGCACCAGTCCGACAAGTAGGCAATATGGTCTCATGACCTTCCCTTGCCTGACATTATCGGCACTTGTGCCTGCCCGACGTTAACCCTTCGCGGAAGTCCTCACTCAGGAGGTTCGGGGCAGTCCGCGGGCTCCTCGTCCCACGGCAGATTCGCCAGCATCGCCACCACCGCGCTGTCCGGCGCGGTCCAGATCATCCGCCGACGCTCATTCTTGGCTTCCGTCAGCAGAATCAACCCCCAGAAGGCGGCCAGGATCGCCAGCCACGTCGCCAGAAAGCGACAGCGAAGCACGACATCCTCAACATGCTCGGTCCACATGACGTTCATGCCCTGCGCGACAGACTCTCCAAAGACGCCGCCGCCTCAATCAAAACGCCAGAACCCGGAAATTATTCGCGCCTTCAGGACGCCTGATCGCTCCAGGGGATCCGCTTGGCATCTCCCCAGAGATTCTCGATGTCGTAATACAACCGGGCCTCGGGGCTGAACAGGTGTACAATGACGTCCACAAAGTCCAGCAATATCCAACTCTCCCCTTCATAGCCACTTCGACTGATCACCTTCACACCCTGCGATGCGGCAAATTCAATGATGTCATCCGCCACCGTCCTCATCTGTCGAGGACTCGTTCCGGTCGCCACCACGAAGTAATCCGTCACCGGCGACAAACCCGTCACGTCCAGCACCAACACATGCTGGCAACGGGTATTGGCCGCCAGACGGGCGGTCTCGATCGCGAGTTCTCTCGCCTGACCGGCGCGCTCCTGCTCTGAATTCACCCTGCCGGCTGGTTTCCTCGTGGCGATGGCACACCTCCAAGTCTTGGCCAAATCAGTCCTTTTCAGGCCGCGTATTATAGACAAACCCTTGCCGCCGTACAGACTTTTCTCCACCACATGGCCCGTATTTGCCGATGCTCTTGGCATGATACCTCCTGGCAAACCCACCATGGCTCCGCTTGTCGAACCGCTCGACCGCCGCCTGCTGCTGGCCGTCGCGCCTCATGGCGGCGCAGGCCCGGCCTCCGCTCTCGATCTGGGAACTATCTCCGGCATCAAGACCACCGCGGATTACCTGCCGACCGACCAGAACAGTGCCTTCTACAAACTCACACTCAAGTCCCGAGGCAACCTCACCACCTCCATCTTCGGCCTCTCCGCCGATGCCAACCTCGAGATCCTCAACTCCAAAGGTTCCCTCATCGCCTCCTCCGTCAACACGGGTCTGGCCAATGACATCATCACCCAGGAGCTGCCTGCGGGGATCTACTATGCCCGCGTCTTCGCCGCCAAGCCCGGCGCGACGATTTCTTTCACCCTGCGCACCCAAGCCGACTTGAACTGGACCAGTCTCGTCCACGAAGGCAAGCGAAAATCCATCGGCCTGGTCTTTGCCGACGACGAACCCCAACCCATCCGCAACAAAACGCAAACCTGGATCATCTGTCACGGCTGGACCAGTTCACCCGACTCCCTTGCCGACATCTCGGCCGCCGTGCACGCCGCCGAACCTGCCAGCCAGATTCTCGCCCTCGACTGGTCCAGCGTTGCCGGCGGCGGTCTCATGTCCGCCTTGTCCGGCGTCAAGCCTGTTGCCGCCGCCGCGGTCGCCATCCTCAAGCGGTGGGGAATTCCAGGCTCCCGAATCAACCTCATCGGCCCCAGCTTCGGCGGCTTCATGGGTGACCGCATTGCCGCCGGGTTCGCCGGCGGCCTCCTGTTCCGCCACAGCGACGCGAAGCTGTTCTCGGTGCAGCT
>CAYSSA010000287.1:3081-4098 GCA_964433485.1 uncultured Tepidisphaeraceae bacterium | reverse complement strand
CACCTCGCCGCAGTCAAGCCCGAAGAACTGAATAGGCCCAGCGCAAAGCCCGGCCAGCAGCAGCGGCGCCAGTACGGTGGCGATCACCGGCCAGTTGCCGCGGGGACGATGTTCCTGCGTATCCCACAGGCTGCGGAAGTGATACAGGATCGTTACGGCGCTTTGCACCAGCAGATGAGCGGCGATGGCCAGGGTCCATGCTTGCGGAAACGCGTCCTCGCCTCTCAGCGCGGCTGCCATCTGCGGCGCATAGAAGAGGGAGAACACGATCATCGCAAAAAAGAACACGCCAAAGCCGATCCCGAAGGCGAGGCGGGAGGCTCCCACCGACAGATGCTGTCGGGCCCGGTGGAAGGTCAGATCCAGGTACGGGCACAGCCCGAATCCCAGCATACAGACCGGAAGCAGCGAGAGACTGCCGCTGATCGTGGACTCGCCGGTGGCCGGCGCAATTTGGGGAATGGTACAAACCGCTGCGAGATGGCCGATCCATACCGCGGCCCCCAGGGAGACCAGTCCGGCCAGTCCGGCCAGCAGGAAGTGACCGGCCTTCCACCGCGTCATCACCACTCCCAGGACCACTGCGGCGACCGTCAGCATCAGCACACTCCCCTGCATTCCCAACCGCGAGTCCAACAGCCACTTGAGGAAAAAGACGTGGAACGCAATCGTGATCCACGAAAACAACCGCAACATGGGCCGATGATCTCTGACCAGTCGCAGGCTGTCGGTGCGCCGCCGAAGCACAAACCCCATGGCGGCGGCTCCCGCGACATTTGGAATGGCAAAGGTCAACCATCCGGGCAGACCCAGGTCACGCACCAGCAGAACCGGCAGAAACATGCCGATGCACCACGTCCACGACATCCCCAGGAACAGCGCCCAAGGCAGGAATCGGCCGGTTGGAGCAATGTCACTCACGCGATGCCTCAGCGGATGTTCTGTTGGAGGCGCTTGTAGTTCGCCCGGTGCTGGGCCTTGGGCTCGCGGCCGAACACCGCATCCACCGCCAGCATC
>CAYSSA010000287.1:308-3071 GCA_964433485.1 uncultured Tepidisphaeraceae bacterium | reverse complement strand
GGCGTGACATGGAATGTGACGACGCACTTGCCCACCCGCCGATCCCTTTCGCCGAGCTTGTACACCTGCTGGTGTACTTCCATGTCCAGTGTGAGGTTGAACTCCTGGCCGGTGGCAATCAGGCTCTTGATGTCCTCCCGCGGCTTCATCTTGTAGATGGCGGGACCAAGACATGGACGTAAGAACTTGTACTCCAGATGCTTACACACGACGGTGTAATCGGATCCGCACACCCCGAAGACGTACATGCCCCCGGCGATCTCGGAATTACCCAGCAGCGCGGCACCGGCCATGGCCCGATACCAGTTGCGGTTGAACCGGCTGAACGGAAGTATGGCCTGGTAGGTCAGCTCGTCCACCTGCTTCATCCGTATGCCGCTGCAGTAGGCGTGAGGGGGCCAGATGAACGAACAGATCCGGTGCCAGAAATTATCCCGGACCGACAGCGACGAAATGAAGGCTTCAATCCGGTCCAGCCAGTTGCCGGGTTTGTGAACACGCTGCGGAAGCCCGACCGACGCGGGGTTGGCCGGGTTCGCCTCGTCCGTTTCCGGCTTGGCCACCGCGGGTCGAACATCCGTTTCGAAGGATGGAACCACCACCGCGAATTCGGATTGACCGTTGGCGGGAAGACTGCTCATGCCGCTCTTACTCATATATAGTCCGCCGGTTGAGGATACCCGAGCGGAAAGCTGCTGGCCAGAGCGCGACCTGCGAGGAACCAGAGGCGGTTTGGGTGCTCGATGTCCCATAATGGGGAGAGGAAGCGACGGGCTAAAGGGCGGCCATTGGCATTCCGATGTCCCCCTCGGAGGCGCTGACAAAATGCAAGACACTCCCGCTACTCTCGACATGTCCTACCCAGAAGGTTCTCCGCTCGCGCCCGCCGAGAATGGCGCTCCCGCTGATACACGAGGGAGGGATGCCGATCGACGAAAAAGCGTGGTCGATCGGCGTTCCGGCCTGGATCGCAGGATCATGCCTCCCGAGGTGGCCGGTTATGATGGACCCGAACGGCGCGTCAGCGGCGATCGCCGCGCGACGAATCTCGAACGCCGGCGCGGACCTGGCCGGCGACGGTCCGACGACCGCAAATCGGCCGAGGAAGGCGAGATGAACGCGGATCAGTTCGAGTTCGTGATGGCGATTGAAACCTACAAGAAGGTCAACAAGAAGATGTTCCCGACATGGACCGAGGTGCTCGAGGTGATCACGCAGCTTGGATACCGCAAGGTCATCCATCGCAACGTGAACCTCGACAATGTTCCCGAGCCGGAACTCTACCGGCTGTCGGCATGAATCGGTTTGCGTTTGATACACCATGCGAAAGACGCCGTCGACCATCGACGGCGTCTTTCGTTGTTGTTCCTTTCTATTGGTCGGCAAGGCTGCTATTCGGCAGCCCAAAGGCGACGCCGAAGACTGCGGAATGCCAGCCCGCCCAGCAACAGCCCGCCGCACCAGGCCGCGCCTGGCAAGGGCACAGCCTCGGTCCGGGGCGATGGCGGCGGCGGTTGGAAGAACACCTGATCCTGTGTCCCGCTGTTGCGCATTCCAAAGATGTTGGCCAGTTCATGGGTTCCGTCAATCTGGCTCAGCCAGTTCTGTGCCGTGGCGGGAATCAGATCTCCCGTGTTGCGCTTCTTGGCTTGGAAACTGCCGGTGCTCAGGCTCGTGTCATCGTCATAGACAACTTCCCAGATCGCCAGTTGGAACGCGGCGGCCGTCAGCGAATCCTGCACCTGGTCGCGGGCGATTGTCCAGAGTTCGCGAAGTTGATCGGCTTTTGAAGTGCCCATTCCGTTACCCACGCCCGATCCGCCGGGACTGGGTACGCCGCCGACCTCAACAACCGTGTAGGTATAGGAGCCGTTGTAGTTAACATATTGCGTCAGTTCAACGCAGAAGCTGACGAATTCCGTACCGGAGGTGTAAGCTCCACCCAAGCCTGCATAACTCCCGCCGGTACGCACCCAGTTCATCGCGCCGGCCGTCGGACTGGACCAGTTCAAACCGCCGTTGGTGCTGATGCTGACAGTCGACGAGGGGTTCACCGTCTTGAACGTGGCCGACAGATCGCCGAAGGTAACCGTGTCCCCTCTGGCAATGCCCCCCGCAAGCAGGCCCCCAAGCAAAACCATGCACATCGCTTTGTTGACTCGCATTTTCTTTCTCCTTTTGAATCAGGCGATACGAGTCGAACTATAAACGACGTTCTTGAGGGAGGTGGGAATATTAAGGGCAATCCGGCCGGAGAATAACCAAAAACGCATGGACGGGCGTTAAGATGGGTAAATGATGCCGCCAACTCTGGCCGACCGATGGCCCGAGGATCGTTCCACCCTCAACTTGCGGGCCTGGCGGCCAGTCCCCGTTCAAGGTGAATAGCCATGACCATCACGTCCGCCGGCGTGATGCCGCTGATGCGCAATGCCTGCCCAAGGCTGCGCGGTGCGAATCGGGCGAGTTTCTGGCGTGCTTCATTTCGCAGGCCGCTGATTTGCGAGTAGTCCAGATCCGGCGGAATGGTCTTTGCCTCAAGGCGGGCGGCCTGCTCAATCTGCCTTTGTTGTCTTAAAATGTAGCCGTCATACTTGACTGCCACCTCGATCCGGAAGCCCACGTCATCGGAGATGGCGCCGGCTTCGGCGATGCGGGCCTTGAGCGCCGTCCAGTTGGACTCGGCCCTGCGCAGCCAGTCAAGCGCCGAAACATTTTCGACGCGGGTCGCTCGCAGCAGGCTCATGGCCTGATCCATGCTCT
>CAYSSA010000287.1:0-298 GCA_964433485.1 uncultured Tepidisphaeraceae bacterium | reverse complement strand
CGAGAAACCGATTCCAGCGAACATCGTCCACCAGGCCGATCCGGCGACCGATCTCCGTCAGCCTCAGGTCCGCATTGTCATTGCGCAGGTGAAGCCGATGCTCGGCCCGGCTGGTGAACATCCGATAGGGCTCAAGGGGAGGCTTGGTAACCAGGTCGTCAACAAGCACCCCCGCGTAGGCCTGGTCTCGCCGGAGAACAAACGTCGCCTGACCGGTGGCCACATATTGAACCGCGTTGATTCCGGCGATCAGTCCCTGCGCGCCTGCTTCCTCATATCCGCTGGTGCCGTTGATCTG
>CAYSSA010000286.1:1176-4181 GCA_964433485.1 uncultured Tepidisphaeraceae bacterium | reverse complement strand
GAAGAGCCAGGCGATGTTCCTTGACGGGCACTTCGTCATCGAACACACCGCCCGTAATCGCTCCGGCCGGTTCATGCATTTCGACGGCACGGCGGGCGTCTGGCGGCGAACGACAATTGACGATGCCGGCGGCTGGCAGCACGACACCATTACGGAAGACCTCGATCTATCCTATCGGGCCCAGCTCAAGGGCTGGCAGTTCGTATATCTGCCGCAATTCTGCGCCCCGGCCGAACTGCCGCCCGAGATCATCGCCTTCAAGGCCCAGGCTCACCGCTGGACCAAGGGCGGATTTCAGACGGCAATCAAGCTCCTGCCCAGAATTCTCAGGGCCCGGAACATCTCCCGGCGGATCAAGATGGAGGCGTTCTTCCATCTGACCAATACGATTGTCTATCCCCTTATGGTCATCATCACCCTGATGATGTATCCGACTTTCTTCTACGCCATCAGCCCGTTCAAGCATTATCAGTTCAGCCAGCACATCTTCACGGCCAGCATGTTCATCCTCGCCACCTGCTCGGCCAGCATGTTCTTTGTGTATGGGCAGCGAGAGTTGTTCGGGCGCGAAGCCACCTGGCGCACCTTGTGCTATGTGCCGTTTCTGATGGCGCTGGGCGTGGGAATGAGCCTGATCAACGCCAAGGGCGTGCTGGAGGCCATCGCGGGTGCCCTTCGGCGCGAGAAGCACAGCGAGTTCGTTCGCACGCCCAAATATGGGCAAACCGGTACCCTGGCTAAGAAATATCAGGCCCTGCGCGTCTTCACCTTCAAGCGGCTGTCGATGCCCATCATCGAGCTGGCCTTCGGCTGCTACATGGTCTGCTGCCTCTGGATCAGCATCTACTACGGCTATGGCGTCGCTGCGGCGCCTTTCCTGCTCATTTTTGCCAGTGGCTATTTCTATGTGGGCTTGAATTCGATCCACGTATTGTGGCGCATGCAACAGGAGGCCAACGAATTGGCCGCAGCGCGACCTCAGACGGCATGAGGATGCCGGATCCGGCAAATCAGACCTCGTAGCCGCCTTCCGCGTTCTCAATGCTGATCAGCAGATCGATCTCGCCGTCGTAGTAGGCGGTGTCGTAGCCATCGCCCCCGTCGACCGTGTCGGACTGCTCATCCGCTGAATCAAAGAAGTCGTCGCCGGCGTCGCCGTAGAGGCTATCCTGGCCGGATTGACCGGTGATCGTATCGTCGCCGGGGCCGCCGCGAATCAGGTTGTTCTGGCTGTCGCCGCGAAGGATATCGTTGCCGGCGCCGCCAATGATGTTCTCGATGCTTGTCAACTGGTCTGACTCGCCGGTTTCGCCCCCCACGCCCTCCCCAAGGTCCACTGAGACGGAACGGCTGCGGTCGGCGTAGGTGACGGTGTCTGAGCCGGGGCCGCCGCCGATGACATCGTCGCCCAGTCCGCCGTCGAGCAGATCGTCTCCCGCTTGCCCATAGATCCGATCATTACCGGCCGCTCCGATAATGGTGTCATCGCCGAGTCCCCCGGAAAGTGTGTCGTGACCTGAGCCACCGATGATCTTTGCCGGTATGGCGCCCGCTCCGTGGGCGATGAAGTCATTGCCGTTGTTTCCGTTGATGACTACGCCGCGGATCTTGGTCAGGGGATACTTGGAATTGACCGCATTGAGCGTAACGACCAGACTCTTTCCGGCGATGCGTGTGACGATGACGTCGCTCCTGGGCGTGCCGGGAATGTTCAGAATGCCATTGGCGAGCGTGATGGCCAGATGCCTGCGTTCCTCAAGACATTCAATCATGTCACACCTTTGGGTGCCGCTGGGTGCAGCACGGTTACTGTCTGCTTATCGGCCAAAGCGGTCCATTTAATGGAAAGATGCTGACCAGAACTGAACTCAAGTTATCACCATACCTTACGTTTGAATGGCGTACAAGTTGACGCATCTCTGGAGTTTGTTCCCCTTCAGAAAAGCGCAAGCGACCTCCGATGCAGAAGCTGGAAGATCAACTGGAGGGAGGCTTTCCATCGGACCCGAAACTCCGATTTCCGGTTTTCGGCCGGTTGCGCAACGCCTTGTGGGCTGCTGGCCAAGTCCCTAGAATTTCCAGGCTTATGGCCAACAGCAAGAATCTCTTTGGAGCGGAATGCCGACTGTCTTCGCGCATGGGCGACTTGACGTTCTACAGCCTCCCGGTGTTGGAGAAGGCCGGCTTAGGCGGTATCGCTCGGTTGCCTTACTCGATCAAGGTGGTGCTTGAATCAGCACTGCGCAACCTTGACGAGTTCGAAGTTACATCGGATGACGTCAAACGGCTGGCCAACTGGAAGCCCGATGGTTCGGACCAAGACGAGGTGCCGTTCAAGGTCGCCAGAGTCATTCTACAGGATTTCACCGGGGTGCCGTGCGTGGTTGATCTGGCATCCATGCGGGCCGCCATGAAGCGTATGGGCGGGGACCCGCAGCGCATCAACCCGCTGGTTCCCGTGGATCTGGTGATTGACCATTCGGTGCAGGTGGATGAATACGCCAACCCGCTGGCCCTGCTCAACAACACCCGCAAGGAGTTTGAGCGCAACCGCGAGCGATACGAGTTTCTCAAGTGGGGCCAGAAGGCGTTCAAGAATTTTTCCGTGGTGCCGCCTTCCACCGGCATCATTCATCAGGTGAACCTCGAACACTTGGCGAAGGTGGTTCAGACCCGCGACGGCGTTGCCTTCCCCGACACGCTGGTCGGCACCGATTCGCATACCACCATGATCAATGGGCTGGGCGTGGTCGGCTGGGGCGTTGGCGGCATCGAGGCCGAGGCCTGCATGCTCGGTCAGCCCATCTACATGGTCATGCCCAAGGTCGTGGGCTTCCGCCTTCACGGCCAATTGCCTGAAGGCGCAACGGCCACGGACCTCGTGCTCACGATCACGCAGATTCTGAGGAAGCATAACGTCGTGGACAAGTTCGTCGAGTTCTACGGAGAAGGGCTGGCCAGCATGTCACTGGCAGACCGGGCGACCATTGCCAACATGGCCCCGG
>CAYSSA010000286.1:0-1144 GCA_964433485.1 uncultured Tepidisphaeraceae bacterium | reverse complement strand
GACCAGCAGACGATGGACTACCTGCGGCTGACCGGTCGCCCCGCCGAACTGCTGGACTTGGTTGAGCGCTACACCAAAGAGCAGGGACTGTGGCGGCAAGACAATACCGAGCCGGTATTCGGCGAGAGGGTCGAACTTGATCTCTCGACGATTGTTCCCAGCCTTGCCGGTCCGAAGCGACCGCAGGACCGCGTGGAACTGCCCAAGGTTCGCGCATCGTATCAGAAGGCGTTCGAGGAGGCGCAGAAGGCATCCAAGAGGCCGTCGCCGGTCGTTGAGCAGGGTTCCCGGCCCACGGGCGCGCCTCAGGTGTCACTCAGACACGGCGACGTTGTCATCGCTTCGATCACCTCATGCACGAACACCTCAAACCCGAGCGTCATGATGGCGGCCGGTTTGCTGGCGAAGAAGGCAGTTGAGAAAGGACTGAGGTCCAAACCACATGTGAAGACCTCGCTGGCTCCGGGCTCGCGTGTGGTCACCGAGTACTTCGACAAGGCCGGGCTGACTCCATACCTGGACGCGCTGGGATTCAACACGGTCGGTTACGGCTGCATGACCTGCATCGGCAATTCCGGTCCGCTGCCGGAAGACGTGCGTAAGACGATTGAGGCCGGCGATCTTTTTGTGGCCTCAGTGCTTTCGGGCAACCGGAACTTTGAGGGCCGGATCAATCCGCACATCAAGGCGAATTATCTGGCGTCGCCGCCTCTGGTGGTGGCGTATGCCCTGGCGGGCACGGTGGACATCGACCTGGCCAGCGAACCGCTTGGCATCGGCAAGGACGGCAAGGCGGTGTATTTGCGTGATATCTGGCCGACGGCTGGGGAAGTCCAGGCGACTATGCGCGACAGCATTTCCTCGGAGATGTTCTCGCGGCAGTACTCCGGCGTCGGTGAGAAGAATCAGCAGTGGAACGCGATTCCCGTCAAAGGCGGAGAGCTGTTCGAGTTCGACGCCACGAGCACCTACATCCAGGAGCCGCCGTTCTTCACTGGGCTTGGCAAGCAGACGCGCCCAATCCAGCCGATCGTTGGCGCCAGGGTGCTTGTGATGGTTGGCGACTCGGTTACCACCGACCACATTTCCCCGGCCGGCGACATCAAAAAGGACTCTCCCGCGGGGAGGTTCCTGATGGACAACG
>CAYSSA010000285.1:0-4275 GCA_964433485.1 uncultured Tepidisphaeraceae bacterium | reverse complement strand
CACAGCGCCCTCAGTGTCAAGGCGCTGCGGAGCACCAGGTCGGCGTATGCCGGAGGCACCTGCAGCGAACGGGCCCACAACTCCCAGAACCGATTCGTCTGCTCGCGCCGGCGGCTCTCCGGTATGGTGCCCGGTCCCAGGTTCGCCGTGCCGTGGCGGAGTTCCAACACCACAGGCAGGCCGGCGATATTCAATTCGGCCATCGCCGTGTCGTGCGGTCCCTCCTGTCGCACAGTCCAGCGGATTCCCGGCGCCACCAGCACGCAAGGTTCAACGGCGCCCGCGATCTCCAGCCCGGTATCGGTTACGCGCAAACGGGTCTGAAGCGAGCCGAAATCCAGCCGCGGCGCGAACGTGATGCGCACCCGCCCCCTGCCCTCGATCACCCGTACCAGATCGGTGCGACCCGCGCGCTGGAAAGGCCGACCCGCTGAGCAGTCCAGGTAGTCTATGACGCGCAGGTCCGCCCAACTGGTGCAGAGAACGAACGATGAACCCATGTATTGCTGTCGAGGCTCGCCGCCACCCTCCGCGGGACAGATCTGGAAGTACCCCGCCGCCGGACCGCCGAGCAACTCGGCAAACACTGCGGCGGAATCCAGCCGCGGCAGACACAGCCACGATACCCGCGCGCCCGGGGCCACCAGCGCAAAGGTCCGCTGGTCCGATAATAGCGAATGGTGTTCTATGGCAACGGCGTCCGACCCGGCCAGCCATGCGCTGCGTCGCTCGGCAAGATACGCCAGCATACGCGCCACGTCCGCCGTGTCCGCAACCCGGTGCCGGGCGGCCGACGCTTCCGAGCCCACCTTGACGCCCACATCCGGTCCGGTCAGCGTGGCGAAAGCATCCTCGTCCGTCAGGTCATCGCCGAAATACACCACTGCGGACGCCCCGAGCCGCTGCCGCAACGAACTCAGCGCCGCGCCCTTGTCGGTCCGTATCACGCTCAATTCCACCACCAATTTGCCATGACGAACGTGGACCCCAGGCAGTCTTTCCACGCCGGCCAATAGTTCCTTCAGGGCTTCACCAGCGCCCGCGGGCTCGGCATTGCGATAGTGAAAGGCCACTCCGGCCGGCTTGGGCTCCAGCATCGACCCCGGCAGACTGGCCGAAATGCGGCCCGCAAGGTCCAGCAGCTTCTGCCGCAGCGCCATCGCCTCCGGCGACAGACTTGACGCGAATCCGGCCTCAAATTCGCTGCCATGGCTACCCACCAGATGAGCATCTTCGGCGTCGCGCAGGCGTTTGGAAAGATCGGCCAACGATCGCCCGGAGATGACCGCCACATGGGTTTGTGGCATCTCGGCCAGCGCCTTCAGCGCCACAATGGACTCCCGGCGAGCTTCCGCCAAGGCCGGATCATTGACAATCGGCGCCAAGGTGCCATCGAAATCCGTGGCCACCAGCAGAACGGGCGTGCAGGCGAGCTCTTCGATGCGGTTCAAGACTTCTTCCATGCGATATCTCCGCGGTGGTCATGATCTTAGGCAATCATCCACTGGTTCAGGTCCCCTGTCCATCGCGATACCCGGACGCGATTACAAAAAGACCCATCGACGCAACCGGAACCACACGGACCCAATGCCGCCGACCAGACCGATGAAACACCGCCGTCGGGGAACAAGTCGCATTTGGGAAGGATCACGCGGACGGCGACGAAGGTGATATGGCCGCCGAATCGGTTGTTCCCGCAGCCGGCAGTACCACGATAAACGTGGTTCCCTTTCCCGATTCGCTATGGAATTCGATTCGACCTCGGTGTTGTTCGATGATCTCTTTGCAGATGTGCAACCCGAGTCCGGTACCGCGATTCTCGCCTTTACGGGCGGTGCCCTTGGTGGTGAAGAACGGCTCGAAGATTTTCGCCTGGATTCGCGGCGGAATGCCCGGTCCGGTGTCAATCACCTGGATTTTGACCTCAGCGCCCCCTTCTGTTCCGGTGGCTTTGATGGTCAGCGCGCCGCCTTTGCCAAGCATGGCCTGGCGGGCGTTAATCAGCAGGTTGAGCAGCACCTGCTCGAGCTGGACGGCATCCCCCAGCACCTTCAGACCAGGTTCCACCTGTACGCGAAGGGCAATGCCGTCCTTGGACGGATCACGGGCCAGAACCAGCAGCGTTTCATCCACAATCTGTTGTACGGAAACGGGTTGCGGCACCGGGTGCCCGCGCGCAAGGCCCAGCATCGAGTGGCAGATCTTGCCGGCCCGGTCGGCCAACGCACAGGACTTGGCCAGCGCCTTGCGAATCAGCTCCATGTCCGGCTGATCCTGCTCAACCGACTGCAGTGCGCACTGGCTGTAGCTGACAATGGGCGTAAGGAGGTTGTTAAACTCGTGGGCGACGACAGCGGAGATGGTCCCGATGGTCGCCAGGCGTTGTGATTCGACCAGTTGCTGTCGAACCAGGTCAAGCTGCTGTTGCAACTCTGCCAACCGCGACTCGAGGTTCTGCTCGAATGAGGTTACCGAACCCGAGGTGTCACTCACAAACCAATCGGCTCCACAGGCCCTATCGGCTATTGGACCTACGAGGCTTCATGCCTGCCAGGATTTCATAATTACCGGACCGCCGCAAGAACCTGCTCGGCCACATAGCGCACTTCGGCTTCCTTCAGTTCGGGGTAGACGGGAAGTGCCAATACTTCGCGACAGGCTTGTTCGGTCACCGGTAAGCTTCCCTTCGCAGTTCCGAGATAGGCAAAGCACTCCTGCTCGTGCAGGCCGAGAGGATAGTAAACAGCGCTGCCGACGCCGGCCTTGGCTAATCTGTCTTTGACCTGATCGCGATTGCTCACGCGAACAACATACTGGTTGTAGACTGACCAGTTGCCAGGGGCGATGGGCGGTGCTTTGACCGGCGATCCGGTGAACGCGGCATCGTAAATGGCCGCGTTACGACGCCTTCCCTCGTGCCAAGTCTCGAGGTACTTCAGCTTGACATCAAGGGCGGCCGCCTGAATTGCGTCGAGGCGGAAGTTGCCGCCGACAAACTTATGGAAGTACTGATGACCCGAACCGTGGACGCGCATAAGTCTGCATTTTTCATGGAGTTCCGGATCGTTGGTGATGATGGCCCCGGCGTCTCCCAAGGCCCCGAGGTTCTTGGTCGGATAGAAACTCAGGCAGCCAACATCGCCAAGGGAACAGGCGCGCTTGCCATGGTGTTTAGCTCCGATCGCCTGCGCGGCATCCTCGATGACCTTGAGGCCATGTCGCCGAGCGATTTCATTGATCGCTGTCATGTCGGCCACCTGGCCATAGAGGTGAACCGGCATGATGGCTTTGGTGCTTGGGGTGATTCGGCGCTCGATGTCGAGCGGATCGATGTTGAACGTATCGGCTTGGATATCGGCGAAGACCGGCTTGGCACCCGTACGGGCGATGCACCCGGCGGTAGCAAAGAAGGTGAAGGAGGGGCAGATGACTTCATCGCCCGGACCTATTCCTAAAGCCATGAGCGCACAGAGGATAGCGTCGGTCCCGCTGGAAACGCCCAAGGCGTGGCGGGTGCCGCAGTAGCGTGCCAGGTTGGCCTCGAAGCGCTCCACCGTTGGACCAAGAATCAAGGCCTGCGGGTCGCAGACGTCATCAATGGCTTTGCGGATTTCCTCGCGAAGGGCCGCGTACTGCGGGGTCAGATCGAGCAGTTTAACTTGCATGGGGGGCATCATAAGGCAATGTTGGGCCTCTGCAACCTGGCGATGAACGGCCGGGATCGAAAGTGTCGACCGCGTGGGCGTTTTTTGTTTCGTTCCGTTTGAGACGAGAGTTATTATAGATCAGGGGCAATTGGGGCTGTCAGCGGCCCCGGAGGAGCACATCATGGTCGGGAGAAGAGCGCGAGCGGCGGCGATTCTGGCGGCGGCGGTGCTGAGCCACTTGGGCGGTCGGGCACTGGCGCATGACTGGACCAATAACTACGGCTCCGGAAACTACAGTTGGTTCACGGCAACCAATTGGAATCCGCAGTCGTTGCCAACAGGCAGTGCGGCGTCGATCGATGCCTACTGCGGCCCGAACAACTTCGTCACCATTGGGACCGGCAGCACGGCCTACTGTGACGTGCTGACGCTGGGCGACGATGCCGGGGAAGCGGGATACCTGCTGCTGAGTGCGGGTTCCCTGGAACCGCACGACGCCAACGTCGGGCGCGCCGGCACGGGCTATCTCCGTCAGACCGGCGGCACGTTCAACAACTATTCCAACGGCACGACCTACGACCTCTACGTCGGACGTTCCGACGGGGGCATCGGCACATACGACATGCAG
>CAYSSA010000284.1:0-4383 GCA_964433485.1 uncultured Tepidisphaeraceae bacterium | reverse complement strand
GCCCGACAAGATACACGCCGGCCGCCACCATCGTCGCCGCGTGGATCAGCGCCGACACCGGCGTCGGGCCTTCCATCGCATCGGGCAGCCACACATGCAGCGGGAACTGGGCGCTCTTGCCCATCGCCCCGCAGAAAAGCCCGATGCCCATCACCGTCAGCAGCGCAGGCGTGAACCAGACCCCGCTGCTGAGCTCGATGCCCATCGCCGTCATCTTGGTCGTATCGAGAATCCGCCAGACTTCCGGCAGACTCGCGTTGCCCACGTGGTAGACCAGGATCCCGAAACCAATGATGAATCCCAGGTCCCCAACGCGGTTGGTGATGAACGCCTTCATCGCCGCGTTGCTGGCTGATTTCTTCTCGTACCAGAATCCGATCAGCAGGTAGGAGCAAAGACCCACCAACTCCCAGAAGATGAACAACTGCAGAATCGTGCTGCCCAGCACCAACCCCAGCATCGAGAAACAAAACAGCCCCAGATAGGTGAAGAACCGAGCAAACCGCTTGTCTTCCGCCATGTACGCCGTGGAGAACACATGTACCAGCGTCGAAACCAGCGTCACCATCGCAAACATCACGATGGTCAACGAATCCACGTAGATCCCGATGTCCAGATAACCGGCGTTCGTCTGACCGATGCCCGAACCCACCGGCACCCACTTCAGCGGCAATTCGATCGGCGCTTTCTCAATGCCCCAGTCAATCGCCTGCGGAATCCCCGGCGCGTGATACTTGCCTCCTCCAATCCACAGCATCATCGCCACGATCGAGCAGATGAAACTGCAGAAGATCGCTGCCGTGCCCACCCACCCGGCCAGCGGCTTGCCCATACGCTTGCCCGCAAACACCAGGATCACAAAGGATGCCAGTGGCAGGAGCGTGGCAATCAGAAGTAGTAGTGCGGGACCGGGCATAAACAGCAGTTGATGGTCGCTTGTCAATAGTCGGCGGCTGAATCACAGCCGACTACCCACCGGCGACTACCCACTATCCTTTCAAATTCGCCGCCTTCTCCACGTCGATCGTCGAGAAGTTGTTGTAGTAGTTCAAAAAAATCGCCAGCGCCACGGCCGCCTCGGCCGCCGCCAGAACGATCACAAACAACGCGAATACCTGACCGTGCAGGAGCATCCCGCCGGCCGACGATGCGCCATGCGAAAACCGGTTGAACGCCACCAGGTTGACGTTGGCCGCGTTCAAGATCAGTTCCACACCCATCAGAATGCCGATCGCATTCCGTTTGGTCAGGATCGTCGCAATCCCGCATACAAACAAGAACGCCGCCAGCAGCAGGTAGTGCTGAAGTCCGATGACGTAACCAGCACCCAGCATGGAAATCACAGGTTTACCCCCTTCGTCGCTTCTTTTCGACCCTTCGCCAGATAGGCCGACCCAATCATCACCAGCAACAGCAGCACACTGATGATCTCAAACGGTATAAGAAAATCACCAAGCAACACAACTCCAAGCTGCTCCATGGGATACGTTCCGACCGACAAGGCCCTCGAGTCGTATTTCACATGCAGGATTCCCCAGGAAATCCCCAGCATCAAGACCAGCGCGATCGCCACCGCGCCGGCTACCTCGGCCGGCTTGGCGGTCAGGCGCACAAACGGGGATTTACTTGTCAGCATCACGCCGAAGATAATCAGAATAAGTGTGCCGCCGGCATATACCACGAGTTGCACCGCCGCCAGAAACTCAGCCGCCAGCAGCAGATACAATCCAGCCACACTCAGCAGCGTGAACATCAGACATACGGCGGTGCGAACGATGTTCCGCGATATCACCACACCCAGCGCCGAACCGCCCGCCGCCAAAGCGCAGACCCAGAAAAGCACAGCGCCCAGCATTGAGGAATCGGATTGTGCAATCAAACCAATCATCCTTGTGCCTCAACCGCGTCGGCCCTGTCATCCACGATCGGGGAGGGGTCGCTCAGCCGCAGTTTATTGTTCTTGAATCCGCTGATGGCATACACAATCCACAAGGCCAGCGACCCGCTCACGCCCAGTCCGATCATTGTCATCACGACAACTGTCATCGCCGATGCCGCAGAACCGGCCGATTTCCATGAGGCAAAGCTCAGCGGATTGAAGTCGCGCCAGGGAACACCGGCGGGATCCGTCACAAACAACTGCCAAAACGCCGTGCCCAACAGAAGCACGCAACTCATTGGCAGCAATACCTTTACACACATATACAACACTTGGTCAATTCGCGGCCGCGGCAAAGTCCAACGCAACCACATCTGCACGAAAATGATCAGGCATGCCTTGGTGATGAAGATGCCGCAGCCGATGAAATTCAAGATCACCAGCCCCACGGTGTTCCACTGGCCGGGGTCTTCGGTGAACTTGTGGTAGTAATAACCGATCAGCCCGAAGGGATCGTTCCAGCCACCGAGAAAAAGTGCGGCCTGAATGCCCCCGACCGTGAACATTGCGGCATACTCGGCGAAGAAGAAGAGCGCCCACCTAAGTCCTGAATATTCAGTAAGATATCCCGCGACCAATTCCGATTCGGATTCGGGCAGATCAAACGGCGCCCGCTTGTTGGAGGCAAGGCTGGCGATGAAATATACCACGAACGCCGCAAACACAAACGGATTGCGGAAGATCAGCCAGGTGTGCAGGCCGCCACCCTGCATGTGACTGACCTGAACCAGATTCAGCGTACCGGCAGTCATGACCGCGACGATGATGGAGATGCCCAACGGTATTTCATAAGAAACCATCTGGCAGGCTTCGCGCATGGCACCGTAGACGGACCATTTATTATTGGACGCCCAGCCTGCCAGGATCACTCCGATGACCTCGACGGAGAGAACGGCCAGAACGTAAAAGACGCCAACGTTGAGTCTCGGCTCGAACGTCATCTGCGGGCCGAAGGGCAGCGCGGCGAAAGCCGCGTACACCGGCGCGAAGGCCACGTAAACCGCAAGGCGGAACAGGGGCTTGTCCGCGTCCTTTGGCACAAGGTCTTCTTTGACAAGGAGTTTGATGCCATCGGCGAGGGATTGGAGGATGCCGAAGGGTCCGACGCGATTGGGCCCGATTCGCGCCTGCATGTGCCCCGATACCTTTCGCTCGGCCCAGATGCCCAGCATGGCGATGAGGATCACCAGCACCAGGACGGGGGCAGCGATCAGCGCCAGGTTCCAGGCCATTTCCAGCCACCATGGCAGTCGTTCCGGCGAGGCGCCAAAAACCACTGTCTGGAAGAAAGTTCGCCCCGAGCCGGGCACCGCGGTGGCGGGAAATGAAGAAAGGAAATGGGACATAGCCATCCGACAGCAGCCTGTGTAATCGTACCCCACGGTGGTGGACGGGCGGCTCCAACCCAACGTGGAGATGGCGTTGTATCGGGGCGGTTTCAGGGTGTCAAGATGAGGAGAATCTATGTTCGGCGCTGGCGGCCGGCGAAAGACAGGGACTACTTCTCTGGCTTGGCGCCTACGGCATCGGCCACCACCGGATGTCGTTTGCTGGCTTCAGGCACGCGAAAGGTGGTCTGGCAATACTGGCACTTGACGATCTTGCCCCGAACATCCTCGGGTACCGTCAAGAGCTTGCGGCATTTGAGTACCGGGCATATGAGCTGTATTGCCATAGACACGTCGTCCCGGTTCATTATCGGTCAGCGGGGCATGAGGCTTGAGAAACAGAGTCCGCGCCGACTCAGATCTCGCGATCCAGCCGGGCTTGGCGTGACAGGTCGATACCGGGCCGATAATCCGCCTTAATGCTGGTAGTGGCAGCCGAACGCACCCAGTCAAGGTAGCCAAACCGCCAGAGATAGGCGAAGCCGACCAGCAGAACCCCGAAGAAAAAGAGCATGTCGATCAGTCCCACCAGGCGCAGACTGAAGATCTCCATGCCATATTGCCGGGCCAGGTCGGCCGCCGAACCCCAGGCGACGGCCCATGGATAGAACAGGGCGATCTCGACATCGAACACGAGGAAGACCAGGGCCACGATGTAGAAGCGCAGATCGAACTGTACCCAGCTCGAACCAATGGCCGGTTCGCCGCATTCATAGGCCGCGAGTTTCTCCGGATGCGGCACGCTGGGGCGGGCGACATAACCAACACAAAGGTTGATCAGGACAAAGGCCGCTCCAAACGCGGTGAACAGGGCGATGGATAAGAGGAGTTCCATGGTCGGAAGGGCATTCTAGGCACAGTCGATGCCGCAGCCAAGAGGCGTTTCGCCCAGATGTCGCGGCCGAATGGTAATGTCCGGTCTTAGCCGGATAGAAATGTCCGGTTGCAAGCGACGGATGGAGGAAACCCGGGTTGAGATGAGTCAAGGTGATCGGGATGGGTTGAAGAGGATGTCGCTGGTGCTCATGAGGCGAACAGACTCAAGCGGAAGCATCG
>CAYSSA010000283.1:0-4393 GCA_964433485.1 uncultured Tepidisphaeraceae bacterium | reverse complement strand
GGATTATTTATGATTGCTGTGTCGGTTCAACCCGGTGGGCTGACCAGACGTCACCACGTTTCTCTGCTGCTCCGCGACAAACCTTATCGGCCTCGGCGAACACCGCCGAAGCGCTCTTTTCCACAAGCCAAGTGCCCGGCACACGCCAAGCACCGCATGCTGACGTATAGTATGACCTGAGGCAGGTTTTTATTCAAGCAATTTCCACCGGGCTTTAATAAATTTCCAAAATTCCCCGATTTGACGCCGAGTGGCTTATGAGACCGGAGTGTCGATGGTCAAACGCGGCCTGCCAGGCGAGAGATGAACCCGCTTCAGCATCGCGATAACATTCGGCGGAACAAGAGGTTCCAGCTTGTCGACTCCGGCTCCAAGAGCGACAACCTGGCGAATGAGGCTGCTGGAGGTCATTGCATGTTGTTCGCCGGTCATGATGAAAACCGTTTCTACTCCGCCCACTGCACGATTTGCCATCGCCAGTTGGAATTCATATCGCAGGTCGGATGCATCGCGGATGCCTCGCAGGATCACCGTCGCATTGACCGATCGAACAAAGTCAACTGTCAGACCGTCATACCGGGCGGCTTTGGCGCCGGGGATATCGGCCAACAGCTCGCTGATCATGTGCAGCCGCTCGTCAAGCGAGAACAACTCCCGCTTCTCGGGATTTTGACCCACGGCAACAATCAACTCGTCGAACAGTTTCACGCCTCGCCGAATGACGTCGAGGTGGCCATAGGTAATCGGGTCGAACTGGCCGGGGAATACCGCGATGCGAGGATTGCGACTAAAAGGCATGGTTGCTCCTGAACTTACGCGCCAATTTACCATCGTCAATGCCGATGCGGTAGGATCAGGAACATGATGGAACGAATTTGCTCCACGGATGGCGTGGTCTTCTACCAATCGTCCCTGCTGGCCAAGGTAGGTGTGCCGCACACGTTCTCCACGCGACTGGGCGGTGTCAGTTCCGCGCCATTTGATTCGCTCAATCTCGGGAACCCGTCCGGTGGCGAATTGCGGGATTCGGCGGAGAACATCCGGCGTAACCACAGCCGCTGGCTGGATGCGGCGGGAATGCTTTCACGCCGGCTGGTCACGGTATCACAGGTGCATGGTCGTGACATTATCCCTGTGACGTGGGAAACCGCCGACCAACCGACCCGCGAGGCCGACGCCGTGGCGACATCCGATCCCCGATGCGCTGTCGCCGTGCGTGTGGCCGATTGCGTGCCGGTGTTGCTGTCGGATGACGCCGGTACGGTCGTGGCGGCCGTACATGCGGGCTGGCGGGGTATCGTTGGAGGGGTATTGCCGAATGCCCTGTCGTGGCTGTCCGGGAAGGGCTGTACGCCGGACCGATTGCTGGCCGCGATCGGTCCCTGCATTGGATTCGACGCATTTGAGGTAGGCGCGGAGGTGCTGGACCAATTCCGGCGGCTCTTCGGAGACGCAGCACCTGTACGGCCACTTGCGGGCGGCAAGGGCCTTGTGGATCTGCGTCAGGCCGCCCGGATGCAGATTCAGGCCGCCGGAATCCCACCGCACCGGATCGACGTCAGCGACCGCTGTACATTCCGGGATTGCGACGAGTTCTACTCCCATCGGCGGCAACGCGGGTTGACCGGACGGATGGCGGCGGCGATCGCGCCTCGTTCGCCGACCGCGAGCGTCTGAAGGCCATGCTTTGCACGTCAATGACCGCGAATCAGAAGATAGGCGAAAATCACGATTGCGTTGATCGTTGTGAGGATGGCCACCTTGCCCATCCAGTCCAGGGCCGACTCGGGGAACAAGCCACTGGCCCAAGCCAGAGGCCGAAGCAGCGGTGACAGCGAAGGCTCGGCGGGATGGTCTTCAATCAGCGAGGCCGATGCCGTGGCTTGTTGCGAGGGCTGCGGCTGTTGCGGCGGTTCAGGCACGTTACTCAACTGGGTTGCCGCCAGCACATCTTGTTCCAGCGCGCTGCTGGTCTGCTCTGCGGCGGTCGCCTCGTTCCGGACAGCGATCGTGGGTGTCTCGGGGACGGCTTCGGGCTGGACCGGCGCGGCTTCGGTTGGGGCCTCAGCCACCGGTTCTGCTGGCGCCGCGGCGGTCTGGGCCGGCGCGACGGACTCGATTTCTCTGTTCAGTTCATTGAACAGATCATCAAGCTGGCTGCTCAAGTCCGCATCCGCGGAAGCTTCCGATGCGGTCGCAATGGGCTTTGTTGCTGGTTTGGCGCTGGAAGTTGGCGAAGACACCGGCGCGGCGGCCTGTTCTATTGGACCGTCCGCCTCCGCCAGCAGGCGGTCAATCTCATCCCCGGCCAATTGAGACAGAATCTCGTCGGCATTCGGAACGGCATCCACTGTCGAACTTCGCAGCGGATCAGGAAGTGTGCTGGAGGCTTGTGGCATATCGGCTCCTTCCGATATCGGCCGGGCGATGGCCGGGGGAACAACTGCTCCGTTCACGGGCTCGTGGTATTCTACCCATTGCGCGCATTCATCGCAATGAATTATCTGACGCGGCTCCGGAAGTCTGATCGGCTGTTTTCCAATTGCCGCTCACCTTGTATATTCGGCTCTGGTCCGAGAAGGACCGTTGATACGGGATGGAAGCCCGTGACATCCGATTTCACTTGTGATCGGCGGCCTATGCCAGATACTTCGCCTCAACCTCTGCTGTGCGTGCGTGGAATCCACAAGCGGTTTCCCGGCGTTCATGCGTTGGACAACGTTGATTTCACGCTTCGCGCCGGCGAGATTCACGCCCTCATGGGCGAGAATGGCGCAGGAAAGTCCACGCTGATCAAGGTAGTTACCGGAGTCTATCCCCGCGACGGCGGGGAGATCCTGCTGCGGGGGAACCCGCTCGATCCGCGCAACCCCAAACACGCTCAGGAACTGGGGATCTCCTGCGTGTTCCAGGAGGTCAATCTGGTGCCGACGCTATCGGTTGCCGAGAACATCGCCCTCGGTCGGCAACCACTGGTCGCAGGATTCATCAACTGGGGCCAGATGCGCCGTCGGGCCGAAAAGGCTCTGGCACGGCTGGACATCTCGATTGATGTTCGCAAACCGCTTGCCTCCTACTCCATTGCCATCCAGCAGATGGTCGCGATCGCCCGGGCGCTGGACATTGACGCCCAGGTGCTGATTCTCGACGAGCCCACCAGCAGTCTGGATGAGAACGAAGTCAAGCGGCTGTTCGATTCGATGCGCAGCCTGCGAGGCCAGGGGCTGGGTATTGTTTTTGTAACTCATTTTCTCGACCAGGTTTACGAAGTCTCCGACCGCATCACCGTGCTGCGAAATGGCCGGCTCGTCGGCGAATACCTGACAGCCGAGCTTCCGCGTTTGCAGCTCATTGGTCGGATGGTCGGGCGCGATCCCGCGGAAATCGCGGCCATGTCTCACACGCGCGAGGCGGGCGTGCGGCAGTCCCGCGCGCCGTTTGTCAATGCACGGGGACTGTCCCGAGCGGGCGCGGTCGAATCGGTTGACATCGACATCGCGCCGGGCGAGGTGGTGTCGCTTGCCGGACTGTTGGGGTCGGGTCGAACGGAGACCGCACGGCTGATCTTCGGAGCCGATCGGGTGGATGGGGGAGAATTCACCATCGACGGTGTTCCGGTGCGGCTTGCCTCGGCGCGGCAGGCGATCGGCCACGGCTTTGGCTTCTGCCCCGAAGACCGCAAGCTCGACGGCATCATTCCCGACCTGTCCATCCGCGAGAACATTGTGCTGGTGTTGCAGGCCCGGCTGGGCTGGTTTCGTCGCATTGGCCGGGCGCGGCAGCAGCAACTGGCCGACAAGTACATCGCCGCCCTGAAGATCGCCACACCGGACTCCGAAAAGCCGATCAAGCTGCTCTCGGGGGGCAACCAGCAGAAGGCGCTTCTGGCCCGCTGGCTGGCGTCGCAGCCGCGACTGTTGATTCTGGACGAGCCGACCCGCGGGATTGACGTGGGCGCCAAGTTTGAAATCGCCAGACTATTGGAAGACCTCCGCAAGGAGGGTATGGCAATCCTTTTCATCTCCTCGGAACTGGAGGAAGTGGTCAGGATTGCCGACCGCGTCGTGGTCATGCGCGACCGCAAGTCCGTGGGCTTGCTGCAGGGCGAGCAGATCTCAGAGCATGCCATTCTCCACACCATCGCAAGTGAGCATAGATGACCCAGCCACCTAACCTTCCTCAGCCCGCATTGCCCGCCGCCCCCGTCGGCGGAGGCCGATCGCTGCCGCATATCGTGTGGCCGCTGTTGGCACTTGCGCTGCTGCTGGTGTTCGATTTCTTTTTCGTTCCAGGCTTCTTCAAATTCACCATCCGTGATGGCCGACTCTACGGCAGCCTCATTGACATCCTGAACCGCGGCGTGCCGGTCATGCTGCTGGCGATGGGCATGACG
>CAYSSA010000282.1:3517-4515 GCA_964433485.1 uncultured Tepidisphaeraceae bacterium | reverse complement strand
CCGTCTTCGAGGCCACCCACGGCACCGCTCCCAAATACGCCGACCAGGACGTGGTGAACCCCGGCTCGGTGATTCTCTCAGGCGTGATGATGCTGGAATACATGGGCTGGCAGGAAGCGGCGAACCTGATCCTCAGGGGCCTGGAGCGAACCATCGCCGCCAAGACCGTGACCTATGACTTCGCCCGGCTGATGGAAGGCGCCACGAAGATCAAGTGTTCGGAGTTCGCGGGAGAGATGATAAAGCAAATGATGTAGTGCCCTGGAATTGCCCGGTTCAATAACCTGCCTGACTTCACGGCTCCGCCCGCAATGGCTGGCTTTCTGGGCTCGCGGTTGACGCTCAATTTCGGCCGAACTGCTGCCAGTAGAGTTCGTGATATGGATTGACCTTGGGGCCGACGACATTCTCGTTTTCCATGCAGGGCAGGACCGACTCCCACCATTGGTCGTAAGCGGTCTCCAGACGGCGAACGATGTCGGGATGCCGGTCGGCGATGTCCTCTTTCTCGCCGGGGTCCGTTGTGAGATTGAAGAGCTGCCATTGTCTCTGATTCTGCCTGTTGGAACAGACCATGATGAATGGTCCGCTCCGCACGGAAGCATGTGCATACTTGGATTGCCCGGCACTTCCTTTCGGCCAGCGTCCCATGTGGCTGAAAAGGACGCGTTCGGCCCAGGGCGCGTTCGGGTCGGCCAGGAGGGGCAGTAATGAACGGCCTTCGACCTGCGCGGCGACGGAATCCCTGAGCGGGACGCCCGCAATACCCGCCAGGGTGGGAAACACGTCGATGTGCGCGGTGAGGCGGTCGCAGTCGGCGGGCCGAATGGCGCCCGGCCATCGCCAGAAGCTGGCGGCGCGGCCACCGCCGTTGTAGACGGTGTTCTTGCCGCTGCGCATCCCGGCATTGAAGACGTTGAGGCCGGCCGTGCCGCCGTTGTCAGTCATGAAGATCACCAGGGTATTCTCGGCGAGCTTCAGTTCATCAAGTTTGGCAA
>CAYSSA010000282.1:1184-3487 GCA_964433485.1 uncultured Tepidisphaeraceae bacterium | reverse complement strand
TCGATATTGGCGATCATTCCGAAGAACCTGGCCGCGTTCTGAGGAACTTTGCCGGTGTACATCGCCTCGTACTCCGGGGGCACATGTAGCGGGGCATGGGGGGCGTTGGGAGAGATCCAGGCAAGGAAGGGCCGGCCGGGTTCGGCCCTGACTTGCTCGATCCACTTGATCGCCTGGGCAAAGAAGACGTCGGTGCAGTAGCCGGACGTCTTGACGAACTTGCGATTGTGCAGGATCGCGGGATTGAAATAGGAATTGTTGGGGGCATCGCCACAGGAACCTGGATAGCTCTGGCCAATGCCGCCGGCGCCATGGATGAAGACCTCGTCGAAGCCTCGCTGGTCCGGCTGATACGGCGCCTCATCGCCCAGATGCCACTTCCCGAAGATACCGGTTGTGTAACCGGCCGACTTGAGCACCTGCGGGAGGGTGATGGCCTTGAGGCTCATGCGCTCGCGTTCCTGGATGGTGTGGGTGACCCCCGACTTGAACTCATGGCGACCGGTCATGAGCGAACAGCGTGTGGGGGCGCAGGTCGGGCTGACATGGAAATCCGTAAAACGCAGGGACTGGGAGTGCAGGCGGTCGAGATTGGGCGTCTTGAGAACGGGATTGCCATGGCAGGAGAAATCGCCATAACCCTGGTCGTCGGTGAGAATGAAGATGATGTTGGGCTTGCGACCGGCCAGCGATTCGGCGGCTTTGGCAAAAAGCGGCATAATCAAAGCGGCAATGACCAGGAGGTGGCGCATGGATCGTCCTTTCGCTAGAGGTTACCCTTGGAACAGACCAAGCGTTGCGACGAGCGGAGTGAACGATGAAAGAGACGTTGATATTCGTAAACCCGATTTCCGGCCAGGGCCGGGGCATGGCCATCGCCGGCCGACTGGAACGGACGCTGGCAGCGTTTGGCATGCATCCGCGAATGGTGCTGGACAAGGCCGATGTCGCGGAACTGCCGGGACTGGACAAAGTCTCGGCCGCCATATGCGTCGGCGGAGACGGAACGCTGCGCGAGGTGGCCCAGCGGCTGGTCGATTTCACCCTGGGAGCGGGGCTGAACGTCGTGCCGTTTCCGCTGGCGATCGTGCCCATGGGCACGGCGAATCTGATGGCACTTCACACGGGCAATCTCTGGCGAGACCAAGGGGTGGAGTCGGAGTTGCCGCGCGCACTGCAACGGGGCAGGATACGCCTGGTGGATGTGGGTTGCACGCCTCGGGGTATCTTCCTGCTCATGGCGGGCGTCGGTCCCGACGGGCAGATCATCCACGAGCTTGCCCGGCAGCGTGGCGGACCGATCTCCGTCCTGAGCTATGTGCGGCCAACGTGGAACGCGCTTTGGAGCTACGGTTTTCCGGAGGTCTCGGTGGCCATCGACGGGCGTGAGGTGCTGTCGATGCAACAGGCCATTGTGTTCATCGGCAATGCGCCAGAGTATGGCACGGGATTCCCCCTGCTGAGCCACGCACGCACGGATGACGGGCTTCTGGATGTGCTGGTCCTGCCGGCGGAAACACCCCGTGATCTGATCCGGCACGCGATGGCGATGATGACCGGCGAACATACCCGGCAGGAGGGTGCGGTGTATGCGCGCGGGAGACATGTCCAGGTGACCTCGAGCCGCCCGATCCCGGTGCAGATCGACGGCGAAGCGGCCGGCTTCACGCCGCTGACGGCCGACTTGCTGCCGGTGCGAGTGCCGTTTATTGTGGCAGAGCCATGACACTTGCGGAACTGACACGATCGGAGAGCGCGCCTCTGTTCATCATCGCCGGCCCGTGCGTCATCGAATCGGCCGAGCAGTGCCTGTCGATCGCCCAATTCATGCGCGACCGCTGCCGGGAGCTGGGGCTGGCGTACATATTCAAGGCAAGTTTCGACAAAGCGAACCGGTCGGCCGGTTCGAGCTTCCGCGGTCCGGGGCTGACCGACGGACTGGCGGTGCTGCGGCGCGTCAAGGAGGAGGTCGGAGTGCCCGCGCTGACCGACGTGCACGAAGTGGAACAGGCCGCCGCGGCCGGCGCCGTGGTCGATGTGCTGCAGGTTCCGGCGTTTCTGGCGCGACAAACGGACCTGCTGTTGGCCTGCGGCCGAACGGGTAAGACCGTGAACATCAAGAAGGGGCAGTTCATGTCCCCGCGGGAGATGGGCAACGCCGTGGAAAAAGTCCGATCAACGGGCAACCACCAGGTCATGCTGACGGAGCGCGGAACATTCTTCGGCTATAACCAGCTTGTGAACGACATGACGGGACTGGCGGTGATGAGGGAGTTCGGAGCCCCCGTGGTCTTCGATGCGAC
>CAYSSA010000282.1:0-1067 GCA_964433485.1 uncultured Tepidisphaeraceae bacterium | reverse complement strand
TCCCGAGCCGGCCAAGGCCAAGTCGGACGCTTCCTCGATGGGCACGCTGGAGACGGCAGCGCAGCTCGTGGCCGAGTGCAGGGCAATCGCACAACTTCGGGCCACCTGGTCATGACCATCGGTCGCCCACAACCGGCGGTTCAGAACCTACAAATTTCCCAAACCCTCAACCTGCAACGGATGGGCCGCGAAATATTACCGCCCAAAGCCGCTTCCCTTTGCCCCGGCGTGTAAAGTATTATGGGACAGCCGAAGTAGTACATGGGATCCCTTGCCCTCCAATCCTCGCGAAACTCCGGCCATGCCATCGTGGTTGGAAACTCGGCCTGCCGGCAGGCGGTGCTGCTTGTACTGGCCCAGGACGGACATAGCACATTCGAAACCGAGTGCCCCTATCAGGCGATGGCCGAGTTGGCCCGCAAACCCGAGGAATGCTGCATGGTGATCCTCAGCCTGCAGTCAATCTACCGCGAGGAGCTTGCGATCATACCCGTCATCAAGGCGCGTTATCCGGACACGGACGTCTGGCTGGCGCAGACGGACGGCCGCGCGGGCGTGCTCGCTGACGCACTGCAATTGGGAGCGGACGGGATCGTCTCGGCGGACGGCTTGCATCGACTGGCCGCACCGGCGGCGCGAGTCGTGGCGACCACTCCGGCAGCGGCGATGCCGCCGGTCGCGATACCCGAGGCAATTTGTGACGCCGCCGCGCCGCCAGAGTCAGCGATTCGGAGCGAGGAGCCGATATTGAGCATCACCTCCTCGGAGGATCCGGTGTTGACGGCCGACGAACTGCGCGCCTTGCTTCAGGAGCCCCCCACATGCCGTCTGGCGAGCGAGCGCATTCTGGTGGTGGCGGACGCGGATCAGCAGATCCAGGCGACGCTGGCTCAGCTTGTGCCGGCGACCGAGGTTGTGGCGACCGGCAGTTGGTTCGACGCGATCCATCATCTTGCCGGGGGACGATTCGCCACGATACTTGCTTCGGCGGAGCCGATCGAGCGCCGGCCGGAATCCGCGGTGCGCGCGGTGCGGCAGCTTGCGGGAAACGCGCGACTGATCCTGTT
>CAYSSA010000281.1:1153-4619 GCA_964433485.1 uncultured Tepidisphaeraceae bacterium | reverse complement strand
GAACTGCCCGGCGCCGACGGCGGTGTCCACAATGTCCTTCGGAGCGGTGATGGACGCCGTCGGCGCCGGGCAGTTCAAGACGCTTGCCGCTGCGCTGACCGCGGCCGGGCTGGTGGACACGCTCAAGGGCGAAGGACCGTTCACCGTTTTCGCTCCCACGGACGCGGCCTTTGCCAAGTTGCCCGAGGGCACGCTGGCTGAACTGCTCAAGCCGGAGAACAAGCAGAAGCTGACCTCCATCCTCACTTACCATGTGGTCAGTGCCAAGGCCATGGCCAAGGATGTGGCCGGTCTTCAGAGCGTCAAGACTGTCAACGGCAAGGAACTGCCGCTGAAGGTTGCCGACGGCAAGGTGATGGTTGGCAGCGCGACGGTGACGACGGCCGATGTCGGCGCCAGCAATGGCGTGATTCATATCATTGACACCGTATTGATTCCGTAAGCGCTTTCTTTCGCCGCGACAGCCGCTCCGGAGTTTTCTCCAACCTGGCCTGGATGGAGACGCCCGGAGCGGCTGCGCGACATTTGGCCGGGCGGTTTTGAAGGAGATCCCGATGAAATCCCGAACTTCCTTTGTGATTCGCGCCTCTGCGCTGTTGGCCTGGTTTGGCGTGGCTTCGTGCGCGGCCGTGCCGGAGTCGAGCCCGGGTGCTTCCGTGGACGACGCTGGACGCGAGACCGGTGTATCCGAGGTCAAGCGACCCTTCATGATCCGTGAGGCGAAAGTGCCCGCTGGTTTTCCTCCGCCCGGTCCGGTCGGGCAGGTGATCCTCAAGGAATATCCGGCTTATCGCGCGGCCAGAGTGACGGCACTCGCGGGGAGCGAAAGCACCGCCAACGCGATGTTCCAGCCCCTGTTCCGCCACATTAAGAAGAACGACATCGCGATGACTGCTCCGGTCGAGTTGACGTACTCGCCGCACGCGGACTCCCGGCAGTCGGAGCCTGTGGCCATGTCGTTCCTCTACGGAGATCCCGCGATGGGCACCGCGGAGCGGCAGGGCGATGTGGAAGTTGTCGACCTGCCGGCGCAGACGGTGCTTTCGGTCGCCGTTCGAGGAGGCTATGAGAAGGGATTCGCCGTCGGCATTGAGCAACTGCGGCAATGGCTGGCCAAGAACCCCGGCCGGTTCGAGGTTGTCGGTCCACCGCGATTCATGGGTTACAACAGCCCGTTCGTTCCGTCATTCCTGCGGATCGGCGAAACCCAGTTGCCCGTTCGCCCGTTGGAACCCAAGGCCGACTGAGCGGTCGGCGGGCCATCAGAGTTCGAAGCCAAAATAATGTCTGGCGTTGTCAAAGCAGATGTTACGCACCATCTGGCTCAGGAGCTTGATATCGTGTGGCAGCTCGCCGTTGACGACGTCGCGCCCGATCATATTGCAGAGGATGCGTCGGAAGTACTCGTGGCGGGCATAGGACACGAAGCTGCGCGAGTCCGTCAACATGCCGACAAAACGGCTCAGCAATCCAAGATTTGACAGGGCGTTGATCTGCCACTCCATTCCTTCCTTCTGGTCCAGGAACCACCAACCCGAACCATATTGCACCTTGCCGGCGATGGCGCCGTCCTGGAAGTTGCCGATCATGGTGGCGAAAACGTAGTTGTCCGCCGGATTGAGGTTGTAAAGAATCGTTCGCGGCAGTCGGTTGTCCCGGTCGAGTCGGGCCAGATATCTCGCCAGCGGCTGGGCCTGGGGCCAGTCGCCGATGCTGTCGCAGCCGATGTCGGGACCGAGTTTCTCGAACAACCGTGTGTTGTTGTTTCGCAGCGCGCCCAGATGAAGTTGCTTGGTCCAGCCGCGATCGGCGTCGAGGTGGCCAAAGTAAATCATCAGGAAAGCGCGGAATCTGTCGGCGATCCTTGGATCGACAGTGCGTCCGGCGCGGGCGTCGTTGAACGCAGCTTCGGCTTCGGCCTGCGTGCAGTCATCCGCGTAGCAGTAACTCAGCCCATGATCCGACAGTCGCCCTCCCAGGTCATGGAAGAAGTCGTGCCGCTTCTTCAGGGCGGCCAGCAGATTCGCCAGATTGTTGCACTCGATGTTGGCGGCGGCCGAGAGCCGGCCGAGCCATTCGTTGAACACCGACGGATTGTCCACGGTCAGAGCCTTGTCCGGCCGAAACGCGGGGTAAACCCGGGTCTTCAGCGAGCCGTCGCGGCGGATTTGCTGGTGGTGCTCGAGGGAGTCGGCCGGGTCGTCCGTGGTGCAGACGACAGCGACGTTGCTCTTGCGCAGGATTTCATGCACGGGCATGTTGGCCAGCACGGCGTTGGCATGGTCCCAGATGTGCTGGGCCGACAGTTCATCCAGCAGGTCGTCAATGCCGAAGTAGCGGAGCAGCTCGAGGTGCGTCCAGTGATACATCGGGTTGCGGAGCGTGTGCGGCACCGTCCGGGCGAATGCCATGTACTTCTCGAAATCGGAAGCGTCGCCGGTGCAGAATCGCTCGGCCACGCCGTTGGACCGCATGGCCCGCCACTTGTAATGGTCTCCGGCCAGCCAGATTTCATAGAGATTGCGGAAGGTCTTGTTCTGGGCGATCTGGTCCGGAGGAATGTGGCAGTGATAGTCGAGAATGGGCTGTTGTTTGGCGTGCTCGTGGTAAAGTTCGCGGGCCACGGCGTTTTGGAGCAGGAAATCTTCGTGAATGAATGTTTTCATGGGTCTGACTCAATCAAGCACGGGCGGTAGTGTAGCGGGAGTCGGGGCATTGAAGAAGTGAGCCGCCGTCCGTCACGGCGGTCCGTGGGCGGGGCGCCGGACCTTCCAGAGACCGCTCGGACCAGGACCCTGCGGCGGACGAGAATCATCTAACCGGCGAGCATGCCGCGCTTGCGCGGTCGGAATACCGCGCAACAGGCCAACCCAAGTGCCGCG
The DNA here is from genome assembly GCA_964433485.1 of uncultured Tepidisphaeraceae bacterium. Classification (GTDB taxonomy): domain Bacteria; phylum Planctomycetota; class Phycisphaerae; order Tepidisphaerales; family Tepidisphaeraceae; genus JANYKD01. The sequence continues at coordinate 1,737 of CAYSSA010000281.1, read as the reverse complement.
CCGCCGAGCACATCAATCAGGTGATGTTGTCTCGTCAGAACCGTCGAAGCCGCTATCAGCACAAACCAGCCATCCAGAATGTGTCGCGGGCCTTGTCGCAGGCGTCGTGCGTATGCGCTTCTCAGGATGATACAGATGGCCACATGCAGTGAAGGCACCGTATTTCGGCTGGTGTCGATCTCCCACATGACCTGATAGGGCAGACGCCAGATGCCCTGGACCTCGGGCCGCGGCATGCCAAGTTCCAGCGGCCAGAGGAGAAACGCCGCCGCGCCCACGCCCAGCGCCAGAACCAGCCTTTTCACATGCAGCGACAGTTCGTCGCGCGTCTCACAGACGAAGAAAGCCCCCACAAACAGCAGGTGCATCGAAAGATAGGGAACGATCGCCGCCGGAACAAAAGGGATCTTCCTCTCCCATGCCCAACAGGCCGAGCCGGCCGGTCCCCAGGCGGCGCTGGCCCAGCCGCATGCGCCATAAACCCCCATGAACAGCGCCGAGAGGATGATTGCCGCCACGACCGATTCGCGTGAAACCCGGTCGGCCGTCCACAAATCTCGCAGCCGGCGCGGCGATACGAGGGG
>CAYSSA010000281.1:0-1129 GCA_964433485.1 uncultured Tepidisphaeraceae bacterium | reverse complement strand
TGCGGGTGGCGATCGCGCATCGGCAACATTGTAGAGCCGGCCGGGAGCGGAGGCACGCGGGCGCGCCCGCATGGGTCCACGACCGTTGCTGCGCGAATGGTTTTCGATCGGTCATGCAGAGCCAGGCGAAGCATCTCCGCGTTGGGTCGCCGCAGACGATGATTCGCCGCGGAGCGCGATCCGTGACGGGAGCTCGGAGGTTCCTCGCGTCGCTCGGAACGACGGTTGGCGCTGCCCTGAGCAACGCTAAGGGTCCTGGTCATTCTGCACGGAGATTCCTCGCCTGGCTCGGAATGACCGGCGGGACAGGATGCCCTGCAACAACGGTCGTGGCCCCCGCCCGCATGGATCGGGAGCGGCGGCAGGCTGCCATCGCCGATGTCAACGGCGGCTCATGAGCCCCGGTAGTGAGGGTGGCGGCAACAACAAGGAAATGACTCGATCACAGCGGTCGCTCAACTGCGCCTGACCCACACCTTGCACATCGCGTTGCGGCGGACTACTGTTGAGTCGCCCGGCGCAGGTTGCGCGGGGCGTTGCCGAAACAGGCTGTCAGGAACATTACAAAGGAGTCGTCCGTGAAGTCTCTGTCTTTGATTGTCGCGGTAGGTCTGATGTTCGCGATGGGCGCCGTGGCCGCCGAGAAGGCGAATCCGGGCGGAAAGAAGCCCTATGACGCCCCGCCGAAAATGGTGATTGACGCGGCCAAGAGCTACACAGCGACCTTCGTCACTTCGCGAGGGAAGATCGTGCTGGAACTGTACGCCAAGGAGTCGCCCAAAACGGTGAACAACTTCGTGTTTCTTTCGCGCGAGGGGTACTACGACGGACTGACGTTTCATCGTGTGATCGCGGACTTCATGATCCAGGGCGGCGATCCGACCGGCACGGGCGGCGGCGGCCCCGGCTATACCTTTGAGGATGAGACGGCGAACAACCCCAGGAAATTCCAGACCGGCACGCTGGCGATGGCCAACCGAGGGCCCAATACCAACGGCTCACAGTTCTTCATCACCCACAAGCCCACCGCCTGGCTGCAGGGCAAACACACGATCTTCGGGCAGGTGGTCGACAAGGCGTCGCAGGATGTGGTGAACGCAATCCAGAAGGGCGACACCATCACCACCAT
>CAYSSA010000280.1:0-4630 GCA_964433485.1 uncultured Tepidisphaeraceae bacterium | reverse complement strand
GGGCCCACGACCCGGACAGCGACATGGATTTCCGCAAAGACCTGGGATGGGAGGTGCCGGAACGGAACTATCTCCGATCGCGCTGCCGCAACGCGATGATCCTTCTGGATCTGCAGAATTGCGATCGGGGATACACACCGACTCTGTTTCAAAAATCCAGATTTCCGGTCGAATACGACACGAAGATCGACGTCATCTTCGACGGGATCGACCGCGCCATCTATCATGGGCACCACGACCAGCACCGCCCACCGATTGCCGGTCGCACCCCGCGCACCATCGCGGGTGTGGACGTGCCCGCCGATACACGCGTGGTCACCTATGTCAGCCGAGGCTTTGAGTCCATGCGCGGGTTCGACATTTTCATGCGGTCGGCCAAACTGATTGCCCGGCGCTGCCCCAACGTGCTGTTCTTTGTCGTGGGCTCCGAGCGTATCTGCTATGGAGGCGACGAAAACCACATCAAGGGATATAAGAGCTTCAAGGAATGGGTTCTGGCCCGCGACGAATACGACCTGTCCAAGTTTGTCTTTCTCGGACGGCTTCCCCAGATCGAACTCGGAAGGCTGCTGGCCACGACCGACCTTCACATCTATCTGACCGTGCCATTCGTGCTCTCATGGAGCATGATGGACGCGATGAGCTGCGGCGCGGTGGTGCTGGGTTCGCGGACAAGCCCCGTGATGGAGGTCATCCGTGACGGCGAGAACGGACTGCTGGCCGATTTCTTCAGCCCGGAGGAGTTCGCGGACAAGGCCGCGAAGGTGCTGGAAAACCCCGATGAGTTTCGGCCGCTGGGAAGGGCCGCGGAGCGGCTGATCGTCGAAAACTACAGCCTTGACGTGGTGCTGCCGCGAATGCTGAAGTTGTACGAATCGGTTCTGGGCGGACGTTCCCCGGGCTCGGCGCAGGTCCAAACGCCGGATCAGGTCGTCGTGCAATCAGTCAAGATGAGCCGCGGAAGCCCATTCCGCGGATAGGCGGCGCCCATGGGCAGGTCAATGCGCGGCATCTTCATCCTTCTGACGGTGGCATCGGGCGCGGTGATTGTGGGCCAATCATGGCGGCAGACCCGGCCCCTGGAACATATTACCTTCGCGCCGTGGCAAACCGCAGGGCAGGATCGTTTTTCGGAAATGGCACGGCGTTATGCCCCGCTGCGGGCATATCTCGCGGGCATTCACACCATCGGCTGGATTTCCTCCTTCGACCATGAGGAAGGCCACCGGATGATGGCGCAGTCGCTGCTGGCGCCGACGCTGGTGGTGGATTCCGATGAGCCACACGTGCTCATCGCATCGTTCCATGACGAAAAGAAACTCCAGGCGTTTCTGGATGCGCGAGAGCCCGCGCCAACGCGACGATTCGGCCGGGGCGTCGCGCTTATCGGGGCACCGGATCCGGCTCCCGGCTTGACTAAGGTTGTGGCCACACCGCCTCGACCAGCCAGCGCGATCCTATCTCTTGTCGCATCGGCTGTTACGGGCTGGGGTGCATTGCGGATGCTCTGGCCCATACCGCGGGGCCGTCTGGAGACGGCCGGGCATGTTGTCCGCGGAATCATGGCGTTGGCGTTGGGGCAGGCGATCGCGGCCGGTCACTACCTGATTTGGCGGTTTTCGTGCGAACATGTTGGCGCGGCCTATCAGCTTGTCGACTGCATTGGACTGCCGGCGATATTCTGGCTTGTCGCCTGGCGCATTGGAATCGCCACAAAGCATGGCCGCGCGGTCGTTGAACTGGACTCACCGACCGGGCCCGACGGGAGGGGGCATTGGGCCGGGGCATTGCTTCTCGTGGCCGGTTTGATGGTGGTCGGCGCAGCGATGATCATCTGTCTGGCCCGCGCCTGCTACGAACCGCTGGGTGCATGGGATGGCTGGGCGATCTGGAACCTCAAGGCCCGCTTCATGTTTCGCGGAGGCGGCGAGTGGACCGGCATGTTTTCCCACTCGCACTGGTTCTCGCATCCGGACTACCCCCTGTTGGTTCCGGCCTCGGTTGCCCGTCTCTGGACCTACCTCGGCGCTGAAACCACTATCGCTCCACAGTTGCTGAGTTGGACGTTCACAGTCATGGTGGCGGCACTTCTGTCGGCCGCGCTGTATTGGTTTCGAGGGGTGGGCGGCGCTTGCGTTGGGGCAATACTGCTGGTGAGTTTTGGACCATTTCTGGAGTACGGCGGCTCGCAGATGTCGGATATTCCGTTGTCGTTGTACGTGCTTGGCGGGACGATCTCGCTGGCGCTGGCCGCCCGCGCCACGCGTGGCGCGGGTCGATTGTCTGGCCTGGCGGGCCTGTTCATGGGCTGCGCGATGCTGACCAAGAACGAGGCCCAACCCATCCTTTTGTGCCTGGTGATGGCGATCGCGCTGGTTCATTTGCGGGAGCACCGATCGTTCGGGAAGCTCCTGCTGTGGCTGGCGACCGGCGCTGTGCCATTGGCATTGCTGCTGGTAGCCCAGAAGCTGCAGTTCGCGGGATCGAGTTACCTCATTGCGGATCAGTCGTCGGCAGGGGGGATGTTCGCCAAGGCGTTGTCTCCTTCGCGACATGGGATGATCTTCGAATTTCTGTTCCGCTGGAACCTGGGGTTCTTTCTCTGGAAACCGTTCTGGACTCTTCCTCTGGCGATACCGTTGCCGAATCAGCCGGCCATACTGCTGTCGCTGGCGGCCCTCCTTCTGCCGCGATTCCGGGATACGTCGCCCGACCGGACGGTGGCCCGAATGGGCCTGGCGTTCACCGTGTTTGTCCTGCTGGCGTACTACCTGGTGTTCCTGGTCATGCCATACGACCTCAGAACGCTCCTGGAAAGCTTTCCTCGAGTGCAACTGCATTTCTGGCCGTCGCTGATCTTCAGCATGATGCTGCTGACCGGCCAGCCTGGCGGGTTGGGCGCGGCCGAAGTTGGCCAACCCATGAGGCAAGGAGTGTGGACCGATACACCCGATTCACCGGTTCAGCGCGGGCATCGCGCCAAGGTAGAATACGCTATATGAAACTACAATGTGCGTTTGTGGTAATTGTTGTTGCTTTTCTCTCTGCGAGGGCACATGCCGGCGAGACGCCGGCCTTTGCGGGCCAGAGGGGAGACTACCACGGCTTTGTTTCCCATCGATTCAAGTTCGACGAGTGCGAGTGCATTGTTGTCGAGCCCAGGGAGCTGGCTCCGGGGAGACCTTGGATTTGGCGCATGGAGTTCTTCGACCATCGGCCGCAAGCGGACTTGGCTCTGCTGGAGAAGGGGTTTCACCTTGTCCACATGGTGGTCGGCAACACCTTTGGCTGTCCGAAGGCGATCGCGCACTTCGAGGCATTCCATGCGGAGTTGACCAACAAGTACAAACTATCGCCGAAATGCGTTCTGGAGGGCTTCAGCAGGGGAGGGCTCTATGCTTACAACTTCGCGGCGGCCAATCCCGGCAAGGTCGCCGCGATCTACGCCGATGCACCGGTGTGTGATTTCAAGTCGTGGCCGGGCGGCAAGTTGAAGCACCTCGGGCAGGGCAAAGGCTCCGCCGGCGACTGGCAGGCGATGCTCAAATGCTACGGCTTCGCCTCGGACGACGAGGCGATGGCATACAAGAGGAATCCGGTGGACAATCTGAAGCCGCTGGCCGACGCGAAGATCCCGCTGTTACACGTCGTCGGCGACGCGGATGATGTCGTGCCCGTGGCCGAGAACACGGCCGTGATTGAGCAACGGTACAAGGCACTGGGCGGCGAGATCGAGGTCATCCACAAGCCGGGCGTGAATCACCACCCTCACAGCCTCGACGATCCGACGCCGATTGTGGATTTCGTTCTCAAGCACACAGTGGCGGGGCGGTGAGGTTGGCGTGCAAGTGTCGGTCGCATTCAGCCCTGGAAGGGCGATACATGTTAGCCCATGGCGCAAGCCATGGGAGATATGCGCTCCGGTGTTTTCTGAGCCCCGGAGGGGCGACAGAACTTCTGTCGCCCCTCCGGGGCTTATCTTGACTACTGACATGGTCACCCACGGCTCACGCCGTGGGCTAACATGTGTCGCCCCTGACGGGGCTGAAATAGCCGGTGCCCGGGTCGATGGAAGCGGTACTCCGAACTTACCGTTTACCGGCGGCCTTCAGCAATTCCTCGGCCCAGGTGGCGTCTTCGCCGGCCAGCGGTGGATCGTCAATGTCTCGTTTGACAGCCCCGCGTTCATCTGCGGCGAGAAGCGACCGTTCCGGGCATTCACCTTCCCAACAGGCTTCTCGCTTCGAGCCTACCCGCGAATTGACTCCCGCTCGTCCGCCGATCTCGATTTCTCCGACCTCCGTCCGCTGAAACTCTTCCCCGCTCAGCGGAATCCGAAGGATCCGTCGATGCTCACGTTCAAATATCAGTTGGGTCCAACCGAAGGCCTCATCGACGCCCGTCTCCAGGATGATGGTACGGTGGTCTTTTTCCGCCGGAAATAACGACGCCCATGTTCGCGCAACGAGAAAGGCGTTCCGGAAATCCGGAACGCCTTTGGTATTCTCTGTTGCCACGGACAACTGGCAACTATCAACTCTGAGTTACTTCAACACGCCGTCCTTCTTGGCCATCAGCTTGACGAGGTCGATGACGCTCTTCTTCTGCTCGTGGAGCGCGCGCCAGGCCG
>CAYSSA010000279.1:4493-4744 GCA_964433485.1 uncultured Tepidisphaeraceae bacterium | reverse complement strand
CGACAACCGCCAGTGCATGAAGCCTTCCATCACCACCTGTCCCGCCAGAGTGCCGGTGATGGTACTGCTCTGTCCGGCCGCCAGCAGCGCCACGGCAAACAGAATACTGGCGGCGGCCGTACCCAGCAGCGGCGCCAGGGTGAGATACGCGACACGAATCCAATCGGCATTCTCGCCGAACTCCACCACCTGCCCGCCGGCGACGGTCAGGCTGCTCTTGCCGTAAAACACCGACGCCGCCAGCACCAGAA
>CAYSSA010000279.1:4207-4482 GCA_964433485.1 uncultured Tepidisphaeraceae bacterium | reverse complement strand
TGCGACTATCGAGTCTATCGTGTTGAAGCGAATGGCGCTCCGCACGGAGTCGCCGTCACTCTTGAGCTTGCGGCTCTGCACCAGCGCTGAATGCAAATAGAGATTGTGCGGCATCACCGTCGCCCCGATGATGCCGATGGCCACGTACGCCATGCCCGCCTCGCGAAGCCCCGGCCGAACAAGGGCATGGCCCATCTCGGCAAAATTCGGGATTGTCTGCGGCAGCACAAATATCTCGATGAAGTAGCAGACGCCGATGGTCACGACCAGCACGA
>CAYSSA010000279.1:0-4189 GCA_964433485.1 uncultured Tepidisphaeraceae bacterium | reverse complement strand
CCGCATGCCGAACCGCTGCAACGCGAGTATCAGAAAGACACCGGCCGCCGTGATGATCACCGCCCAGAACAAGGGAATGTTGAACAGCAGATTGATTGCCACCGCGCTGCCCAGCACTTCTGCCAGATCACACGCGGCAATGGCCAGTTCGCACAGGATCCAGTTAGGCCAACGCGTCCATCGCGGATACCAGTCGCGACACGCCTGCGCCAGATCCTTGCCCGTTACCACGCCAAGACGGGCCGAAAGCACCTGCAAGACGATGGCCATAAGGCTGGCGCTGGCCACAACCCAAAGCAACCCGTATTTGAACTGTGCGCCGGCGGCCAGGTCTGTGCCCCAGTTGCCGGGGTCCATGTAACCCACACTCACCAGCAACGCCGGTCCAACGTAAGCCCGCCACTGCATCCAGAACCCAGACTTGGGCGAAGGCACCTCCACGGTGCCATGTATTCCCTCCAACGAAACATAACCGGGACGCGTCGTCGTTCCCGGACTCTGTGCCGCGGCGACTTGCGCCGCAGCGGAAATCTCGGATTGTGAGGCGCTTTCATTCATGACCCACTGCTGCGTATACGGTATGCGAAGGACTATTAGTAAGCCATTTGAAAATCGTTATTTTGATTAGTCAAAATTACTTTATAAATAACTCAAAACATTGTCAAGTTATTGGTATTACAATAGACTTGGTCTGCTTGAGAGATCCAAACGCCTATGGCCACCAGCACGGTCGAGAACTACTTGAAACAGCTTTGCCTGGAGCAATCCGCCAACGAAGGGCGACAGATTTCCATGGGTCGCCTTGCGTCCATTATGAGGGTTGTGCCAGGCACCGCGACCTCCATGGTCAAGGCCTTGGCCGATTCCGGATTGGTCGAGTACGAACCCCGAGCCGGGGTGCGCTTAACCGAGCATGGCCGGCAACTTGCGTTACATGTCCTGCGACGACATCGACTTATCGAGTTGTTCCTGGTGCGCACGCTCGGTTTGGACTGGTCCGTGGTGCATGACGAGGCCGAGGCGCTGGAGCACGCCGTATCAGACCGCGTAATCGAGCGGATTGACGCTCTGCTGGGGTATCCAACGGTGGATCCGCACGGAGACCCAATCCCCAGTTCGCAGGGACATCTTGAGGAACTGCGGCGTATGAGCTTGGCCGACTGCGAGCTTGGTCAACCGCGGCGAATCGCGCGTGTGCTGGACCAGGAATCGGAATTCCTGCGTTTCGTCGAACGTCTGGGCCTGACGCCCGGCGCGGTGGTAACCGTGATGGAACGGGAGAGGCTGTCCGACGCCGTGCGCATTCACGGCTCGCGCGGCGAGGTGATTTCCCTGGGCCTGTCCGCGGCTGCGAAAATCCTGGTCGAATCGCCGCCCGGATGATCAGGCAACCTGTCGGTTCATGCCATGCCTGACGATCTCCAGTCGTCGGGTGAGTTCGCTCATATCCTGCGGCCGTTTCGAGGGGTTGGTGCGAACGCACTCCATCACAAGGTTGGACAGCGTCTCGGGAACGGCACGGTTGATGTCACGGGGCGCCATGATGCGCTCGTCCACCAGAAAGCTGTTTTCCTCGCGTTTGAGCGTGAAAAGCGTGGGAATCGCGCGGCCGGTGAGCGTCCAGTACATGGTGGCGCCGAGGTTGAAGACGTCGGTCCGCGGAGTGACCGGATCACATCGCACCTGCTCCGGAGAGATGAAGTCGGGTGTTCCCTGGATGCGTTCCTTCACCGATCCGGCGCGGGCGCACTGGCCGAAATCGATGATCTTGGCGGAGTGGTCCGGCGCCACGAGGATATTGTTGGGTTTGAGATCGCAATGTATGTGGCCCAGGGCGTGCAGAGCGCCAAGCCCTTGGGCGACCTGGATGAAGATGTCGATCAGAATGGTTGCCTCGCCGCGAACGTAGTGTTCCAGCGTCACGCCGTCGAACAGTTCCATGACCAGGATGGCCTCGGTAGGCTTGCGGAGGAACCCGCCGTTGTCGCGGGTCAGAATGCCGCGTCGCAGGACGGGATGCTTGAACTGCCGGGAAATCTCGAATTCGGTCTGGAGCTGCTCAAGGAAACGGACGTCCTTCTCCTTGCGGCGCACGACGTGCTTGAGCGCGTAGAGCTGGTGATCGACCGGATCGGTGACGACGTAGAGCAAAGAGCCCGCGCCCTCGCCGATGAAATCGAGCACTTCATAACCGAAGATCTCCTTCGGCATGGTTGAGATGGCGGCGAAACTGCCGGAAAGCGTTTCGGTAGACATACTGTCCCCTTCCGTTCCGGATGCCTTGGCGACGGCGCTCCGGGAACCTTAAACGCTCATTGCTATACATTGTTCCCAATGTCCAAGACGTCCGCACCCGCATTATTGCGCGCCGGCCGGAGCCCGACCGCGTTCCGATCATGCCGTCTGTAAGGATTCCTCCAGTGGCGCAATCCGCGATGATCGCAACGATGGCGGCAGCGGCGGTCCGATATGTCAAGGAATTCGCTCATTTTCTGTCCCATTAACGGGGGATATCGGATAGAGTATTGGAGCCAGGAGTCCTGTTATGGCAATCGTCAAGCCACTCATGCTGAGCGATGGAGAAAAAGGCGTCGTGCTGCAACGCGACGGGCGCACCTATGCCATTGCGCCCCATCTGCCCTGCGGCCTGGTCAGTCCGGACATGCTGCGGAGACTGGCCGATGCCGCCGACCGATTCGGAGCGGTGTTGAAAGTCACCAGTGCCGAACGTATTGCCCTGGTCGGCATCAAACCGCAGGACGTGGATGCAGTCTGGGCCACGGTCGGGGGCACATCCGGCCAAATGACCGGCAACTGCGTGCGCTCGGTGAAAGCCTGCCCCGGCACTCACTACTGCAAACGCGCTCGTCAGGATTCCCTTGGCGTGGGGCTGGAACTGGACAAACGCTACATAGCAAGGCCGTTGCCCGGGAAAATGAAGATCGGTGTTTCCGGCTGTCCAAACCAATGCGCTGAGACCGCCATCAAGGATATCGGTCTGGTTGGAGGCGTTCGCGGATGGCTGGTCCTGGTTGGCGGAAACGGGGGAACTTGCCCACGACTGGCAAAAACGCTTACCGATGAGGAAGTCTCCACGGAACGAGCCCTGGAACTTGTCGACAAGATCATCGCATACTATGAGGCCGAGGCGCGGCCACAGGAACGTCTCGGCGAGACCCTCAACCGCCTGGGCATGCCGGCTATCAAGAAATCACTGGGATTACTCTGACCGAGCCTTCCGCGGCGACTTGGCGACCTGCTCACTTGACAGGGCGAGTCGTCGCTCCAACAACCCTGGTAGTCGGAGCTTCCGGGCCAAGCGGACCGGAGGGCATGGTAACGGGAACCGTCGTCGGATTGACTTTGCCGATCCACACCGGCTTCTGCATCTTCTCCAACTCGGAGATCTTGAGCTTGGCCTCCTCACGCAACACCGGGTACATGTCGGGGTTGTCGGCAACGGCCTGATAGGCGGCCCTGGCGACCTGCCACAACGGCTCCTTGGCGGGATCGGCCTTGAACTGCTGGCCACGAGCCTTCTCGAACGCCTGCTGCTCAGCGATCATTGCCCGACCAAAATGCGCGCGAGCCAAGATATCGGGCTGTCGGCTGCCGGCGGCAAGCGCGTTGCGGAAATTCTCATCGGCTTTTCGGTACAGCTCATCGGGCGAAATTCTGGCAGGCTGCGTTGTCAATCCCTGTGGCATCGACGCCAGCGTCCAGTGATACTCGCCAAGCAGAGCATGCGCCAGCGCCTGAATGTCCTTGTCATCGCTGGTGTTCAGGGCGTCGGAAATCCGCTGCGGAACGTCGGCCACATCTTCGGGGTTCACGCTCATGCGGCGAAGGCCGGTGATATTCTGATTCACAATGCCCAGCACCTGTGTTGCCTGAGCCCTCGCTTTCTTGGGAGCTTCGACGCGCCAACGTGCAAACCAGTATGCCCCGACAACGATGATCAGGCCCAGAAGGATGTGGTTCCCATACTTCTGCCATATCTCCGGGAGACGAATCTGGAGCCAAAGCGCAAGGGAGTTCGTTTGAAGTTCGTGGCGACGTTCCGCTTTCATAGAACGCGGGAGTGTAGTCGGGGCGCGCGGTTAACGCAAACGGATCGGCCGTATGCCGCGATAAGGGGTGTGCCCAAATTTCCGGGAGACGGCATAATATAGTGTTTCGGCCGGAGGAT
>CAYSSA010000278.1:249-4752 GCA_964433485.1 uncultured Tepidisphaeraceae bacterium | reverse complement strand
CCTTGAGCCAAAAGGACGTTGTAGTACTAAATAGCACGCACAGGCCCACTTCACCAGACCAATAGTCCCGTGTCCATCACTTGGACTCCACGAACCAGATGTTCCGGAATCGTACCGGACTGCCATGTTCCTGCAGATGCAGGAACCCAGGGTCGTCGGTCTCTTTGATGGGAGCGGCCGATGAGGCTCGAGGGATGTCAATATCGTCATGGATCAGTTTGCCATTGTGATAGACAGTCATTCGGGCATCGGCCATCTTTCGGCCACCTTCCCATCTGGCAGCGGTGAACTCAATGTCGTACGTCTGCCAAGACAGGGGTGGAAAGCACATATTGACGGCCGGCGCGGCGACGGCGTAAATGCCTCCACAATCCGAATTGCCGCCATCGAGACCGAATGAGTCGAGAACTTGAACCTCATAGCGCCCCTGCACAAAGACGCCGCTGTTGCCGCGCTCCGTGCCACGCCGTTTGGGCTCGAAAGGCAGCATGAACTCCACATGGAGCCTGCCGCTTTCAAAAAACCGCCGGCTGTTGGCGCCGGGTATCAATAAGCCATCTTCCGTCAAGACAGCGTTCCCCTCGCGCCATTGGCTGGCGTTCTTGCCATCAAACAGCACGATTGATCCCTCGGGCGGTCTGGCGTTCAGGGTGGGGCTGGCGCGCTGCACTTGTGGCAGCTTGCCAAGTTCATTGCCCGAGGCATCCTTGAGCACGAGTGATTTGTCCTGGATCACACATCCATATGGATCATTCTTCATGACCACCCTGCCGTTGGCCGCTCTTCCCCCGGCCACGAACCTCTTCATCTTCCTTTCCCATCCGTCGCCAGGCAATCCGCCGGGATAGAACACCCCGCGAAATAGCCCTTCGCCCAATGCGATGACCTGAACGCCGAACTTCTGCCCGGCGATTTCTCCGGCGTACTCGCCCTGAATCATGATATCGGGATCCGCCAGACTCTTGTCAACAGCGGACACTGGTTCCGCTCCGAAAAAATCCTGCGCCGACGTCAGACCCCCAAGAGCCGCCAACAAGATCGCAACCCACCTCGCCGTCTGCCTCGATATCCGCATGGTCATGATATGGTTCCTTGCTTCAGCCCCTATATATTGCTGTTCCGGCGCTATGTGGAATTGGAGATGCGAACATCCTGCCACGTCCATGCCCATGGGAACAACGCGTCAACAGCTCATGCAAATCGTTCTGGGAAGGTCGTCCACTACAGCCAGCGACATGATTTGGGCAACCTGGTGCAACCGTTTGGTGGATGCGCTCGGCTGGGACACCTCGACGCGATCCCGGCTTCCATGTGACAACGATTCGGTTATAGTGTGATTGTCCCGACCGGGCGATTAACTCAGCGGCTAGAGTACGTCGTTTACACCGACGGAGTCAGGGGTTCGAATCCCTTATCGCCCATCCATATAGGCCTTTGACAAGGCATTTGGCGACAGGAGCCCGGAATCTCTCCGGGCTTTTTTTCTTCTCCGGGCCACTTCCGGGCGGCGTGGGTGCAGATCGCCTACAAGGCAGAGTTGATTCTGTACCCTCTGAACCGCAATGCCACCGCCATGGGAGTGCGCAAAGAACCTGGGGCGAGACTTGCGCTGTAGCGTTAATGCGTGACACCGCTGTTTGCGTTCGGCTCGTGGCCGGTGATTCTCTGTTGCAAATGGGTGTGTGGGCGATATCCTTCGGCACTCGTCATTTGAGGGTTCGCGCATGAGCCGTCGCGCGCACGCAGCGCATGCCATGCCGGTTCGCCTCTTGGCCGACGAACAAGCGTTCAGCCTTTTAGAGGAGTTGTATGCAGCGTATGTTGTTAAGTGGCGATGAGGCGGTGGCGGCGGCGGCATTTGATGCGGGTGTCGCGTTGGGAACGGGCTATCCTGGAACTCCCTCAACGGAAATTCTCGAAGCCTTCAGTCGGCTTGGCGGCAGGGCGCAGTGGTCGCCCAATGAGAAGGTGGCAATGGAGGTCGGCTTGGGCGCGGCCTATGCCGGAGCGTCGGTGCTGGTCACTATGAAGCATGTCGGCGTGAACGTCGCAGCCGACCCGCTTTTCACCGCAACCTACACCGGCGTGGATGGCGCCCTGGTAATGATCTCCGCGGACGATCCTGGGATGGCGTCGAGCCAGAACGAACAGGACAACCGTCATTACGCCGTAGCGGCCGCCGCGCCGATGCTTGAACCGTCGGATTCTCAGGAAGCATACGATTTCATCATCGCCGCCTACGAGATTTCCCGCCGCTGGCACATACCCGTGATCTTCCGCATGACCACCCGCGTTTGCCACTCGAAATCGCTCGTCGCAAGGCGCGTATTGTCCGCGCCCCCGGCGACGGGGTTCGTTCGCGACATCAAGGCAAGGGTCATGATCCCCGCCTACGCCCGACCGGCCCATCGAAGACTGCGTCAGAAGCTGGCCGAGATGGCCCAATGGAACGAGAGCTCGTCGCTGAATGCTCGTATCGTCGGAACGAGTTCCCTGGGCATCATCACCTCCGGCATTTCGTTTTTCCACGCGCGCGAGGCCGCGCCTGACGCAAGCATCCTGAAACTGGGCATGACCTACCCGCTTCCCCTGCAGGCGATCCGCGATTTCGCCGCGAGTGTCGAGCGTTGTCTTGTGATCGAAGAGGGCGATCCATGGCTGGTTGATTCACTGCTGGCGGCGGGCATCAGGGTCGAGGGCAAGCCGGAATCCTTCCGATACGGCGAGCTGAACGTCGATCGGGTGCGCCGCATCATCAACCGGGATACATCGCCGGAACCGGCGCCGCCGCGAGGCAAGCCGCCCCAGCTCTGCGTTGGTTGTCCCTACCGCACGGTGTTCGAGACCTTCCGCAAGCTGGATTGCATCGTCGCCGGCGACATCGGTTGTTATACCCTCGGCGTGTTGCCGCCCTTTGAGGCCATGGACACCTGCGTCTGCATGGGCGCGAGCGTGGGGGTCGGACTGGGGTTGCGGCACGCGCTGCCAGAGGCTCAGGCTCGACGCGTGGTCAGCGTGATCGGTGACAGTACGTTTGTACACAGTGGCATCAGCGGCTTGGCCGAAATGATCTACAACCCCCCTGCCACCGGCCATGTGCTGGTGATCCTGGACAACGGAACCACCGCCATGACCGGGCAGCAGGAGCACCCCGGCACGGGCCGGACCCTCAACCACGACCCGACGGGCAAGATAACGCTTGAGCGGATCGCCCAGTCGATGGGTGTCAAGCAGGTGCATGTGACCGATCCGACGGCCGATCCGGCCGGATTCGAGCGGTTGTTGACCGAACGGCTGGCGGCCAATGACTTGAGCGTGATCATTGCCCGGAAGACCTGCCTGCTGGCGGCGGGCAAGATCCGCGAGTATGAGCGAAAAGCAGCCGAAGCGTGCGCCAACTGCAGTTGCGGCGACGCCTGCGAGTCCCAGCACTAGTGCATTACTCACCCGCCGTGAGCATGCCCGCGAAAGACTCTGAAGCTCGCGCCAAATTCCAACTGGCGTTTACAGGAACTCAAACATGGGATCGTTCGTCGTCGAGAATCGAATCTGGGATCCCGCGGAGACCATGCCGCGGGAACAGCTCGCGGCCCTTCAGACACAGCGGCTGAGGGATCTGGTCGCCCGCGCTATCAACGTACCGTTCTATCGCGAAGCTTTCGCGCGGCACGGCGCGACCATAGACTCCATTCGCAACCTGGACGACATTAGACGGTTTCCATTCACCACCAAGGAAGACCTGCGGCAGCATTATCCCCTGGGGTTTCTCGCTGTGCCGCGAGCGGAGATCGCTCGTATCCACGGCTCGTCCGGCACCACCGGCAAGCCCACCTTCGTCGCCTACACCGCCGATGATCTCAGGCTCTGGGCCGACCTGTGTGCCCGTTTCCTGGTGGGCGGCGGCCTGCGGCGGGAACACCTCGTCCACATCGCGTTCGGATATGGCCTGTTCACCGGCGGGTTCGGCCTGCACTATGGAATCGAGCGCGTCGGCGCGGGCATTGTCCCGGCCGCCGGCGGCAACACCCCCCGGCAGATCATGCTTATCAACGACCTTCAGGCCGATGTGCTGGTCTGCACGCCCAGCTATGCTCTGCACATCGCGGAGGTTTCGCGGGCCGAAGGGATTGATCCCAAGACTCTTCCCTTGAAATTCGGCCATTTCGGCGGCGAACCGTGGACGGAGGAAATGAGGGCGGAAATGGAGCGGGAGTTCAGCATGAGGGCCTTCAACAATTACGGATTGAGCGAGGTGATCGGCCCCGGCGTCAGTGGTGAGTGCGCGGCGCGTGAGGGGATGCACATTCAGGAGGACCATTTCCTGGTTGAGTGCCTCGATCCCAACACGCTCGAACCCGTGGCCGACGGCGAGCCCGGTGAACTGGTCTTCACGACCTTGACCAAGCAGGCCATGCCCGTCATCCGCTATCGCACGAGGGACATCGCTTCGCTGGATCGCCGTGTGTGCGCCTGCGGCCGGACGACCACGCGTATGAGTCGCGT
>CAYSSA010000278.1:0-239 GCA_964433485.1 uncultured Tepidisphaeraceae bacterium | reverse complement strand
GACGACATGCTCATCATTCGAGGCGTGAACGTCTTCCCGTCTCAGATCGAAGAGGCCCTGCTCCGGGTCGAGGGGACCGCCCCGCACTACGTGATCGAAGTAGACAGGCCAGGCACGCTGGACGAGGTTGTTGTACGGGTCGAAATTCGACCGCAACAGTTCTCTGACAAGATGCGCGAGTTGCATCACCTTCACGACCAGATCGACAAGGCCATACACGCCATCACCGGCATCCGAAT
>CAYSSA010000277.1:2602-4776 GCA_964433485.1 uncultured Tepidisphaeraceae bacterium | reverse complement strand
CGGACTTCGCGACGGAAACCGCCGCGATGACCCGCGCGCAGATTCTCGTTCAGGCCACCACCACTGTGCTCGCACAGGCCAATTCCTCCCCACAGAATGTGTTGGCACTGCTGCAACGCTGACCGCGATAGCAGGATGAGCACTTGAAAGGGCCGGTCCGGGAACGGGCGGCCCTTTCTTATTGCCGACCGCCTGGGCCGTGCGGAGCCGGATGAAGCCGCGGGCTCCTTGACGTTCGGGGCAAACGTGCGACCATCCGCCTCCTATGATCCACTGTCGTTGGCCAGACTTTGCCGGCGCGCCGGCCGGGCGATGGCGGCGTCGGGCGGACGTGAAGGCGATGTGATCGGCATGCGTTGGTTCGTGTCCATGCGGTATTTCCTCTCGCACAAGCGGCAGTCGCTGGTGTGCATTGCCGGCGTCATCATCAGCGTGATGATGTACGTCATCATGGCCGCCATGATGGAGGGCTTCGCCGACAAGTTTATCATTGAGACCGTGGAGTCCAGCGGGCACATCACCATTCAGGACGAGCCGCGCGAGACCCAGACGCCGATACTCCAGCAGGCGTATGCCGATCCGAATGCGCTGCTGATTCTCGATCGTCCCAAGCCGCGCGAGACGATCAAGAAAATCAAGAACCCCGAAGGGCTCATGCGCAAGCTGCGCTCGCTGCCGGGCATCGTCGCCGTCTCGCCGGAAGTCACCGGCGAGGCCATCGCCACTTATGGCACAAAGCATGTGGGCATGGCCGTTCTTGGCGTTGACCCGGACCAGCAGACGCGCGTCACGACGATCGGCGAGAAGCTGCTGGAGGGAGAGTTCTCCCGCCTGCGAACGACCGCCAATGGGTTGATCCTGGGCAATGGACTGGCGCTGGTGCTCGGAGCGCGCGTCGGCGACACCATTATACTGGCCAGCTCGGCCGGTGGACGGAGCACCGCGAAGATCGTCGGCATCTTCCAGACGGGCGTGACGCCCGTGGACTATTCACGCGCCTACATGCTCATCAACGACGCGCAAACGCTGTTGGACAAAAAGAACATCATCAACCGCATCACCATCCGTACGGACGACTACGGCCGGGCCGAGGCGTACGCCGCCCAGATCGAGGCTCTGGCCGGATACAAGACCGAAAGCTGGCAGGAATCCTCGGCCAACTTTCTCAAGATATTCAAGATTCAGAACGTCATCACCAACTTCATCACCGGGGCCTTGCTGATCGTGGCCGCGTTCGGCGTGCTGAACATCCTGATCATGTCCGTGCTGGAGCGGGTGAACGACATCGCCATTCTCAAGAGCTTTGGCTTCTCGCGGCTGGACATCACCATCATCTACCTGATGCAGGGCCTGGTCATCGGGCTGATCGGATCGCTGCTGGGACTGCTGTTCGCCAAGATCGGCGTGGAGGTCCTCAGCCGGCTGCCGATTCAGGTTGAAGGCCTGGTCAAAGCCGAGGGCCTTCTGATGTCCGAGAAGCGACACCAGTACGTCATGGCGTTCATCAGCGCCATGGTCGTGGTGGCGCTGGCATCGATGTATCCGGCGCGCCGGGCCGCCAGGTACGATCCCGTCGAAGTCATCCGGGGGGCACACTGAATGGAAAGGCACGAGGGCATCGAAGCACGGCAGCAAGAAATGCGGAGCGGTTTCGTTGCTTCCGGGCGGCCCATTCTCCGTGCCCAGAATGTCCACCGTCTGCTGGGAACCGGCGAGACCGTGAACCACATCATCAAGGGCGTGTCCCTGAACATTGAACATGGCGAATACGTCTCCATCGTCGGTCCCAGCGGCTCGGGAAAGTCCACCTTGCTCTATTTGCTTGGCGGCCTCGATCGTCCCTCGGCGGAGGATTCGGAGGGCCGCCGCTTTGATCCGGCCAGCCGGGTATTCATCGACGATCAGGATACGGCCACGCTTTCCGATGCCCAGCTTGCGCTGTTGCGCAACGAGAAGGTTGGATTTGTATTTCAGTTTCACTATTTGCTGAAGGAATTCACAGCCCAGGAAAACGTGGCACTGCCCATGCTGAGGCTGGGCAGGCTCTCGCGCAAGGACGCGATGGAACGGGCCGCCAATCTCCTCAATCAACTGGGGTTGGCCGAGAAAGCTCGCCGGCGGGCCAATCGCCTGTCGGGCGGCGAACAGCAACGCGTCGCCATCTGTCGTGCCCA
>CAYSSA010000277.1:0-2568 GCA_964433485.1 uncultured Tepidisphaeraceae bacterium | reverse complement strand
CCCACTGGCAATCTGGATAAGCGCAATGGGGAGATGGTGGCAGAAATTCTGGACCAGATCGGCGCGGCCGGCCAGACGATTGTAGTTGTCACGCATGACTCGGCCCTTGCCCACCGAGCCCGGCGTATCATTACCATGGAAGATGGGGACATTGTTCGCGATCAAATGGGGGATGCAGGGCCGCCGACCGGTGTGGGAGCGAGGTGATTTTGCCTTTGGTCGGGAAAAATCGACATTTTTCTTGCCTTGCGGAAATTTGCGGGATACTGTTATAAACGGTTTGACAGGAGGGTTCCTGTCTGTGCGGGTTCTGTTGTTCCGCACCCATGGCCGTGGTGGTCAGTCCGGTCTGTTGGCTGGATCAGTTCTAATATTCGGAGGACGTCGTGAAAACAATTTCTCGTATTTCGGCGGTCTTGGTCTGCCTTGGGTTCTGCCTGATGGTGCATGCGGCTCCCTATTGGACCAGCATCGACAGCGATCTCGTGTCGTTGTCCGGGAACATCATCGGGGGCGTTGGCGCCGACACCTATAACCTCACCGTTAAGTTCAACAACTCTCACGACAACGTACATCTGGTGCTCCCGTTTGGGTACAGCACAGTGGTCGATGGCGGCGGCAACATTATCAGTGGCACTCCCTTCGTCTGGGACGACGCGAATCAGGATTGGGTGGACAATCTGGGCAATCCAACCAAGATGATCACGGCTTACGGCATTAACGGCCAGAACAGCCTCGTGCTGATGTCCAATACCGATCTGGCGTTGACGGATCCGACTCCTCCGCCGGGCGCTTCGGCGGGCACGATTCAGTCGACGGATTCGGTCTCGATCATTCCCGTGGGCAATGTGGTGGCGAACACCAACTACAATTTCAGCTTCAAAGTTGCCTACAACCCTGCCTTTACGAATGCCGTCTCCGGCTCGTTTGTGGTGCCGGAACCGGCGTCGATGACGCTGCTGGCGTTGAGCGCTCTGGGTCTGGTGATTCGCCGTCGCCAGGCTTGAGCCCTTCTGTTCAAGGAATCTTCCCCGGACGCGCCCCTCGGCGGGGCGCGTCTTTCTTGTTTGTTTGGCAGTCGGAATCGTCTACCATGTGGTGACTTGTTCGAAATCACCGCATACCCAGGGAGGCTCGCTATGAGGAATGTGTCTGCCGCAGTAGTTGCCGTCGCTCTTGTGTATGGTTCCGCGGCGTTGGCGCAGAGCGATCTTGGCGAGCTTTGGAAGGCGCGGCAGGGCCGCAGCATGCGGGCGACGTCCACTGCCAGGCTGCCGGATGGCCGGCTCGATCCCGATTCCAACAGCGACAATCACACGGTTGCGCCGGGCAAGACGCATGTGCTGGCGGACCTCAAGGGCCCCGGCATCATCCGGCACATCTGGCTGACATTTCTGGGCCCGCATCCGCAGCCCTGGGCGCCGAAGGGCGCCGCCAATCCACAGGAAATGATCCTGCGGATTTACTGGGATGGCCGCGAGAAGCCGGATGTCGAGGCGCCGGTGGGTGACTTCTTTGCGGCCGGTTTCGGCCGGCAGTCCGAGGTCAGGAGCATTCCGGTGCAGGTGGAGGGCGGGGCGGCCTATAACTGTTTCTGGCCGATGCCTTTTGCCAGATCCGCCCGCATCGAGATTGTAAACGACAGCCAGAAGAACATCGCGCTGCTCTACTACAACATCGACTGGGAGTCCCGGGACAGCCTGCCGGAGGGCACGCCGTATTTCTGCGCCCAATACCGGCAGGAGTACCCCGTGGCCAGGGGGCGTGACTATCTGGTGCTGGAGGCCGAGGGCCGCGGGCATTATGTGGGCACGGTCCTGTCGGTTCGCGCCCGCAGCCCGGAATGGTTCGGCGAGGGCGACGAGAAGATTTACATTGACGATGACAAGACCGCCTCCATCTGGGGCACCGGCACCGAGGACTATTTCCTGTGTGCCTGGGGTTTGCGGAAGTGTAGTTTCCCATACTTTGGGGTATCGCACACGGAAACCTGGGGTGCGCTGGGCAACCAGACGACGGCGTATCGCTGGCATGTGGCCGACCCCATCGTCTTTCAAAAGCGGCTTCGCGTCACCTTCGAGCATTATGGCTGGATCTCCGTGGACGAGAATCCACAGGGCAGGCGCGACAGTTGGAATGAGCGGGAGGACGATTATGCCACTGTGGCGTTCTGGTATCAGATCGGGCCCACAAAGAAGTTCGCCGACATACCTCCCGCAGCGCAGCGTCGCCTTCCCGAACTGGACATCATCTTCCGGGGCGGCGAGTTCGCCGCGACCTGGCGCCATGGCCAGGGCAACGCCATCGCGCAGAAGGGCAACCTCTGGACGGACTACGCGCAGATGCTGTACCAGCCGCCGAGCGAGTCTGACGGCTGGGTCGAGATACCCTTCGAGGTTGCCCGCAAGGAGCCGCGCCGGCTGATCCTGAAGCTCACGACCTCCTACGACTTCGGCATTTACCAGCCGGTTCTCAACGGCGTGCGCCTCGGCAAGCCGATCGACCTGTATTCCGCGGAGACGGCGGTCGAGGAGTTTCCCCTGCTGGACTTCTGGCCCGAGCCGGGCA
>CAYSSA010000276.1:4234-4796 GCA_964433485.1 uncultured Tepidisphaeraceae bacterium | reverse complement strand
TATGTCTCGCTGGCCGAGGAGTACCTCGCGGACCACTTCCCGACCTTTCCGGTCTTGCCGGGCGTTTTGATGCTCGAAGCGCTGACACAGGCGGCCGGCTGGATATTGCACCTGCGACACGACTTTGCCAGGTCGATGGCGGTGTTAAGAGAAGCCCGGAACGTGAAATATGGCCAGTTCGTGGCCCCCGGCAACTGGCTGAAGGTTGAGGTTGAACTGTTCAAGCCGACGGAGACAGGCGCGGTGTTCAAGGCGACCGGTGTTGTGGGTGAATCCCAGGCGCTGGCGGCCCGGCTGGAACTGGCGTATTTCGACCTGGGACAGAAAAATCCGGACCTGTCGGACATCGACCGGCGGCTTCGGGAGCACAATCGCCGGCGATGGGGCCTGATCGCGCCTTCGATCTCCGGGACAGTTGCGGTAGGATAGATGGGACAACAGTGCGGCCATGGACGGGGCCGTCTTTATTGGGAACAGGAGCAGCTCATGGCTATGTCGCGAGAAGAGGTGTTTGAGAAGGTGAAGGCGGTTCTGGTGGATGCGTTGGGCGTGGACGACGAGG
>CAYSSA010000276.1:2513-4107 GCA_964433485.1 uncultured Tepidisphaeraceae bacterium | reverse complement strand
GAGGACATCTTCACCAACCCCAATTTCGTGCAGAATGGCCGTGTTACCCCGGCCGGGTTGGAAGAGATGAAGAAGCGCATGCCGCACGTCGACCTCACGGCGCTTGAGAAGGATCCCGACATCAACAAGCTCCAGTTCACCGTCGACACGGTGGTCAACTACATCGAAACAAAGGTGAAATGACGGAATTTTCGATTCTGGATCTTGATCTGAATCGAAAATCCGAATTCCATCGATGCGCTGGATCTGGATCGACAAGTTCGTCGAGTTCACCCCGAAGACCTCGGCCACGGCGATTAAGAACTGCACGCTGGCCGAGGAGCACTTGCACGACCTCTATCCCGATTTTCCGATTGTCCCGCACAGTCTGATCGTCGAGGGCATGGCCCAGACGGCCGGGATTCTCGTTGGCGAGGCCGGCGGGTTCCGCGAGAAGGTGATTCTGGCCAAGATCGGCCGGGCGACGTTTCATCGACTGACGCGCCCCGGCGAGAGCATCGAGTTTCATGCGAAGATCGAGCAGTTCAGCGAGCAGGGCGCATCCACGACCGGCCGGGTGACCTGCGGCGCGGACCTGGTGGCGGAGATCGACATCATGTTCAGCCACATCGACCAGAATATGGCCGGTTTGGAATTCCCCGAGCACAACTTCGTGTTCACCGAGCAGTTCATGGACCTGCTCAAGTCCTATCGGCTGAGTGGGAGCATTTCGTTGTAGCAACGA
Source organism: uncultured Tepidisphaeraceae bacterium (assembly GCA_964433485.1). Taxonomy (GTDB): domain Bacteria; phylum Planctomycetota; class Phycisphaerae; order Tepidisphaerales; family Tepidisphaeraceae; genus JANYKD01. The sequence goes on along the minus strand of CAYSSA010000276.1, from coordinate 3,383 downwards.
CGGTCGTGCACCCCCTGCGGGCGATCGCGCACTCGTGGTATGATGGGAATTTGCAGAACACATGCGACCTTCACTCCTGATTCTCGCCGTCGCGCTGGTCCTGCGGGCCAATCCCATCGCCCTCGCCGCCGATCGGGAAATAGCTCTCCCCGGCGTGAAGGGACGCCTCGGGCATCTGGCTGTCGACGCGCAGGGCAGACGATTGTTCGTGGCTGCCGCGGGGAACAACTCCGTGGAAGTGATCGACCTGGCCGAGGGCAAAGTGTCGCAGCAGATCAAGGGGCTGAAAGCTCCGCAGGGCATCGCCTATGCGCCGGACCTGAAGTTGCTGGCCGTTGCCACCGACGATGATGGCTGGTTGCGGATATTCGACGCCGCGACGCTCAAACCGACCGCGGCATTCAATCTGATGGACACCACCGGCGGCATTTGCTACGACCCGGCCACGCGCCGGTTCTGGGTGGGCTATGGGAGCGGGGCATTGGCGGAGATCGACGCTCAAACCGGGAAACAGACCGGCAATGTGCGTCTCGACGGTCAGCCCGAGTCGTTCCAGCTTGAGCGGAGCGGAAAGCGGGTTTTTGTGAACGTGCCCGGCGCCGGGCATGTCGCGGTGGTGGATCGCGAGAAGCACGCGGTGATCGCCAAATGGGAATTGCGCGATGCGGCGGCCAATTTCCCCATGGCTCTGGACGAGAACAACGGGCGGCTGTTCATCGGCTGTCGCCATCCGGGCAAGCTGCTGGTCATGGACGCTGAAAACGGCGCGACCTATGCGCGGCCCGACGTTCCGGCTGCCACCGACGGCGTGTTTTACGATGCCGGCGAACGGCGCGTGCTGGTGCTCGGCGAAGGCTCGCTGGCGATGTT
>CAYSSA010000276.1:0-2488 GCA_964433485.1 uncultured Tepidisphaeraceae bacterium | reverse complement strand
CCAATCAGTACTCGCCGCTGCCTCGCAAAGCGCTGGCGGCCGGCGCTCGCGGCGGGGCGTTTTCCGCCGAGTTGCGGCAGTTGTTCGTTGCCATCCCCGAGCGCGATGGCAAGCCGGCGGCGATTCTGGTCATGGACTGGAGCCGCCCTTGAGCCGGCGTCAATCGGGATCATCTTTGCCGCCGGCTGATGCCGGAACTGCGGCGTGCAAATCCGTGCCGGTCGAGTTGCCGCGCAAGTCGCTTCAGAACTTCATTCCCGCGGCGCCCGTCCGGGGATCCCAGCGGACAAATCCCTCAATGGCCTCATATTCGGGCAGACCCAGCTTGTCGTAGATCCGGGCGGTAGCGCGGTTGCGCTCCTCGGCCCGTTGCCAGAACTCGCGTGGATCGCTGCCTGGGAACATGGCGCGGTCTTTCTGTGACTGGTGCTTGAATATCGCCGTTCGCTTACGCAGCAGTTCCTGCGGTGAGAGCGGCACGGCCATCTCGATCTTCTCCGGCCCCCATTCGTGCCAGGCCCCTCGATACAGCCACACCTCGCACTGGGCAAACCACGGTCGGCTTTTCACCTGGTCGATGGCTCGAAGAACGGCCGACAGACAGGTGCGGTGCGTGCCGTGCGGGTCCGACAGATCGCCCGCGCAATAGACCTGGTGGGGCTTGATTCTCTCCAGAACCTCGACAATCAGTCGGATGTCCTCATCGCCGATCGGCCGCTTGCGCACCCGCCCGGTCTCGTAGAAGGGCATGTCGAGGAAATGCAGGCGATTCTCGGGAATGCCGCAGTCGCGCCCGGCCGACCGCGCTTCGCCTCGCCGTATCAGCGCCTTGATCCGCCGCACCTCAATGGAGTCGGCCTGTCCGGGCTTCTTGTTCTTCAGGAATTCCTCAATGTGCTTCTCGATCTTCTCGGCCTGGTCTCCCGCAATGCCGAACACGCGGTTGAAGTCGCTGGCGAAATCAGCGAAGCGGATGGCGTCGGCGTCAAAAACGGCCAGGCCTCCGGAAGTCTGATACGCAACATGCACCTCGTGCTCCTGTTCGGCCAGACGAATGAGCGTGCCGCCCATGGAGATGACATCGTCATCCGGATGCGGCGAGAACACCAGGCAGCGTTTGGGAAAAATGGCGTCCGTCGGACGATCGATGTCGCCCGGCCGTTTGAGCGAATCCGGCTTGCCGCCCGGCCAGCCCGTGATCGTCTCCATCATCATCCGGAAGGCCCCGATGTTCAGGTCGTAGGCCGGCCCATGTTCGGCAACCAGATCCTGCAAGCCGTTCTGGTTGTAGTCCTCTGTGGTCAGCTTCAGGAACGGCTTGTCGAGCTTCAGCGCCAGCCACGTTACGGCCTGGCGGATCAGCCTCTTGTCCCACTTGACCGGCCCGACAAGCCAGGGGTGTTTGAAGCGCGTCAGTTCGGAGGCGGCCGCCTCATCGAGGTAAATCCGCGCGTTCGGATGCGACTGAAGGAAAGATGCGGCCACCGCGGGCGTGATCTCCCCCTCGATGGCTCTGGCAATGATGGGCGCTTTGTGTTCGCCGAACGCCATGAGGATGATGCGCCCGGCCGTGAGAATGGTGCTCACGCCCATGGTCAGCCCGCGACGCGGGACATATTCCTCGCCAAAGAAACTGCTGGCGGCGTCCTGGCGGCTGATGCTGTCGAGCGTGATCAGGCGCGTGCGCGAATCCCTGGAAGAGCCGGGTTCGTTGAAGCCCACATGTCCGCTGCGGCCAATGCCCAGAAGCTGGATGTCGATTCCGCCGGCGTCGACGATAGCCTGCTCGTACGACTCGCAGAACGCGGGCACCTGGTCGATGGCGACGGTGCCATCGGGAATGTGAATGTTCTGCTGGGGAATGTCGAGGTGTTCAAACAGGTTTTCCTGCATGAAGCGGTGATAGGATTGCAGCTCGTTGGGCTGCATGGGGTAATACTCATCGAGATTGAAGGTGATAACCTTCCGGAACGACAGCCCCTCCTCCTTGTGGAGCCGGATCAGCTCGGCGTAAACTCCCAGCGGCGTCGAGCCGGTCGGCAAACCCAGCACCGTGTTCTGCCCGCGCGCCGAACGCTGGCGGATGAGCGCGGCAATCTCTCCGGCCACCGCGCGCTCGGCCTCGACGCTGGTGGCCATGATGGTCGTGGGAATCTTCTCTCTTTGAGTAAGGTATGACTGGGTCATAGCTGCGATGCTTTCCTGTGGCGGCCACACACCGACGCCCTCGATGAAACCGCCTTACCGGCGGCCTGGCGCGGGGCATGCGTGGAACAGTCCTGCAGATGAATCGCTTCGTTTCCGCCTGGTGTGCAGGCAAGTCTCCGACGACGATCACCTGGGACAACTCGGATCATAACACCGCTTGGGATTATTCGCCAAATACACCGTCCAGGAACAGCGCTGGGTCGCTGTAAATCCGCCGGGGCGCGACCTGGGTGCTGTGCGGGCCTGCCGGACGCAGGCGCAATCCGGGCGCAGCCGGCGG
>CAYSSA010000275.1:4254-4969 GCA_964433485.1 uncultured Tepidisphaeraceae bacterium | reverse complement strand
CCACAACTGGCCGAGCGTTTCGCCGGGCCGGTGGGATACTCCGACCACACCACCGAGGAGTTGGCCGGGGCGCTGGCCGTGATGGCCGGAGCCTGCATCGTCGAAAAGCACCTGACGTGGAATCGCGCTGCTCCCGGTCCGGATCACGCGGCGTCGGCCGACCCTCGCCAATTCGCGCAGTATGTCGCCCACATTCGTCGCGCCGAATTGCTGCGCGGACAAGGTGTGAAACGGGTATTGGAGATCGAAGAGGATGTGCGGCGTGTCTCGAGGCAGAGCCTGGTCGTTGTCCGCGACATGCCTGCGGGCCACGCATTGGCTGAAGGGGATCTGACCGTGCAGCGTCCCGGCACGGGGATTCCGGCGGCCGAAATCGATCGCGTCATCGGACGATTGCTGCGAACGCCGGCGCATGCGGGCGAGATGCTGCGGCCAGAGATGCTCCAGGACTGCGGCATCTGATGCGGCGTTCCGCTCTTGACAGGATACAAGTCGCATCCGAAGCACAGACAGGCGAACCAAGAACCAGGAGACCACGATGGCCCATGACGGTCAACCAGGCTTTTTGTCGCGTCGAATGACGGATTTTCGATCGCTGGCAACATTCGTTGGCGCCAAACTGACCCTGCGGCGACTTGCCGGAAAGCGTCGGCAGACCGAACGGCAAATGCATCAGGCGTGCGTTGAGATCGGACGTGCGGCCGAGGGACTGGCG
>CAYSSA010000275.1:841-4194 GCA_964433485.1 uncultured Tepidisphaeraceae bacterium | reverse complement strand
AGGCAGCGCTGGCCAATCGCCAAGAGGCCGTTGCGGCCGCCCAGGAGGAGATCTCCCGCGAGAGCGCGGTCCATGAGCCGGTCATCGCCGCGTTGCACGTGGAAACCGACAAATTGCGCCAAGACGCCCGTGCAGCCGAGCAAGCGCGCGATGCCGCCCGTCGTGACTTGTCGAACCTCGATGCGGACATACGGAAGGCGCAAGACGCCCTGGCGGCCCCGCCTCGACCGAAGACGGCCGCTTCCGACCCGGCGACCGGCATGGAGGAATCGCGGAAGGGCCGTGATGCGCTGATCGCCCGGCGGCCGGAACTGGCCGAACGGTTGTCCCGCGCGGAAGCGGCGGTGAAACAAGCCGTTGCGCTGGCGGATGCCAGGTCGGAGGAACTGGCCAGGGCGCGGCAATCCTGGAGCGATGTCAAGCATCGCCTGGACGAGGCACTTTTCGCCGCCCAGCGCGCACGTGAGCAGGCGCGGGAAGCCGTCGCGGCGGCCCAGGATGCGCTGGACCAGGCCCACCACAAACTGGGCGCGGAGTTGTTCGCCTCAGGTCGGGATCTCGGCGGATTGGAGCCGCAACTCGCCGAAGCCCGTAAACAGGCCGAGGCCATACGCGGGATCGACGCCGACGCCGACAGCGAACGCGCGCGGGCGCAGTCCATGCGCCCGGGTGCCATGCGTGGCGCGCTGGCCGGTCTGGCGATTTTGACGGCCGTAATCGCCCTTGGGGCACTGGTCGCCAGATTGAATCGACCGGTGGAGGGTGGTGCTCGACTGGCCAGCCAATCCACCAGCGCCCCGGCCTCAACATCACAGCCCGCTATGGGCGTGCCGTCTCTCTCGGCGGTGGAGGTGGCGCCCCCGAGTTCGACCGAGATGGCGAAACGTGCGGGAGTACCGGTCGGGCCAGTCGCCGCAACACCCGCCCCGGCGCGGCTCAGTGGCAGTGCGCCGGTGGATGTGCAATTGGCTCCGGCGGTGCGCCTGACCGCCCCGGCCAACGCCCTGGACAAGGACCGCGCGTTTGGACTCAGGCCCCTCGATCCGGCAAAGCAGGAGTCCATTCGCGCGCGCCTCGCCGCCGGCGGGGCGCTCATGCTGGGCGGATTCGACCTCGATGGCCAGATGTCGCCGAAGGACCACTTTCCCGGCGAACTGACCGTCACGCTGGATCTGGCCAACAGCGGTCTGCCGCGAAGTCTCTGGGGGCATACGGCCATTGCAAGCGTAGGCAACAGCGGCGATTTGCACATACTCGGAGCGCGCCGCAAGGACAATCAACTTAGCTTCGCGGTCCACCACAATAATCAGTATGTGGTACTCGTCGCCGTCTATGCCATCTGGTATGGCGTGACCGCCTATCAGGACGCCCCAAACATTCCCAAAGGCGATTTTGCCGGAACGGTCTGGACGCCGGCCGACAGACGTTTTGTGCTGCTTTACCCGAAGGCCTGGCCCCGCCGCGACCCCGTCGAGGCGCAGAAATTCAAGGACGCGGTGAAACAGGTCGTCGAGAAGCATGGACTGGATGAGACCTCCCTCAAGGCCGCGTTGAGTGCAAAGCCTCGGAAGGCCCAGGCCATCGAGGAGATGGTGGATCCATTCTGGGATGTGAAACAGGCGTTCAAACCCCTGGCCGATGTGATGGAGAAACTGGGTGAGCTGGTCAACGATCCGCAGTTCAAGGCGCTTGAGGCGAAAATGAGCGACAAGGACTGGCTCAAGCGCGTCTGGCTGCCGATTGCCGCGGGCCATGTCGCCACGACGCTGGACCGTTCGTATGACTATCTCGTGGGGCATCGCGGGTTTCGCCCTCCAGGCATTGCCCGGTTCTCCTATTGCATCAACGTTTACATATCGCCGGCCAGCATGGGCATCGGGACCATGGGCGAATGCAGGAATCTCTGGACCACCTCTCCGTTTATTGTGATCGACGGCACAAAGGTTCCCACCGCCGACGAGGCGGCCCTGGACTCGTCGGCGCGCCACAGTCTGGACGCCCTGCACACCACCGCCGTGCATGAACTGTTCCACGCCGTTCAATCCGCTTACACGTTTTTCGATTCGCCCAGTTATCTCTGGTTCAATGAAGCAACCGCCGTCACTCTCGAGAAAGAGGCCGGCAAGTACTTCCGCCAGAACAGCTATGTGCGGGACTGGGACGACACCACCCGCACCTATGACACATACCTCCGCCAGCTCGACTGGTCCGATCCATCGAGCAACAGCAACACCCAGCAGCACGGCTACGGCGGAGCGCATTTCATCGAGTTTCTGCGCGACCGCTATTTCGCCTCTGCGCCGGATGAGTTCCTGCCGAAACTGCTCAACAACTTCGCGGGTGTCCGGGGTGGTTGCATCGCCAGCCTGTACAATGTCACCTCGGGCCGGCGCGAGACCTTTGAGAAGGACTTCTGGCTATTTGCCCTCCAGAACCGCAACAACATTCTCACCACCACGCCCATCCTCAGGGGTGAACTCACGCCCGGCGCTCCGTTCTTCGCCTGGCCGCTCAAGCCACCGCAGCCGTTGTCGGCGCCGGCCATTTCGGTGAAGTTCAACACGGCGGCGTTCCCGGCGGGTTCGCTCAAGGATGCCGTGCTGGCTCTTCGCGATACCACCTTCAGGACGCTCAAGACCGGCGTGGACTGGCAGCCGCTGAGCGATCCATGGGCGCCGTTGCCGGACGAGGGATGGCTGGCGCGGAAGCTCCCGGATTCCCTCAACACAAGCGGCGTGGTCCGAGTGCATCGCGTCGAGCCCTACGTTGACATCACCGGCGGCACGGACACACCCTGCGGCACGGACCTGCTTCTGTTGTTCAAGCCGGCCGCGACTCCGGTCGTCGAAGTCAAGGGCGACAACATCGTCGTCACCATACCCGACACGCCGCTCATGAAGGCCGCGTCGACCGCGATCGGGCCGCTGCTCAAAGGCTACGAGGTGACGTTCACCTCCAGGACGAGCAAGAAGACCAGCCAGACCATTGCCATGGACCGGGACAACGGCCGGACCGTCGTCAGCGTGCCGGCCCACTCGATCCTTCAACTCTTCAATGATGGCAGCATGGCCGACACCCCGGTTGACGTCACGTACCGCGAAATCGCGGATATGCGTCAGAAAGTGCTCGGCCCGCCGAGCGATCCCACCGAGATTCTCGTGCCCATGCCGAATGTCTTCCCGGTCTGCAATGTCATGCTGGAACTGCCGTTCAAGTGGAAGGTTGTCGGCGGCACGACGAAGAATGTCGGCAAGGTCTATGAAGACAAGTACAAGTTTGAACAGCTCAAGGAAGACGCCGCCTGGCTGGGCACGCAGTTTCAGCATGAACTGCCGGTCAATCAAGGACTGAAG
>CAYSSA010000275.1:0-831 GCA_964433485.1 uncultured Tepidisphaeraceae bacterium | reverse complement strand
ACATGGAAGATGACGGTCGATCGCGGAGCCAACCGCATCTCCAGCATCTCCATTCTGCGCAAGAATCTGCGCCCCGACGCCGAGGGTGAGGTGGATTTCACATTCCAGAACATCCCCAGGCGCTTCACCATCGACCTGGGGCCCAAGGGCCCGCGCGCCTATGTCTTCTTCATCTACGGCGACGACCTTGAAAAGGCCTGCGCCAGGAAGATCAACAAGTCCACCGGCAAGGCCCCCGAGTACAACGAGGAAACGAAAAAGACTGAGCAGGTGACTTACGTCACCGAACTCGATTCCGTCGACTTCAAACGCGGCCACATGATGATCATGCTGGCGACCATGACCGAGAAGGAAATCCGCGAACTGGTGACAAAGAAGATTCTCACCGAGGAGGAGCTGGAGAGACAATACTCCGAACAAATGGGCAAACACATGAACGCCATCCGCGACGAGCTGTTCAAGTACCGCACCGCACTCGAAAAACAGCCGTAGCGCGGCGCGCCGCCCTGTCCTACATGTGCCGACTGAGGAAACTCCAGCTCTTCTCGGCCGCCTCCTGCGGACTGGCGGTGTGGGTGTAGAGCTCCACCGTGAGAAAACGGTCGTACCTGATCTCTCGCAAGGCATCGCGCAGTCCGGCCCAGTCGAGCGTGCCCTCGCCGGGGATCATGTGGTAGTGCTTGCGGCCGGGGATGTCCTCGACGTGCAGGTTCCAGATTCGCCCGGCCAGCAGGCGTACGGCGTCGGGGATGCTCTCACCCATGACCTGGCTGTGGCCGATGTCGAGGTTCGCGCCGAAGCGCGGATGGTTCAGCCGGTCGATCCACTGGC
>CAYSSA010000274.1:1804-5011 GCA_964433485.1 uncultured Tepidisphaeraceae bacterium | reverse complement strand
CGATCCGCACTCTGACCTCCGCCTGCCTGCTGTCCGCCGCCGTCTGCGGCCAGGGGTCGTTCGTCAGGTACACATCGTCTTCGCTGAACTTGTCGTCGCGCGAGAAATACACCTTGTCCCAGATCCAGCCGCTGGCGGCCACATCGCCCAGGTTCTTCACCGTCCACGATACCCCGATGCTCTGCCCGGGAGTGCCGATGCCCGGCGCGCTGATGCTCTCAACAATCAGGTCCGGCTGCACCACCTTGACCGCGATCGCATACACGTTGTTGGTGCTGTCGGTCTCGGCCTGAGCGCCATCCTGGTTGGCCACCACCAGCACATAATAGTTGCCGCGAGTCGTCCCCAGCGGAAGCGTGAACGATGTGACGCCGTTGTAGCTGCCGCCCGGCGCCACGGGTTCGCTGCCATAGTGCCTTGTCTGCGCATCCGTCAACGCCACGTCTCCGCCATCCAGCGCGTTGTCCGTTGACAGATAAAACCGGTCCCACCATGTCGCTTTGGCCGTCGATGTCCCCTGGTTCAGCACCGTCCAGTTGACGCCCCAGACATATCCCGGCTGCAGCGACTGTGCCTGCGGCATGCTCGCCGCGGACACGGTCAGGTCGATCTGCGGCGCGTTGATCGTGATCGGGATTGGCGCCGACACGTTGTTGTTCTCATTGGTTTCCGATTGCTCGTCGTAGCCGTCGGCAACGATGAACAGGTATTTCGGCGAGCCGCTATTGGAATTCTCGGGCAGCGTGTATGTTCCCGTTGCGTCGTAGTGCCCGCCCGCCGCCAGCGGACCCGTGTACTGTCTGGCGGGAGTCAGCGGCGTCGCCGTCGCCTGGTCGAGCACATTGGTGTCCGAAAGGAACACCCTGTCGGACCACAGCGAGGCATCCAGCCCCTGGTAGTAGCGCCCATTCGCGGGGTCGCTTCCCGTGTTGTTCACCGTCCACGATACCGTGATCGTCTCCCCCGCCACGCCCGTTGCCGGCGCGCTCGGATTGGCAACACTCAGGTCCGCATTCGGACTGGCAACCGTGATCGGAACGGCCAGAACATTGTTGTTCTCGTTGGTCTCCGCCTGAGAGTTATTGCCCCATTGCGGCGACCGGTCCACGGTGAAGATCAGATACCACGTTCCAGGCGCAACCTTGGGGATGCCAACTGTGATGTTCCCGCTGTCCGGGACCGAGTAGGAGCCGCCGGCCGGCAGCCCGCCGTTGTACCAGACCTCGGCCAGTTGGGTATCACCGGCTTGCCCGTCGGGGCCGAATGTCGGCAGGTCCAACTGGTTGTCCTGCGACAGCCACACCGCGTCCAACCATTCGCTGGCATTGGCGTTGTCTTTGCCCGAATTGGAGACCGTCCACGAGAGGTCGATGGTGTCATTGCTCTTGACACTGGTGGAAGACAGCGCCGGGTTGGAAATCTTCAGGTCCACATCCGGCGCGGTCAGGATCAGCGGAATCGGCGAGGAGACATTGTTGTTCTCGTTGGATTCACTGACGGCGAAATATGCATCGGTCACAACGAAAAGGTATCGTGTGCCCGCCGACACCCCGCTCAGAGTGACCGGAATGTCCGTTCTCGCGTATGTGTCTCCCGCTGCCAGCGAAGGCATGCCCGCCCACGACGAAATCCCGACGCGCCCCGTCAGGTAAGTGTCGCCAAACTCATCGAATACGTTGTCCTCTGAGAGATAGATCGCATCCGTCGAATCACTCCATGCCGGGGTTGTCGCGGCCTGGTCGCCCTGGTTCTTGATCGTGAACCCGACGTTGATCGACTCGCCCAGCAGCGCCGTGTTCGCCGACACATTCACGGACTGAACAATCAGGTCCGCGCCGCTCAACAGGCACCGTGTCTCCAGCAATTCCAGCCGTCCAAACGCGTCGATGTCCACGCTTGCCTCGGTGCGTGAGCCGTAAACCAGCCCATGCACCAGCGCGTCGAGAAACCGCAGGGACTTGAACGGACTTCGCGTTGCGGTGGAAACTTTCATACTCATTTGGCTGCGCTCCGGTCAGAAGACAACCGGACAACCACCGTCAGTTCATACGGTTGTGTCCGGCAGGAAAGAGAAACAAGGGCTCACGGCGCGAACAACGCCGGCCATATGCCCGATCAGATATGCGGGTGGATTGCGGAAATTACAGCAAGACAACATCGTCACACAACAACTCCGGTAACCGGCATCCTCCGGAATGAAGCCCATCGCTTCCGGAGCGACCATCCGTGACCACCACTCGGGTTATCGGACTAACTGCTCTCTTGTTTTTATACCGGGCCGGCGTGTTCGTTGCCATAATTCCGGTCGCTCGAGACAGCAGATTTTCAACAAACGGGTCGTGGGCACATCGGTGGACCAATCCAGGCGTTCGCCGTGCTTTCTCGTCCAGAGGACTTACGCTATCGTTTGACCCATGGCCTGCCTCGCCGCCATCTTCGATCTGGACGGAACGCTCATTGATTCGCTGCCGGATATTGCCGACGCGGCCAATCGGGTTCTGGTTCAGCGCGGGTATCCACCCCATTCCTACGACGCCTACCGCTATCACATCGGCGATGGGGTCGCCAATCTGATGAAACGTGCGCTGCCCGAATCGGCCAGAACGTCGCAGAACATCGCCGAGTGCGTCGAAGCCTACCGTGCCGACTACTCAAGCAACTGGGCCGTCAAGACCCGGCCTTACCCCGGAGTCGGCGAAATGCTCGGCCAGTTGCGGACTCGAGGTGTCCGCCTGGCCGTTTTGTCCAACAAGCCTCACGAGTTCACCGTTCAGTGTGTTAGGGAGTTGCTCAAGCCATGGCGCTTTGACATTGTTTTGGGGGCGGGCAACGGTTTCCCCAACAAGCCCGACCCATCCGGCGCCCTTGGCATTGCCGCAGGCTGGTGCCTCGAACCGAACCGGATCGCCTATGTCGGAGACACCGCAACCGACATGCGCACCGCCGTCTCGGCCGGCATGTTCGCGGTAGGGGCGCTATGGGGTTACCGCGACCACCACGAACTCAGCGGTTCCGGCGCACGGCTCCTTGTGGATCTGCCACTCCATGTGGCCCATCAAGTCAGTTGGGCAACTGGTCATTAGGATTCTCCGAAGAACAACTTGAGCAATATTCTGCCGCTCGCACCGACGCTTCGATGCACCCACCATTGGCCGGGAAGGTCAGGGCGGTGGTCGTGCCTCGCTCTTGTCGCTCGGCAACATCTTC
>CAYSSA010000274.1:1517-1775 GCA_964433485.1 uncultured Tepidisphaeraceae bacterium | reverse complement strand
TTCATTGTGGTCCTGCCGATATCCCACGCGCGGCACCTGGGCCTGTTTTTGCAAAAGGAGAAGCGCACAATGAAAACGCCTTTCACAGGCAAGATTCCCTCGAACAGATCGGACGCCTTTCCAAGTCGGCGACGGGTGCTCCAGGCCGCGACCGGAGCGGCCTTGGCCGCGCCGCTGCTGGTGCCGGGGTCCGCGCTTGGCAAGAACGGAGCGGTTCCGCCGAGTGAGCGCATTGTTGTCGGCGGCATCGGCCTTGGC
>CAYSSA010000274.1:1225-1507 GCA_964433485.1 uncultured Tepidisphaeraceae bacterium | reverse complement strand
GGAACCGGGGATTTGCAATGGATGCTGCCGGAGCCGGATGTGCAGTTTGTCGCCATTTGCGATGCCCGCAAGGCCAGGCGCGAAGCTATCAAGCAGATCGTGGACAACCGTTACGGCAACCAGGACTGCATGATGTATCGCGACATCCGCGAGTTCCTGGCGACACGGACCGATATCGACGCGGTTCTGATCGCCACCGGCGACCGCTGGCATGCGCTGGCGGCCACCTGGGCCATGCGCAGCGGCAAGGACGTCTATTCCGAGAAGCCTTCATGCATGACC
>CAYSSA010000274.1:0-1215 GCA_964433485.1 uncultured Tepidisphaeraceae bacterium | reverse complement strand
ATCGCCGAAGGCCAGGCCGTTGTTGAGACCGCAAAGCGCTACAAGCGAGTCTATCAGACCGGAACACAGCGGCTCAGCGAGCCGAACCATGTCTTCTGCATCGAAATGGCCCGCCAGGGGAAACTCGGCAAGATACATACCTGCTATGCCCATATCGCACCGTGGGACGCGGCCCAGATGGAGACCAAGTGGAATCCGGCCCAGCCCGAGCCTCCCAAGGAAGTGTGCGACTGGGACGCCTGGCTGGGACCGTGCCCGTGGCGGCCGTACCATCCGGCCTATGTCGGCGGCGCCTGGCGCGGACAGTACGACTTCCACACTTCCTGCATCGGCGAGTGGGGCGCGCACACGTTTGCCCAGGCCCAGGCGGGCATCGACTGCCTGGACACCTCACCCATTCACTATCAGTACGTGAACAACCCCACCGGCGACTCCATGGTGACGACGTTTGCCAATGGCGTGAAGATGATCCTCAGCCGGGGCGACAAGTACTGGCATGGATCCTGCGGGGAGCGATTCGACGGTCCGGAAGGCTGGGTGGCCGCGGCTGACGGCTATTCGCGTCCGGATGTTTCCAAACCCTCTCTACTCGGCGAGTACAAACGCATCATCGCCGACTACATCGCCCGCACCGGCCGGCCCATGAACCACATGCGCGATTTCCTCGATTGCGTGAAGTCTCGTCGGCTTACCGTCGCCAACGCCGAGGTGATGTATCGGTCGATGACCACGGTTCACGCGGCCAACATCTGCATGTGGCTCAAGCGCGACATGAAGTTTGATCCGGCGAAGGCGGAGTTCATCAATGACCCCGAGGCGAACCGGTTCCGCTCTCGCGCCATGCGCGAACCATATGTGTTCTGAAATTGTGCCAAGACCCGTTGACCTCCCTGTTCCTGAACCGAGCAACGTCATGCTGAAAAGAATCATCAATATTGCCGTATCGCTTGTACTGATTTTCTCCGCGGCGCAGTCTTTCGCCCAGGCATTTGGCGAGTCAGGCAAGCTGGTTGAGACGCTCAAGTCCGATGCCCCGCGCGACGTCAAGGCCGATGCCCTGCGGCAATTGGCCATCGTCGGCACAAAGGACTCGATTGCGGCCATTGCGCCGCTGCTGCTCGACGAGCAACTTTCGCACATGGCCCGCTATGCGCTGGAGCCCATGGCCGACCCGGCGGTGCCCGGCGGGGACCTCCGGCTCAACCTGGACCTGGA
>CAYSSA010000273.1:4334-5132 GCA_964433485.1 uncultured Tepidisphaeraceae bacterium | reverse complement strand
CGGGCTCGGAGGAGACCGCCACGCCGCGATACGACTACAACCAGATCATGTACCGCCTGGATTTGGCCGAACCGCGATTGAAGCCGGCGCGGGAACCATGAGCACGAATTGGCTGCGTCGCACCGGATTCGCCTGAACCGACAGGTAAGTATGCAGTCAAGGAGCAAAGCGCCAAATGAACACCGACTCCGACTGGAAGCGATTTTTCGACGCTCATGCGCCGGTTTACCTGAACAACTGTTTCACCCGCAACACGGCGGCGGAGGTGGATTTCCTTATGGACCACCTTGCGTTGCGGCCCGGCATGCGGATCCTCGATATCGGCTGCGGCACCGGGCGGCACGACATCGAGCTGGCGCGCCGCGGACTGCAGGTCACGGGGATCGACTTGTCGGCGGCCATGCTTGCCGAGGCGCGGAAACACGCCGACGCGGCCGGAGTCCACTGCCGTTTTCTGGAGTGCGATGCAACCGCCTACTCGACGGAGCGGCCGTTTGAGGCCGCGATCTGCCTGTGTGAAGGAGGGTTTTGCCTGCTGGGCCGGGACGACGATCCGATCGACCGGGAGATGGCGATTCTTCGCAATATCGCCAACGCCCTGGTCCCCGGCGGCCGGTTGATGTTGACAACGCTCAATGCGGCAAGAGTTGTGCGCGGATTTGACAAGACGGATTCATCGACGCAGTTTGATCTGGCCACGCTGGTGCAGACAAGCACATTCGACACGGGCGGTCCGGGCCAGCCGCTTTCGGTTACGGTTCGCGAGCGCCTCCTCACGGTCGCGCCCATGAATCATGC
>CAYSSA010000273.1:2588-4262 GCA_964433485.1 uncultured Tepidisphaeraceae bacterium | reverse complement strand
ATCCTGACGAAATGGAGATCATGCTTCTGGCGCATGCGGACGAGGGAGAGCATTGAGGGTGGTGCCGGCTCACCGAGGCGTATCGCCGGGAGCGCCGGTGTTGGGCCGGTCGGGTTCTGCCTCGCCCGCCGGCTCCTCGTCGGATTCCACGTCGTCTTGGATGTTCTCCATGTCCGGCTCAAGCGCGGCAACCGAGTGTCGAGGGGCTTCGGCCCGCGTGGGCCGGCATGACCATAGCAACAAGCCGACACTGAGGGGCAGCATGACCGCCCAATTGCAGAGCTCGAACATGCCAAGGAAGCGTGTGGAAAGCGGACTGCCCGCCGGAATAGAAAGTTGGGACGCGGCCAGCGATGCCAGCGCCAAAGCCAGCGCCGCGTGGGCGGCCCGATTCCGCCACACGGGTGTTAAGTGCGGAGCCAGAGCCAATCCGGCCGGCAGGAGCCAGGCGAGCCAGGCGAAATACCAGAGAAGCTGCCGGATTCGCTCCATGGCCAAGAGCGGGACGCCTGGAGGCGGGGCGGTTTTCGGGCGGGCTCGATAACCACGCAGCTCGCCTTCGAGAAAATTCAGCTCGAACTCGAATCCACTGGCCGGGTCCACCGCGAGGCGAACCTCGTGCTTTGGATTGGCCGGCCACCATTTTGCGGCGGGCGAGAGGTCCACGCCGAGAGCCTGGGCAACCTCCTGGGGCCCATTGCCATACTGCCGAACGATCCGATCGCGAAAGGCGGCGCCCTGAGGGGTCAGCGGAAGCGTCGCCTCTCGCCAATGGGCGATTTCGGCCTCGTAGCCCGAACGCAACCGGAGCAGCCCGACCACGAACGCGCTCATCAGAGCGACGTAAGAGATCCATGCGACGAGTTTTCCCCATGAGGGGGCATTTCCTGGCGAAGGCGTGCTGGGCGGATCGGCGTTCATTGCTGACGAGCGGCGGGAAAAATGCACGCAGAGGGAACAGAGCGGGCCGGCGTTGTGCCGGCCCGCAAATGCACATGCGAATACTCCATCAGAGCGACAACTGGAACTGCCCGCGAACAACCCATTCGGTGTCGAAGCGGTTGTCGCCAAGATAGCCGAGTTCGGTCATGGAACCCGGGGTACCGTTGGGCAGCCAGTTGAGGTCGATGGTGACCTTGGCGCGGTGGCCGGCCGAGCCGTTCTGGCCGAGGTAATAGTTCACGCCAGCGGTGACTTCATGGAAGGTATCTTCGATGTTGGAGATGTACGTGATCGCGTTCTCATACCGAACGAAGCTGTACCGGCCAAAGACTTCCCATGCCGGGTTCAGCAGATAGGAAGCCTGCGCGACCAGACCCCAATCGCCCATCGCGCCCTGATTGAACAACACTCCGTCGGTATAACGGAAAACGCTGCCGAGGAAGAGGCCCAGACCGTTACCCATCTCGAACTGTATGTCAGCGGCCAGGCCGAATACGTTGCCGTCGCCGCCCTGGTCCCAGTTGACGGCGGCACCGAAGACCAGCAGGTTGTCCTTCGTGTCCTTGGCGGTCAGATCCTGATAGTTTTCCCAATCGCCCATGGCCTTGTATTCGACTCTCGCCAGGACGCCAAAATCGAAAGTGTGATTGGCGACGGTTCCGGGGGCCGAGGGATAGTGTCCGACGTAATTGCTGTTGAGCGAGTCCGAGCCGTCGTGAAGCATGACGACCG
>CAYSSA010000273.1:1727-2578 GCA_964433485.1 uncultured Tepidisphaeraceae bacterium | reverse complement strand
CATTCAGCGGGCTCTTCTCGCTGTAGTTGCCATAGAGCAGACCAATGCCTTGGATGCGATTGGGGTAGCTGGCCAGAGCGGCATCAAAAAGCGACCGCTCGGCGGCCATGAGCATGCCATCGCCCAGATAGTCCTCGTGGGCGAAGTTGGCGGCCTGCTGACCGGCGGTCAGGCCCCAAAGATCACAGAACATGTAATTCACATAGGCGTCCAGCAGACTCAGACCACCGCCGTCGTCCGTGCTGGTATTCCAGAGGAAGGTATAGGTCAGGTCTTTTGTGAACGCAGTCCCGGCGAGTCCGAGTTCGAGTCGATGAATCTCGAAGCCGTTCTCGAGTTCGTCATCCTTGCCGCCGCCGGTATCGCTACGGTAGTCCGATACGTTCCAGAACTGGAACATCACGCTGGGCCGCAGTTCGAAGGCCCCGGTCTTGATGAAGAAACCATCGTCGTAACCGGCGCCGGAATCACCGGCGGATAGCAGGGCGCTGCGTTTCTCGGCGTCGCGCAGCACCGACTCGATCGTCGCGGCCACTTCCCTCCCGCCGGCCGCCTGGCGCTGCTGCAACTGGGCAATCTGGCCCTTCAGCTCATCCACCCGCTGTTGCAGTTCAAGGTCCGTCGCCCATGCAGATCCCGCCGCGATGCTTGCAATAGACGCCGAAAACAGACACATCCCACGCTTCATCATGTGCTCCTTTCAGGTAACACCGTCGATCGGTCGAGTCTGAAATACGTCCCACAAATTGGCAATTCTAGCCGAAAGAAGCCATCACGAAAGGCCACGGCGCGCAAAAAGCGGGCCGGGGATAAACCCGGCCCGCAAGGGAGAACAAACAGAGTTGGCAATT
>CAYSSA010000273.1:0-1704 GCA_964433485.1 uncultured Tepidisphaeraceae bacterium | reverse complement strand
GAACTGGCCACGGATAACGAACTCGTTGTCGATGGTGTCGCCGAGATAGCCCAGACCGGTCAGGTTGGCCGGGGTGCCGCTCGGGAGCCAGTTGAGGTCGACGGTGACCTTGGCGCGATTTCCGGCAGAGCCGTTGTTGCCCAGGTAGTAGTTCACGCCGACGGTGACTTCATGGAAGGTATCTTCGCTGTCGGTGCCTCTGACAATCTCATTATCAAACTGAATGAAACTGTAGCGGCCGAAGATTTCCCATGCGGGGTTCAGCAGGTACGAGGCCTGGAGCACAAAGCCCCAATCGCTGGTCTCGTCACCGGAGATTCCGTCGTCGGCGTACCGATAAACCACACCGCCGTAGAATCCGAAGCCATTGGACTCGAACTGGGCATCGACGGTGAACCCGAGGATGTCGCCATCGCCGCCCTGATCCCAGTTGAAGGCGCCGCCGGGGACGGACCGGTTCTCCTTGGTATCCTTAGCCGTGAGATCCTGGTAGTTGGCCCACTTGCCAGAGAACTTGTACTCAGCGCGAGCGAGCACGCCGAAATCAAACGCATGGTTCGACACGGTCAGCGGATCGTTCGGATAGTGACCGACGTAATTGCTGTTGATCGAACCCGAGCCGTCGTGCAGCATGACGACTGCGTTGAGGGGGCTCTTATCGTTATAGTTGCCATACAGCAGGCCCATGCCCTGGATTCGGCCGGTGTATCCGCCGAGAACGGCGTCGAACATGGAGCGTTCGGCGGCCATCAGCTTGCCATCACCCAGGAAGTCTTCGTGGGTGAAGTTGGCCGTCTTCTGGCCAGCGGTGATGCCCCAGAGATCGCAGAACATGTAGTCGACGTAGGCGTCAAGCAGGCTCAGGCCACCGCCGTCATCGCTGCTGGTGTTCCACAGGAAATTGTAGGTCAGGTCCTTGGTGAACGCCGTGCCGGTGAGGCCAAGCTCAAGGCGATGAATTTCGAAACCGTTCTCTACCTCATCATCCTTGCCGCCGCCGGTGTTCTCGCGGTAGTCCGTGACGTTCCAGAACTGGAACAACACGCCGGGACGGAGTTCGAACGCGCCGCTCTTGATGAAGAAGCCGTTGTCGTAGCCCGCGCCGGAGTCACCGGCGGCAAGCAATGCGCTGCGCTTCTCGGCATCGCGGAGGACGGATTCGATGGTGGCCGCGACTTCCTTGCTGTTGGCAGCCTGCCGCTGCTGAAGCTGGGCAACCTGGCCCCTCAGTTCGGCAACCTGCTGCTGGAGTTCGGTGTCAG
Organism: uncultured Tepidisphaeraceae bacterium; assembly: GCA_964433485.1. Lineage (GTDB taxonomy): Bacteria > Planctomycetota > Phycisphaerae > Tepidisphaerales > Tepidisphaeraceae > JANYKD01. The sequence continues at coordinate 442 of CAYSSA010000273.1, read as the reverse complement.
CCGCCCAGACAGAGCCGGCCGAAAGCACACCTGCCACTGCCGCAAAAAGACAAATCTTACTGTTCATTACTGTCTCCTTTCCTATCTGTGGCCTACGCCACATGCACATTGTGTTCCCACCGGCTCACGAGAACCGATGGCCGAGCACCCTATACACTTAGCGCGGCCACTAGGGACCGACACTTGGGTCAACCGGGGGGCTCAGATCCCCGATCTCCTGGTTCCCAGAAGGATAACCTTCCCTTTGAAGGTATGCCTTCGCCGACAAACGCTGCCGGCATTCATTGATATTCGTTTCCGTTCGACGCAAACGACTCCGGAATCATCTCGCCGAACCTTAACCAAGCATTATTACTAGCAACCATCCTCGCTCGCGTCAATAGCCGCCAGGAATCTGGACGGCTCAGACGCTATCGCCTAACGGTTAGAGTGTCAACTGGAA
>CAYSSA010000272.1:2513-5158 GCA_964433485.1 uncultured Tepidisphaeraceae bacterium | reverse complement strand
GCGGTTGGCTAATGCGGTTAGCCGGACGGGGCGCGGCGCGAGGGATTGGAAATCACCTCGCTGGCGGGTGGGGTCCTCACGGACCGGTGGAGAGCGTGCGTGTCGTCGGGGCTCTGGCCTATCTGGCCGATCAGGGATCGGGGCTTCGCATCATCGACGTTTCGAATCCTGCCGGCCCCACGCTTGTGGGCATGCTGGACGCGCCCGGCTTGTCCGATGTCGTTGTCGAAGGCGACACGGCATATCTCGCCTGCGGAACCGCGGGAGTGCGGCTGGTGAATGTCGCCAATCCGGCCGCGCCGACGTTCATCAGAGACATCGACATCGCCGGGACGCCGGCCTCGCTTGCCCTGGCCGGCTCACGGCTCTATGTCGCCGCCGACAGCGGCGGTCTGACAATCCTGGGAAGCGCGCCCGCCGCGCCGGACGATCTGACGGCCACGCCCGCATCACCGTGGTCCATCCATCTGGCGTGGCTCGATGGCAGCGACAGCGAATCAAATTACGTTCTCGAGCGGTCGACCGACGGGGTGGATTTCGCCCCGTTGGCGACGCTGCCGCCGAACACGACCCAGTATCTCGATGCGCAACTGGAGGCCAACACGACCTATCACTATCGCGTATTTGCCGCCAATCCGGCGGGTGAATCGCCGGCGATAACGGCTGTGGCAACCACGCCGCTTAATTTCGCTGCGCTTGACGGCGCTGGCAGGCTCACCGTCAACGGCACCGCATGGAATGATGTCATCGAACTCGCGACCGGCAACAACAAGGTGGTGGTCACCCGAAACGGGCAGTCGCTGACGTTCAACGCCTCGGCAGTGAAGGCGATCACCGTGCTGGCCGGCAGCGGCAATGACATCGTCACGGTCCGCGCCGGCGTCATGGGATGCGTGATCGACGGCGGCGCGGGCAGCGACACTCTGCTTGGCGGCGCCGGCGCCGACCGCATTACCGGCGGCGCGGGCAATGACCTGATCAAAGGCGGCGCGGGCAACGACATCCTGCGCGGCGGCGACGGCAACGACACCCTCGACGGCGGCGCGGGCATCGACAAGATCTACGGCGACGCCGGCGACGACCTGCTCTACGCCCGTGACAAGACCAGGGATCCGCTCGACGGAGGAACCGGCAAAGACAAGGCCAAGCTCGACGCCATCGACTCCCGCAAGGCCATCGAGACGCTGTTGAAATGAACTGCGGAGCCAACACCTGCGGACATTGCAGACTATACGCCCATCGTGTTAAGCACCTTCATCTGCGTACGATTCACCCGCACGCCGGGTCGGGCGGAGCGAAGCATGGCCACCGCGCCGGCAGGGGAGTCGGCCAGTCCCCTCGACAACAGCACGCCCGCCATCACCGTGGCGGAACGACCTCGACCGGCCGCGCAATGGATCAAGATGTCTCCCTCCAATGCCGCTATACGCCGGACGGCTTCGCGGAACTCGGCCGGCCGCAGGATAGCGCCATCGAGGATGGGAATCCCCAGGTAATGCTCGTCGTCCACCATACGCTTGGCGCGAGGCATTTCCGCTACCACATCCACCACCCAACGGACCCCCGGCGGCAGGCTGCCGGCGCGGGGGATCGCCCCAAGCCAAAGGCCCGGTGCAATCCGGTCGTAGGCCCGATCCTGGCGGATTATCCGACCAATCGGAGCCAAGGCGTTGTAGTAAAACAGATAAGGCCCGCACAGCAGCAATCCCCACCAGCAGAATCGACCGTCGGGCCGTTTGCCAGTTATCCGGGGTCCAAGCCCCAGATACCCAAGGCTCATTGCGAGAAACGCTTCCGCCGGCCAGGCAAGCAGGTACATCCAACCACCCTCGCGCCATGCCAAGGCGGCGAGGAATCCAGAGAAACCGAGCATCACCAACGCATAAACCATTGTCACCAAGCATGTTCGATTCGTTCTGGCAATGCAAGGATGATGCGGTTGTGGCCAAAAGCCTGATTGTACTCGCCGCCAACCGCCACTGTTACGGAAAAGTTGGCCTGCCGCCACTGGTATGTCCGATAAGAGACTACGGTTTTTCTTGGGAAGGTATTTGATGCTGAAGCAACTGGGGTTGGTACTGTTGGCCGGCCTGCTTGCGGGCTGCCAGATGGAAGAGCAAGCGGACGTCGATGCCCCCCGCCCCACTTTGGCGCCGCCGGGGTATGCGCAGGCTGCCAGGCCCCCACAGGCCAAGGCGCAGAACAGCGTCTACCAGGGGCGCACGCCGTCACCGGCATTGCGACAGTATGATTATCCCAAGTCCACCTATGCCGACCGTGGCGTGCTTCCTCCGACCGGGACGATCCCACGCGCCTGGATTCCGGAGGTTCGGTCGCGAGCTTGGAAATACATTGTGATCCATCACTCCGACACGAACGTCGGGGGGGCCGTCGCATTCGATCGCGGTCATCGGGCTCGCGGCTGGGACTGCCTTGGTTACGATTTCGTCATTGGCAACGGTACTTATACCCGAGACGGCGAGATCGAGGTCGGTCCGCGCTGGACAAAGCAGATGGATGGCGCCCATGCCGGCGTCAAGGAGTTCAATGAGTGGGGCATTGGCATATGCCTGGTGGGCGACTTCCAGAACTCCAAGCCTACGCCCGCTCAACTGAAGTCACTGGCCTACCTCACTGGCTGCCTC
>CAYSSA010000272.1:1426-2441 GCA_964433485.1 uncultured Tepidisphaeraceae bacterium | reverse complement strand
CCGGCAAGAACCTGGACATCAATGTCGTGCGCCGAATGGCCGCCCAATATGCGGGCGTCGATGAAAGGACGATGCCCAATCACGCTCCGCTGGCACGGGGCGAAGAACTGCTCTTTGATGTCTCATCCGACGCATCGCTCAGGCAGTAGCCCGGCGGGCCTCCTCGCGGCGCTCGATCTTGTGCGAAATGGCCCGCATCAGGCGTTCGGCCGCCACGTCGATGGCGGCATAAAGGTCGGTGTGTGTTTCCTCCGCAAGAATGGTGCCGGCATGGCCGATGGTTGCCTCAATGCGGCATTGCTTGTCGACCCCGCCTTTGTTGCCGTTGCAGTCGCCGAATCGCACCGAAATCGAGGTGAGTCTTGACTGGAAGCGATCGATCACCGGAGCCAGACAGGCCTCGATGTGCTCGCGGATCGAATCGGACAGAGGGATGTTCGTGCCAACGATGTTCGGCTGCACCATGATGCCTCCTGCGTTAATCGAAGCATTGGACTTTTCCCGCAACATACGGGACACCAAGTCCTGTTCCAATCCAATGTATAATACTCCCGCAGCGGCTCGAAGGTGGTTATAAACCGGCGGATTCGGTGTAATATCCCTGGTTATGAAACGACGGGCATTTATTGCGGCCACGGCGATGGCGTCTTGTGCGTTTCTGTCCGCAACGGGGGCCGCCGAAGCTCCCGGCGGGTTCGATGTCGTGGTGTACGGAGGTGTGCCCTGCGGAATCGCGGCGGCGGTGGCCGCGGCGCGAGAAGGAGCAACCGTCCTGCTGGTTGAGCCAACCAAGCATGTCGGCGGGCTCAACACCAGCGGGATCAACACCGCGGAGTCCGAGCACATGCTCAAGTGGACCATCGGCGGGCTCGCCCTGGAGTTCTACGAGCGTCTCGGCAGACAATACGGAACCAACAAAGCGGAGTTCTATTTCGAGTCGGGTGTGGCGGAGAGAGTCTTCACTGCCATGCTGGCTGAAGCCAACGTCGTCGTCTGGTTTGAAAAACGCGTGGCT
>CAYSSA010000272.1:0-1367 GCA_964433485.1 uncultured Tepidisphaeraceae bacterium | reverse complement strand
TCGGCCGTCGAGGCCAAAGCCTTCGTTGACGCCGGCTACGAAGGCGACCTCATGGCCCGCGCGGGCGTGAAATATGTCTGGGGTCGGGAAGGTCGCGATGAATTCGGCGAGGAGGCCGCCGGCGTCCGCCTCGACCGCCAGACTCGCAAGGCCGCCACGGTGGACGAGGCCGGCAACCTTCTGCCCGGAATCAGCGCCTGGTCGCGCGAGCTGATCGAAGGACAGCCGCATCGCGGCGTCATGAACTACAACTTCCGACCCTGCTTCACCCAGCGGGCAGAGAACAAGGCGCCCATTCCCGGTCCGGCCACTTATGACCGCGCGCGCTACCGCCTTCTGGAGAACTGGCTGCGCGGCAAGACCCAGCGAGGCGAGAAGGCAAAGCTCACCGACATCATCGACCTTTACGCCCGCCGCAATGGCAAGTTCGAGGTGAACAACAAACAGGCGGCTGTCATCTCCATCGGGCACTTCGGCGCCCAGTTCGATTACCCCGACGCCGACTACGCCGCCCGCGACCGCATCGTGGCCGATCACCGGGACTATACGCTCGGGCTGTTCCATTTCCTGGCAGGTGATGACTCCGTTCCGCCGGAGTTGCGCCAGGAGATGCGAAGCTGGGGACTGGCCAAGGACGAGTTTCCCGACAACGCTCACTTTCCCTATCAGCTCTATGTCCGCGAGGCTCGGCGTATGCGAGGAGCGTTCGTCGTGACGCAACGCGATGTGGTGGATGGTCGCCGCAAATCCGACAGCATCGGCATCTCCAGCCACTTCATCGACAGCCATCACGTCCAGCGCCTGGCCGTGTCCCCAACGGAGTTCGTCAACGAAGGCCGCATCTGGCGCATCGGCTGGGCCTACCAGATTCCCTATCGCGCGCTGACACCGAAAGCGGACCAGTGCGCCAACCTGCTTGTGCCCGGCGCGGCGTCATTCTCCCATGTTGCTTTCTGCACCTATCGCCTGGAGTCGGTATGGATGATTGCCGGCCACGCCGCCGGCGTCGCCGCCGCGATGATCGCCAGGACCGGCAAACGGGCGCAGGAGCTCGACGTTGCCGCGCTTCAGGACCGCCTGAGGGCGACGAAGCAGGTTGTGGATTTCGTCCCCGGGCAACCGGAAAGGTTCCCCGGCGGCTCAGGGTTGCCGGAGTTCTGATCGCCGGTCTATCGGCAAAAGGCCGGCTCAGTTTTTGGCCCGCAACTTTTTGCGTGTCCTGTCGTCAAAGCATCTGTCGTGGTCTGTTGTTCACATGATTGTATTGCCCCATTGCGCAAAGGAGCCATCATGCGTCGATCCATTGTCGCCACCGTCTTGTCCCTGGCCGTTTCCGCTGTTTGTCTGCCCGCACTGGGCGCGCAAGC
>CAYSSA010000271.1:0-5161 GCA_964433485.1 uncultured Tepidisphaeraceae bacterium | reverse complement strand
TCTCGGCGAGCACACGCTGTTCGTCGGCCTGGTCCCTGGCGATGAATGTCACCGAGAACCGCACATAGGCGCCGGCGTCGTCCCAGGGGACCGTGCTGATAAGTTTATCGGAGATCATCCATTGCGAGAACGCCTCTGCGCTGGTGAATTCAATCCGTTTGCCATTCTTGTCAACGGCCGCCCGAGGCGATTTCACATAAAGGAAGAACGATCCGCGCGGCTTGCGCGCGCCAAAACCGGCCGCGTTCAGAACCTTGACCAGGCCGTCCATCCGGCGAGAGTACTTCGCCGCGATCTTCCGTGTGATTTCCGGGTGGTCCAGCGAATACGCGCAGGCTTCCTGGATGGCCAGGAACTGTCCGGAATCCGTGTTGTCCTTCACGTCGGCGTAGGCTCGGACAATGAGGGGGTTTCCGGCCACGAACCCGAGCCGCCAGCCGGTCATGTTGAATCCCTTGGACATCGAGTGCAGTTCGACACCCACATCCATTGCGCCGGGCGTGGCCAGGAAGCTCAGGGGTTTGCCTTCAAACACCAGGGCTGCGTAGGCCGCGTCGTGAATGATGATGAGGTTGTGAGTCTTGGCGAACGCGACGACTTTGGAGAAGAACTCCGGCGTGGCCGATGCGCCGGTCGGGTTGTTGGGATAATTGATGACCAGCACCTTGGCTCTGGCCAGCACGTCGGACGGGATGGATTCCAAGTCCGGCAGGAAGCCGTTCTTCTCCAGCAGGGGCAGGTTGTGGACCTTGCCGCCGTAGTATTTCGAGTGCGTGCCGAATACCGGGTAGCCCGGTGTGGTCATCAGGGCCACGTCGCCCGGGTTGATGAAACAGGCCGGCAGGATCGACAGCGCCGCTTTGGAACCGATGCTATGGCAGACATTCTCCGATGGGTTCAGGCCATCAACGCCGCAGACGTTCTTGAGCCAGCGCAGGGCCGCTTCGCGATAGGCCGCGCCTCCGTTGTCGGCGTAGCCGCGGTTTTCGGGTTTTCGTGACGCGACGGCCAGCGACTCGACCGACTCGGGGAAGGCCATTTCGTCGGGTTCGCCAACCCCCATGTCGATCAGTTCCGCGTTCGGATTGGCGGCCAGGGCGGCTCGCTTGGCCCGCTTGATCTTCTCGAACTTATAGATTTCGGTGCCTTTGCCATAACCGGCGCCGCCGATGCGCTCTGCGAAAAGATTCTGAATGTAGCTCTCAGCCATGAGTGAAACCTTGAACGGACAATGAACAAAACCGCGATTCTAATCAGCGAGGCCCCAAAGGGCAAAGCAGCGGCGGGATGAACAAACGCCCGCGATGGTGGTATAACAATAACACGCTCACAGGTGCCGAGCGTATATCGAACAACCATTTCTTCAGGAGACCGCAGATGTCAAACAAGCAGAGTCGGAGAATTTTCCTTCAGCGTGCCGCCGCCGGAGCGGCTGCCATCACCGCCGCCAAGTACGTTCCCTCGCCGCTCGTCTGGGCGGCGGCCGACGCAAAAGACAAGATTCGCGTGGCCGTCATCGGCTGCGGCGGGCAGGGTGTTGGCACGCATGTGTCGGCCGCCGTGCGTGAGGAGAAACTCGTTGCCGTGGTTGATCCAGATCCCAAGAAGTTTCCCAACGCGGTCAAGCAGGCTCAAAAGATCGATCCCAAGTTCAACGGCGCCGACCTCAAGACCTTCACGGACTATCGTGAGCTGTTTGACAAGGCCAAGAACGACTTTGACGCAATTCTTGTCGCAACACCCAACCATCATCATGCCCTGCCCGGCATGATCGCCATGAAACTGGGCAAGCACGTATACATCGAAAAGCCCCTCTGCTACACCATCGACGAGGCCCGCAAGCTTGCGGCCATGTCCAAGGAGTACAAGGTCGCGACGCAACTGGGCAATCAGGGTCACTCCGGCGAAGGCTACCGCCGGCTGTGCGAGTACATCTGGGCCGGCGCCATCGGCAACGTCACGGAGGTTTACTGCTGGACCAACCGAGCCAACGGGGGCACCGGCGGGCGCCCGCCATCAGAGCCCGTGCCCGCCGGGATGAACTGGGACAACTGGATTGGCCCGGCGCCTTTCCGGGACTATCACAAGGGTCTTCATCCACACGATTGGCACGACTGGTTCGACTTCGGCGGCGGCTCGATCGGCAACATGGGTTGCCACATTATGGATGGCGCGTTCTGGGCGCTCAAACTCGGCATGCCCACGACGGTCGTGGTCGAGGAAGCCGGAGGCGGCAGCGCCGAGCAGTTCACCACCACGACCCGCATCCGCTTTGATTTTGCAGCCCGCGAGAACATGCCTGCCGTCAAACTTTACTGGTACGACGGCAAGAAGCTCAACGTCAAGAGCGCCGAAGGCGGCGATGTCGTCGGCAGCGTCGACAAGAAATCGCAGAACATCCCGCCGATTGCGGAAGAGTGGGCCAAGAAGACCGGCCGCAATTTCGCCGGCGACCATTCGATCTACATCGGCGACAAGGGAGTCATGTACACCGGCTGCTACGGCGGCGGCGTGGCGATTCTCCCTGAAGCGGCTCACAAGGCTTACAAGGCCCCCGAACCGACCATTCCGCGCATCAAGGGCGGCCACCACGCCGACTTCTTCCGCGCCTGCCGCGACGGCAAGCCCGCCTGCGCCAATTTCGAATACGGCGCGAAGCTCACCGAGTTGATCCTCCTCGGCGGTCTGGCCATCCGCGCCGGCAAGGGCAACAAGATCGAGTGGGACGCGGCCAACATGAAGGTCACCAACAACCCCGATCTCAACCGCTACGTCAAACGTGAGAATCGCAAGGGCTGGGACGCTTAGGATTCAAAGAGTCGCGAAGGCACATAGGCGCGAAGGCACGGAGCGGGAGACTGCTCCGTGCCCTTCTTGTTTTCTTCCGCGCGGGCGAGGTGAATCAGCGGGCGATTGCGCTTATCGTCGCGGATCCATGCCGGTCCAGCGGTGGGTCCAAGGCTCGGGCCCGGTGCTTTCGACAACCATGTAGTCGCCGTCGCGGGTCCATTTCAGCGGCAGGTTGTTCTCATCCTTCAAATACCGTTCGGACATGATGCCGGACTTGACCAGCGCGTCCGGGGAATCGGGAATCCGCCCGTAGGCCAGACGGTAGGCGTACAGCGCCCGTCCGATGCCGAGTCGCACGAAATGGGCTTCATGGTGAGTCCTGGTCTTTCGTGTTTCCTCAGGTGGAAGGCTCAGCAATCGCAGCATCTCCACAGCCAGCGTCCCCGGCCGCTGGGCGGCGGCGCGAAACGAAATCGTATGCGGTCCCTTGCTGAGGATGTGTGTCCCGAGAAGAAGGTCGACTTCTCCATCCTCGGCCGAACGAAAGTCGGCGGTGTGGATCTTCCTGCCGTCCAACTCGACGTCAAAAGCGCCATGGGTCGGGCCCGTTGCCGCTGTGAGGCGGACAGCCTGCCGGCCTTCCGCCAGCGACTCGAAGGGAAGAGTCAGCGTAGCGCCGGGGGTTTTGTTGGGCCATAGAAGCACAGGCCGGGCGCCAAAAAGCCCGGAGGTGTCCACGGTGAGCTTCTCTTGCCCCGTGGTCCTGGCCTGAAGGAATGACTTCACCAGGTGCTGGCGATTCCAGGGAATCCGCCGCTCGTTCCACGAAGGCAGGGTCGGCCAGGCGGCCGGTTCGCCGAGTTGATACCAGAAGGCGACACTGCTGATGAAGTCCGGGCGCTCGACGAAGAACCCGTCTGTGTCGACGTCGCTGTTGCCCTTATGCTCGATCTCTACCCGGAGCGACTTGCCGAAATTCACCGCGTCGGGCAGATGCCAACGGTAACAGACCCCGCTGTCGCCGGGGTTGTCGCCCTGCCAGCGGGGCGTGCCGAACCAGTGGCTGGTACGCGGCCGAAATCCCCAGGCATCGTTGAAGTAGTCTTCCGTGCCGGTGCCCTGGAGGCTAGGAGTCTCCTCGCCGTCGATGTAGAAAAAGTCATCACCCTCGCCAAACCAGCCTCCCTGGGCCATCGTGAGCGACATCACGGAGCCGATGTACTGCCCGCGTCCGCTGAGCTCGGCCAATCTGTAGTCGCGGCCCAGGACGGCCGGGTATTCCTGTCGATAGCGCGCATGGAAGTAGGGCGTATCGGCCGGGAGCGATTCGAGTTGCGTATAGTCAACCTGCCAGTAAAGTCCGGCGCCGCGGTCGTCGTTGTCGTTGGTGATGACAATGCGGGCGGATCTGGCGAACGGCATCCGCCAGCAACAACTCATCGAGCCCGTCGGCGATACCTGCACGGGAACACTCTCGACAACGGCCGGTTTGCCCTGGCCGATCGCGAAAAAGTCGCCCAGCGGCGTCTCCACGCCGGGTTGCTTTCTGCCGTCCCAGTAGATGCGCATCGTCAGGGCATTGAGTTCGCCGACCCATCCGGCATGGCTGGTGAACCACATGTGGGTGATGACGCCTGGGCCTTCCAGGAGCGGCATCTCGATCGCCTGACCGGGCTGGAGCCAGGTCATGTCCAGGTTCTCAGTGTGCCAGCCGGGCCGCTGGTTGCTGGATACCCTGCGGCTGCGCCCCACGGGCGCCGGGCCGAGCGGCGACAGCAGGCCAACATTGAGTCCGGCGGCCGGGGCGGTCGCCGGGCGGGGCGCGACCGGTGTTGCGCCTTCGTAGTCAATCCAGGCGGCGTCATTCATGTAGGCCCTGGCGTACTCGTAGGTCATCAGGCCATCAAGGGTGCTCCTGGCCGTGTTGCGGAATATGAAGACGCCTCCGCCGGGATGGCTCGGATCATCGCGGTAGCCTACGAGCAGCACGCTGTGTCCATCGCGCACGCCTTCGGGCGGCGCCATTTGCATCACCCCGTTCCGCCAGCGCTCGCGCTTGGGCCAGCGGAGTCCGGCACACACCGGCCAATTGCCGGCGAGCGTTCGCTTGATCTCGGCCAGGTGGGCGTCGGTCAGGCCGGTATTGACGTTCCATTCCTTGATCCAGTGGAAGCGCAACTTCGAGTCCTTCATCGCGCGGGCGCGTTGAATTGCCTCGTCGCTCGGCTTGAGCTTGGGATCGAAGATTGGCCGATAGGGCATGTCCTCCTGCGGGCAGATGCCGTGCGCGACAAAGCCCTTCCAGAGATCGGAGAAGAATCCGCCATCGTCATGCTCGCGGACGGCCTGGGTGGAGGCCCAGTTGAGGAAC
>CAYSSA010000270.1:0-5262 GCA_964433485.1 uncultured Tepidisphaeraceae bacterium | reverse complement strand
GACTGGAGTTCAGACGTGTGCTCTTCCGGCCGTCGAAGAAGGCATTCTGCCCGGCGGCGGCGTCAGTGTCATCCGCGCTGCGGCCAAGGTCCTCAACGGTGTGTCCAAGAAGGCGGCCAACGAAGACCAGAAGATCGGCGTCGAGATCGTCCGCCGCGCCCTTGAGGCTCCCATCCGCCAGATCGCCGACAACGCCGGCGTGGACGGCTCGGTGGTCTGCCAGAAGGTCAAGGAGAACGATGCCGTCAACTTCGGCTACAACGCGCTGACTCACGAATACGGCGACTTGGTGAAGATGGGCGTGATCGTCCCGACGAAAGTCGAACGCATCGCCCTCCAAAATGCCAGCAGCATCGCCGGCCTGCTGCTCACCACTGACGCGATCGTCAGCGAGATCAAGGAAGACAAGCCCGCCCCCGCGCCGGGTGGCGGCGGCGACATGTACTAACGCCAGGTCGCAGCCAATTCGATACGAAGGCCCACGGAGCTTGCTCCGTGGGCTTTTTCATGAAATGGCCTGATCTGGCGTCGGCCGCGTCGGGGATTGCGGAGACGCTTTGCTCTGCATGTCCAATGCAAACCCCTTCGCGCAGAAACGGTCGTAGACCCTGCGCTTGACGTTTCCACCGGCCTTGCCGAGCACGTCGCCATAATCGGCACAACCCGTCACCGCGACAGCGCCAAGATGACTTGCGGAGGCAGGCAGCTCGTACAACTCACGGCTTTCAGGCCGTCTCGGCGAGCCAGACAATGACGTTCCGATGGAGCCGGGAGTGAACAAAAAAGACGGCTCCGCCTCGGGAGCCGTCTCTTTCCTGGTCTTGGCGTGTCGGGCATCGCTTACTTCAATTCCACGAAGCTGCCGACCACCGGGAGCGATCCGACGAGCGGTCGGGCATAGTCGATGAAAGCCTGCGTGATGTCGTTGCCTTCAGCGCCGATGAACTCGGGCGCCAAGTGCTTGGTCTCGCGGGCAACAGTTGCCAGCGGAGTCAGGAAGTACTCGATCTCATACTTGCCGCCTGCTTTGCGTCGCATCGCCACCGAGCCGTCAAGGTTCTTGGGGTCAGCGCTGTATTCCACGGCCAGCCGGCCAACCTCGCGGGCCTCTTTGGCGTCCGTCTCGCTCACGTAGCCGGGAAATGACCGCTGCAGGTAACCGAAAGTGTCGGCTCGAACGCGCAGCTTCTTGCCCGACGGATTGGGCAGCTTCTTGTTAATCAGCGCCGCCAGATAGTCGGCAAGGGCGCCGGTGCCGGAAAGCTGCTTGTTGCCGTGCGAATCAACTTCCTGGTCCTGCACGATCTTCTCAGCCCAGGTGACGTACTGGCCCTTGGCGTTCTTCTCCGGAACACTGATGCCTTCCGAGACTGCGATGATGCATCGCCCGAGCTTGCTGTAGACCCGGTCAACATCGGCGATGAACTTCTCCTCAGTCAGGGGAGCTTCGGGAACATAGATCAGGTGCGGGCCGTCGTTGGCATACTTGCGGGCCAACACGGAAGCGGCCGTCAGGAATCCGGCGTTGCGGCCCATGACCACGTTGATCTTAATGCCCGGAAGGCTCTTGTTGTCGTAGTCGTCGCCGATGAAAGCGCTGGCCACGAATCGGGCGGCTGAGCCGTATCCCGGAGTGTGGTCATGCACGCGCAGGTCGTTGTCGATGGTCTTGGGCACATGGAACGTGCGCAACTCGTAGCCTTCCTTCTCGGCCAATTCATTGACGATGCGAGCCGTGTCGGCCGAGTCGTTGCCGCCGATGTAGAAGAAGAAGCGGACGTTGTTCTGCTTGAAATTGGCGAAAATCTTCTTGCAGTACTCGGCATCGGGCTTGTCGCGGGTGGAGCCCAAAGCCGACGAAGGCGTGGCCGCGATGCGCTCGAGCAGATCCCCGGGGGTTTTCTTCAACGGGATGTAGTCGTTGTTGATGATGCCGCGGACGCCGTGACGACTGCCGAGTTCGTCGATGTGGCCGGCTTTCTGGGCCGCCAGAATCACACCAACAAGGGACTGGTTGATGACGGCCGTCGGTCCGCCGGACTGACCGACGACGGCGTTGCCTTTAAGATTGCTGGACATAATGGATGACCTTTCTCATGCCGCGCCTTGCGGCAGGACGGGGCATCATATTCGGACTGGGATTTCCATCAAGATGCCAAGATGGCCTTTGCGCCAAGTCGCGCAGGCCGTCACGGCTTGATGCCGGCGACACCGATCTCGACGGCTCGGCCACGCAGGAGGACTATCGCAACATCGTTGCCGGCATGAGCAAGACACACGTTCACTGGTTTATTGGCGATCTCAACCACAACGGCGCAGTCTCGGCGCATGATCTTGCGGTGGTGAGCCTCAACGTGGGGGCCGGCGTCAAGGACGGACCGCCCCTGGCCGCCGCGAAGGTCAAGGTGAATACGGCGACCAGGACACCTAAAACAGCGTCGGTTGTCTCGGGTCGTCGGCGGTCGACTCGATTTGGCCGTCGGCCAGGCGTATGACGAGCCGGTCGCCGCCCCGCACCTGACTGGCGGAGCGAACGACCTCGCCGGTCTTTCGGCGGGTGGTGATCGAGTAACCGCGCGCCAGCACCTGCTCGGGTCCGATGGCGAGCAGGCGATCTGACAGATGTTGCCATTGCTGAGTTCGCTTTGAAACGGCCAGCCCAATCGCATGTCCGAGGCGATGGCTCAGGTCCGCGAGCCTCCGGCGATCGAAACCAACGCGCTGGCCGGGATGATGGGCGGCCAGGGCGGACGAAAGGGCCATCAGCCGACCCGTTCGACGCCGCATGGAGGTCGTCGGCGTCAGCCAGGTTATCCACATCTGCTGCTCGATAGTCGCTAGTTGCTGTCGCCTGCGCAGCAGCACGGCCGAGGGACGATTCGCCTCAAGGCGGGCGGCCAATGCCGTCAGCCGGACCTGCTCCCGTCGAATGCGCGCCGACAGGGCAAGCTGCACGGCCCGCTGCCGATCGTCAAGGAACTGGCGGGCGTTGTTGACCCGATCGAACGGGCGGTCGAAGCAGGCGTGCTTCTCAATGGCGATGAGCCGCTGGCGGGCCAATTCGAGGCGATTGCGGACCTCACGTCGCAGTCTCACCTCCCACTGGTCCAGGTTCTCGGCCGCACCGCGCCAATTGCGGGTGGCAACCTGAGCGGCTTCAGTCGGAGTGTGCGCATGGTAATCCGCGACCAGATCCGCGATGGACACATCAACCTCGTGCCCGATGCCGGTCACGATCGGAACCGGAGACGCGGCGATCGCGCGAGCGACAATTTCCTCGTTGAACTCCCACAAATCCTCCAGCGAGCCGCCGCCCCGAGCAAGGATAATGAGATCGATGCCCCCGAGAGAGACAGTCTCCCGGCCGAGCTGGCCGATTGCCGCCGCGATCTGCTCCGCCGCTCCGTCGCCTTGAACGGGAACGTGGAACACGATCAGCCGCAAAAAGGGATATCGACGCAGAACCTTGAACATGTCCTGAATCGCCGCTGTCTGGGTTGAGGTCACCAGCGCGATGGTTGACGGATACGCCGGAATCGGCTTCTTTCGGCCCGCCTCAAAAAGACCCTCGGACTTGAGCTTGTCATGAAGCCGCTGGAAAGCCACTTGCAGTGCGCCCTGGCCCAAAGGATCGAGGCGAGTGACGTAGAGTTGATACTGCCCTCGCTGGGTATACACGGATATCCTGCCGGTGGCGACGAGTTCCATGCCGTCATCGGGAACAAACTTCAAACGCGACGCATCCGAGCGGAACATGACACAACTGATGCAGGCGGAGGTGTCCTTCAAGGTGAAATAGAGGTGGCCGCTGCTGTGAGCCTTGACATTTGACACCTCACCAAGAACGCGAACCGATCCGGGAAACGCGGATTGAAGGGTCTGCTCAATTCGTGCAGTCAACTGCGAGACCGTGAGGGCATCCACCGCGGCTCTGTCCGAGGGCTTCGCCGAGAGAGCCTTCCGCTCATCCACGAGTTTCCGCTGCAGGTCAAAGAAATCCATATGCGTGAGTATAGCGAGGTTGTGGGGAATCGGTCACCGGCGCCGGCTCCCGCGCCATCCACCTCCTTCCACGAACCGAACGCTGGAATGCCGTACCGCAACACATTGCGGCGTCGAACGTAAGTTTCGCATAGGAGTATCACGTGATGCAAACGACAACGGTGATATGTCTTGCCTGCTTCTGCATCGCGGCCGGGCCGGTCAGCCATGTCAAGGTTCTGTCGGACAAGGTCGAGGATGTGTCCAGCCTCGACGCATGGAAGCAATGGTGCATCAAGCCCGACATGACCGAACGGCAGAAGGCCGTTGCGATATGGGAAACCGTGGTGAAGTTCCGCCACCAGGAAAGTCCGCCCAATGAGTATCTCGATTCTGAGACACACCCACACGATCCGATCAAGTCATTCAATGTCTATGGCTACAATCAGTGTTGTTGCGCCTCGGCCATGATCGAGGCACTGGCCCGTCACGCGGGGATGGAGGCCCGCGGCTGGGGACTCACGGGCCACAGTGTTGCGGAAATCAAGGTGGACGGCCGTTGGTGCATGTTCGACGCTTCACTGGTCAATTATTTCAGAAAGCCGGACGGCTCAATTGCCGGAGTGGAGGAGGTTGCTCAAAGCATCCAAGACTATTTCGGGAGGAATCCAGACCAGAAGAAGGATCGGACATCGCTTCAGAAATTCATGCTGCGAGGCGGCTGGCGCAATGGCCCGGACATTCTGGCCGGTGGCACGGGATACGATGACAACGGATGGCTGCCCGCGGCGACGCACAGTTGGGGGGATTCCATCAGCGAATTCAGTGGGAAGAATTTCCTATACGAATATGGCGCAGCCGTGGGATACGAAGTAAACATTCAGCTTCGTCCCGGCGAGAAGCTGGTGCGGAACTGGTCGAACAGGGGAATGCACGTCAACCAGCGCGAAGGCGGCGATTGCGCTACGCTCAACGAGTCGCCGGCAAACGCTCGCGGTTCGTTGCGATATTCCCCGAAGTTCGGCGATATCGCCCCGGGACGCATCGGCAACGGCGCCATCGAATATGATGTGCCACTGGCCAACGGGCTTTATCGCGACGGGATGCTGGCGGCGGATAACCTCCAGGACACACCCACCGGCCCGCGCGTGGCCGATGCGTCCAAGCCGGGCGTGCTCATCGTGCGAATGCCGTCAAGCTACGTCTACCTGAGCGGGAAATTGACCGTCACGGCGACCATCGAGCAGGGGTCGATTGATCTCAGCATTTCAGACAACAACG
>CAYSSA010000269.1:0-5331 GCA_964433485.1 uncultured Tepidisphaeraceae bacterium | reverse complement strand
TACACTCTTTCCCGCCATCCTTGCCTTCCGGCAGCAGCCCAACCTCCTTGACGATCTTCCCGGCCGGGTCAATCTCCAGCAGTCGGCCGCCGTTGCACTCGCCGACAAACGTGTTGCCGTTGGCCAGCCTCTGACACGCGAAAACCTCGCTCTTGGTTTCATATTTGAAGACCTGTTTCTTCTCGCGCGTCACTTCCAACACTCCATGCCCGGTGGTGAAAAGCAGATTGCCGTTGGGCAACACCCAGAGATCATTGCTGGCCGGAGCCTTGTGCTCCCATGTGATCGCTCCCTCGGCATTGACGAGGAACACCTTGCCCGCCGTATAGTCACAGCAGGCAAATTCGTGGTTGACTTTACTATCCTGCGCAAGGCATTGGATCCCCAGCACCACAACAAGGACGAACATAACAAGGCGGTTAATCGGCCGGATCATAATACGCTCCAAAAGAACCCGTGTTTTCCTGAACAAACATACCCGGAAAACAGTCCCGCGTGTATAATCACCAGAGATGCCGATCAAGAGCACATTCCAGTCGCGCATCGCCGACTTCGAGGCCATGTGGGGCCGGGTCCACCCCGGCCGGCGCATGACCGAGGCGGAGTTTGGCCGCTGGATCGACGAGGAGACCCGCGCCGAGTGGATCGACGGAGAGGTTGAAATGACGGCGCCCGTGGGTTTGGAACACGATGATCTGGTCGGATGGCTGCGGACCTTGCTCAAGGCCTATGTCGATCACCATCAACTGGGCGCGGTATTCGGCCCGGAAGTTCTGGTCCGCCTTGCCAGGATACGCCGCCAACGACTGCCGGATATTCTCTATGTCGAGGAGTCGCGCCGGGCCATACTCAAGAAAAATCTCGTCGATGGCCCGCCCGATCTGATCATGGAGGTCGTGTCGCCCGACAGCGCCGAACGCGATTGGATTGACAAGTACGCCGATTATGAAAAAGCAGGCGTTCGTGAATACTGGATCGTCGATGCCGATGCACGGCGACTGGAGACCTATCACCTGACTTCGGCCGGAAAATACCGCCGCATCGGCATGAAGGAAGATGTCGTGCGATCCAAGGTTGTGCCCGGGTTCTTCATTCGCGAGCCATGGGTTTTCCTGCCCGGCGCACGGCCCCTGCTCAAAGTCCTGGGCGAGTTGGGTATACGAGCGTGATATTTGCTGAATGAGTTCTATTGTGGTCAATGAGATCATCATTTCACCTTGAAAGTCCGCGGACCGTCCACGAATTTTCAAGGTAAGGATTACCGGATCCTCACCCACTTCCAGCCCCGTATTCCCCTCGTACCCCATTCCTGTAAACTACCTCCATGATCTACCGTATAGACGTATGGGCTGTAACCCATGGACCCAATGATCTGGACTCCGCCGGCGAAGCCGTGCGAAAGCAGATCGCCGAACTCGGCAAATCCGTCGGGCCGATCCGCGCCTGCCGCATCTTCTTCCTCGACACAGACGCCTCCCCAGCCGACGTGCAACGGATCGCCGGCGAGCTGCTGGCCGACCCGGTCGTTGAACGCGCCGAGATCGTCCACGTCGCCCCCCCCGAGCCCGGCAAGAGTCGCATCGAGGTTCACCTCAAGCCCGGCGTCATGGATCCCGTCGCCGCATCCACGGAAATGGCCATCCGCGACATGGGCCTGCCCATTCGCGAGGTTCGCACCGGCCGGGCATATGTTATCGACGGAGTCGTGCCTCCGCAGGACCTGCAATTCATCGCCAACCGCATCCTCGCCAACAGCGTCATCGAGACGATTCTCTTTGAGCCGCTGATCGTCCAGGAATTTCCCCACGCCCACGCCAATGAACTGACCGTTCGCCGAGTCGTCATACGCAATCTCCCGGACGATCAACTCAACAAACTTAGCCGGGAAGGACACCTGTTTCTGTCGCTGGCCGAGATGCAGGCCATCCGCGATCATTACAAGGCCATCGGCCGCGAGCCAACCGATGTCGAACTGGAGACGCTGGCGCAAACATGGTCCGAGCACTGCGTACACAAGACGCTCAAGAGCGGTGTCGCGCTGGAAATCCGCGATGAAGCCGGCAAGGTGCTGGCAACGCGGAAATACCGCAACCTCATCAAGGAAACCGTCTTCCGCGGCACCATGGAATTGATGGAGGACGCCCAACTTCGCCCTTCCGGCTCCAAAGACGGCATCGCCGCCGACTTCTGCCTCTCCGTCTTCGCCGATAACGCCGGCGTCATCGCCTTCGACGAAACCGATGCCGTCTGCTTCAAGGTCGAGACCCACAACCGCCCCAGCGCCATCGACCCCTACGGCGGCAGCGCCACCGGTTCCGGCGGCGTCATTCGCGATGTCCTGGGCACCGGCCTCGCCGCCAAGCCCATCGCCAACACCGACATCTTCTGCGTCGCCGACCCGAATTTCGGCGCCGCCAAGCCGACAATCGAAACCGCAGGATCCAAGGTCCAAAATCTTCCGAAGGGTGTCATTCATCCCAAGCGCATTCTCCGCGAAGTCGTCGCCGGAGTCCGCGACTACGGCAACCGTATGGGCATCCCCACTCTCAACGGAGCCGTCTATTTTGACAACCGCTACCTTGGCAATCCCCTGGTCTTCTGTGGTTGTGTCGGGCTGATTCCTCGCTCGCGCATCATCAAGAACGCCCGCCCCGGTGACCGGATCGTCGTCATGGGCGGCCGCACCGGCCGGGATGGAATCCACGGAGCCACCTTCTCTTCGGCCGAGCTCACAACCTCGCACGCGGATGAATTCTCACACGCCGTACAGATCGGCAACGCCATTACCGAAAAGAAGATGACCGACGTCGTGCTCCAGGCCGCTCAGCGCGGACTCTTCAACGCCATCACCGACTGCGGCGCCGGCGGACTCTCCTCGGCCATCGGAGAAATGGGCGAAAAACTCGGCGCATTCGTCGAACTCGACCGCGTGCCGCTCAAGTATGCCGGCCTGAAGTACGACGAAATCTGGATCAGCGAAGCCCAGGAGCGAATGGTGCTGGCCGTGGCCGAGGACAAGGTCGATGAGATCCTCAGGCTCGCCGCCGGCGAAGATGTCGAGGCCACCGTCATTGGCCACTTCGGCACCGAGAACAGCCAGCTCATCCTGAACTTCAAAGGCATTGAGGTCGGTCGAATGGATATGGACTTCGTGCATAAGGGCATTCCCATGCCCGTGCGCAAGGCCGTGTTCGTGCAGAAGAAACACCCGGTCCGCGGCAGCGCGGCCCCGGCACCGGCCGGTCGGCCATTGCGGGAACAATTGCTCGCCGTGCTGGCGCATCCCAACGTCGCCAGCAAGCACTGGATCGTCCGCCAGTACGACCACGAAGTGCAGGGCGGCTCCGCCGTCAAACCTCTGCTCGGCCCGGCTCAACTCGGCCCATCCGACGCGTCGGTCATCCGCCCCAAGCTCGGTAGTCGCAAAGGCGTGGTGCTCTCCTGCGGCCTGGCCCCCCACATCGACGATCCCTACGACATGGCCATCGCCGGAATTGACGAGGCTGTCCGAAACGCCGTCGCCGTCGGCGCCGATCCAAACCGTCTGGCCATTCTCGACAACTTCTGCTGGCCCGGCACGCACGACGAAATCTCCATGGGACACCTCGTCCGTGCCTGTGAAGCCTGCTACGATGCGGCAAAGGCGTACGGCATTCCCTTCATCTCCGGCAAGGACTCGCTGCATAATCAGTTCACCAACCAGGAAACCGGCGAAGTCATCCGCATCCCCAACACACTCCTCATCAGCGCCATCGGCGTCATTGAGGATGTCCGCAAGTGCGTCACCATGGACCTGAAGTCTCCCGGCAACCTGCTGCTGCTGGTGGCCTGCAAGAACGATCGCGACCTCAAGCTTCTGTCCCGGACTCACCGGCTCATGGCCCAGGCGGTTGCCTCCGGCTATGTGCGGAGCTGCCACGACCTGAGTGAAGGAGGATGGCTCGCGGCGGCTGCGGAGATGTCGCTGGCCTCCGGCATCGGCGTCGATATCCATCCCGGAGTGCCGGGGCCCTTTGACGAACAGAACGGCGCCTATCTGATCGAAGCGGCCCGCGAGTTCCAGCCGCCGATCGACCGCCTCTTCTCCGGAGTGGCCAATGTCCGGCCCATCGGCCGTACCACCGGTTCGCCGGCGCTCTCGCTGGCCGACTGCAGACTGACGATTGACGAAATGCGCAAGGCCTGGCTCGGGACACTGGATTGGTAATAGTGGTCGCCACAAGGCGGTCGATATTCTGTGGTTGTCCACACTTGGTGGCACGGGCTTCCATCCCGTGATGTCGGTACTCCGACATATCAGCCCCTTTGTCGGTGACCGCGACGGAGCAGGATTGCCGTGGCATGGGTGCCCCGCCCATGCCTTTGCACAGAAAAACGGGCTGGATGCCCGTGCCACAGGTGATCTGGTGATTCACGCAGCCCCTCCATTCGCACGCCGTCGTCGATTGCTGATCGGCGCGATTCTCGCCATCATCTTCGGCGCTGCTGCTCTCGTCGGTTCCCTCCGCTTTCCGACATCCCGCATCGACGTACCTCCCGCCGGGACAGTCCGGCCTTTTTCATCGCCCACCCTTCGCGTCGCCACCTTCAACATCCACTCCGGCATTGGCATCGATGGTCGCCTTGATCTTGAACGTACCGCGGCCGAACTCAAGGACTTCGATCTGATCGGCCTTAATGAAGTCCGAGGCGACTATTCCCCCGGCAAAGACCAGGCCAGCCATCTTGCGCGACTGCTTCGCATCAATGCCATCTTCGCCGCCAGTGAGAGCCGCTGGTTCCACGACCATTTCGGCAACGGCCTGCTACACCGTCCCGACCTCGATGGTTTCAGCCGAATCCCCCTGGCCGGTTCCGCGGGCCGTGGCAAGCGCAATGTCATCCAGACGCGAATCCTCACTCCCGGAAAGCCCATCAACGTTCTCATCACCCACATCGACCGAGGCGTCGACCGCGCAGCCCAGCTTCAGACCGTGCGACAGATGTTCCTTTCTCTTCCCGAGCCGGCGATTCTCATGGGCGATATGAACTCCGAAAAGACCGATCCGTTGATCGCTCCTCTTCTCACATCGCCCGGTATCACCGACGGCATCGCCCAGGTTCTTGGTGACAAAGACCCGTCCATTCGCATCGACTTCATCCTCACCCGCGGCCTCCAATGGCGCGACGGCGGTCTGCGCGAAAGCCCGGCCAGCGATCATCCGCTAGTCTGGGGCGAACTGGTTATCCCCTGAACAACGCCCGCGCGTATTATCCGGCAAGACTGTGTGGCGGCCACGACCGTGCATCAATCCCGCTGACTGACCAAAGGCAACATCTGATTGGCGGCCA
>CAYSSA010000268.1:4004-5350 GCA_964433485.1 uncultured Tepidisphaeraceae bacterium | reverse complement strand
GTCGCCCACCGCCGTGCCGCGAATCCACACGCCGATCTGATCCGAGAACCCCATGAAGATCGACGCCTGCTGCGTGATCAGCAACGCGGCAAAGGCCACACCGGCAACCAGACCGATGTATTTCAGCCGGTCGCCGATCAGCATTTTAAGCGCTACGAAATTCATGGTCGGCCTCTAGTTCACATCGCGTGCAAAGTCAACCGGATTCATCCCTTGAATACGATGGCTGGTTCCAATTTCATGACCTTTCTTATGCTTAAGATCGACGCAAACACGCAAATCACCGCAATAGCTCCAGCACTGACAACCATCAACCACCACGGCAACTTGAAGGATAATTCGCTTTTGGCGGTCAGATTGCCAATGACGGCTGCGATTCCGACACCCAGCCCATAACCGACGAACCCGACCGTAATGGATTGGAGGACGATCATCCGCAAGAGCATCCAGTTGCCCGCACCCATGGCCTTGAGCGCGCCAAAGTGACGCAGGTTGTCCAGTGCAAAGTTATAAAATGTCTGCCCGGCGATGGCCGTTCCAACGATGAATCCGAGCGCGATGGAGATGCCGAAGTTCACCGGAATCCCCGTGTACTTGATGAAATAATCAAAGGTAAGCTGCTGAAACTGCCGCTGAGTATACGCAGCCATCCCGGTGCTCTTACGGATGCGGTTGCACAAGTCCTGCTGGTCCACGCCCGCCTTGGCTTTGACGAGCACAAACGTCAGGAGCTTGCGTTCTCGCGGCGCAAACGTGGTCGCCCGTGAGTACGTTGTGAACACAACCGGCTGAGACTGAAACGTCCGGCCAACGCGGCAAATCCCCACCACAATCGCCCGGTGGTCGTTCAATTCGATGCTGTCGCCGATGCCAATGGGAATCTTCCTGCCATCCGGGCCGGTATGAGCCAGTTTTCCCGCAGCGCCGACTTCATCGACGATAACGGCATCGGCTTTGCGCAAATCTTCGAGACGCCCCTGCACCATTTCGGGCGGTCCCCCCACCAGCGAGGAATCGTCCAGCCCGAGCACATTGCAGGTCTGGAAATTTCCCCCCTCGAGTCGGGCTTTGATAAGCCCCTTGTAGAGCGGCACAGCCCAATGCACGCCGTCGACCCCGCGAACACGATACAACTCCGTGTCCTGCATGGGTTTGGCGTCGTCGATGAACTGCACCTTCGGGTCCATGACCCAGATATCGGGCAGCCCAAGGTCCGTAATGAAGCCATAGGTGCGGCACATCAAACCCCAGAATATCCCGGCCTGCTGCGTTATGAGCAGCGATGCGAACGTCAGGCCCATGACGATGCCGATGCAGCGCGCGCCGACCTGGCCGTTGGCGTCGAT
>CAYSSA010000268.1:2036-3994 GCA_964433485.1 uncultured Tepidisphaeraceae bacterium | reverse complement strand
GCCTCGGCCGTGCTGGCGAACTCGCCCGAGCGCAGCATTTTCAGGGCGACGATGTTCATGGCCGCTCCTTGCTTTGGGCTTTGTCCCGAAGCGCGCTGAGGGAAAAACGCCAGACATGGTCGGCCAACTCGTCGAGTGCCGAGAGATCAAGCCGAATGTCCGGGTGCAGCCGCTGTATGACTTGCCGCGAATGGTGATAGAAGAAGCACTGCGAGACGATGCTGAAGCAGCAGAGCCAGACTTCATGATCGGTCGGAGCGGCCCCGACAATCTCGCGGATGATCGCCCGAACCATCTGCGAACGCGGACGGATTTCGTTATCGATGAGCATGTCCAGCCCATGCGTGGGCTGCATCATCTCCCGCGACATGAGCTGATGCAGCCAAACCGGCGACCCCCGGTCGAGAATTCCGCGAAACAGTCCGCGAATGAACAGGCGCAGACGCTGTTCCGGCGGACCATCCTGAAGTTGCTCCCGCGTTGCGTGCTGGAATGATCGTTTGTGAACGTAATTCAGGACCGCCTCGTAAAGCTTCTCCTTGCCGCCAAAATGGTAATTGATCGCCGCCACGTTCGCTCCGGCCCGTTGGCAGATGTCACGCACCGTGGCAGCTTGGTACCCCTGTTCGGCGAAAACCTCCCCGGCCGCCTCAATGAGGCGTACATGGATATCCGGCACGCTGCTGGGGTCCTGATTCATGACAACCGAAACATTTGTTTCAAACATATGTTTCAATCGACAGTTTAGAACATTTGTTTCTGCCAGTCAAGTGCTACTCATAACAATGCCACGGGATCCACGTCCACCGCGATGCGATCGGCCGGGACGAAGCCCCCCTTCTCCCGGACACTCATCAGCACACGCTGGAGGCGGGCTGGTATGGACGAGTAAAGGAGTATCTGAAACCGGAAGTACCCGGCAATGCGCCCAATCACACAGGGCATGGGGCCCTTAAGCGTGACCTGGCCCGCCGCGGATGCGACGGCAGCTGTCAGGCGGGCGGCGAGCTTCTCGCCATGTTCCTGTGCTTTGGCCTCCGACTGATCGCGCACAATGATGCGAACCATACGCACCAGGGGCGGCAAACCAACGGATTGGCGATGAACCAGTTCAGAGCGGGCAAAGGCCACAAAGTCCTGGCGAATTGCGAACTGTATGGTCGGGTCATCCGGCTGAAATGTCTGTAGCAATACCTTCCCCGGATGGTCGCCCCGGCCGGCCCGGCCGGCGACCTGGGTGATGAGCTGGAAGGTTCGCTCGGCCGCGCGGAAGTCGGGCAGCGAGAGCGCCGTGTCGCCGGAGACCACGCCGACTAGCGTGACGTTGGGGTAGTCCAGGCCCTTGGCGATCATCTGGGTTCCCAGGAGCACTTGAATCTCCCCTTTGGCAAAGCGGTCCAGAACCGCCTCGTAATCGCGGATGGAGCGCATCGAATCGCTGTCGGCGCGGGCGTAGCTCAGGCCGGGAAACTTGCGCGACAGTTCCTCTTCGACGCGCTGGGTGCCCAGGCCGAACAGCGTCATCCCCTTGCCGCAGGTGGGGCACTTCTCTGGCAGCGGATTGACGGCCAGGCAATAGTGACAGTGCATCTGTCCGGTGTGCAACCCCTCCTGAAACGTGCCCCCATGGGCGCGCGCCGGTACGGAGCGGTGGAAGGTCATGGCGGCGTCGCAGTATTTACACTGCAACAGATGCTGGCAACTCGGACAAAAGACATAACTGGAATACCCCCGGCGGTTGAGCATCAGGATGGCCTGTCGGCCGGCGTCGACGGTGGACTTGAGCAGGGATTCGAGGCGGACCGAGAGCAGATTGATCCGCCCGCGTCGCTGGCGAGCGTCCAGGCGCATGTCCACGAGTTCCACCTCGGGCAGGGCCAGACCGCGCACGCGCCGCGGCAGTGTCAGGAGGTGGTATCCTGCCTTGCGCGCCGAATTGCCCGCTTGCCCAGCCGCCT
>CAYSSA010000268.1:767-2012 GCA_964433485.1 uncultured Tepidisphaeraceae bacterium | reverse complement strand
GGATGCGGTTACGCGGTGGTAGGTCTCAAGCGAAGGCGTGGCCGAGCCAAGGATGACGGGCACCGACTCGATCTGCGCCCGCTTTATGGCCAGGTCTCTCCCATGATAGCGCGGCGCGGTGTCCTGCTTGTAGCTGCTCTCATGCTCCTCATCGACGATGATGATGCCGAGGTCCGGCACAGGCGCGAACACGGCCGAACGGGCGCCAACGACGACATCGGCCTGGCCCGAAGCAATCTGTCGCCAGAAGCGATGTCGGGCCCCGGCGACCAGTCCCGAGTGCAACACGGCCACTCGCGGGAACCGGGCGGTGAAGCGTTTGACAGTCTGCGGCGTCAGGGCGATTTCGGGGACCATGACGATGGCTCGTTTGCCCGCGGCAATCACCTGTTGCAGGCAGCGGAGATAGACTTCGGTCTTGCCGCTGCCGGTGACGCCGAGCAGGAGGTTCACCGAGAATCCGTCCGACAAGCGCGGGAGCAGATCATCCAGCGCCTTTCGTTGGTCGGGATTCAGCTCCGGGATCGCCTCGCCAACGGTCTTGCCATCGCGCGGTGGCGAAACGGCAGGCGATGCCGGCATCCGCGACTCCACCGGAACTTCAGAAAGTCGAACCAGCCCCAATTTGACCAGGCCCCTGATGGCGCCGGGTTTGCAGCCGGATTCGGTTGCCAACACCGCAATGTCCTCGTGGCCGCCGGCCGGAACCTGAAGCAGTCTGGCCAGGATGGCCCGTCTTTTGGGCGCACTGGTTCGCTCGATGATCTGCTGCACCTGCTCTGTAGTCGCGGCCAGGGAGACGACCGTGGCGTATTCCATACCGACACGTCTGCGAACGGCCGCCGGGATCACGCTATCGAGCACAGTGCCCAGCGGGCAGCAATAGTAGCGGCTCATCCAGCGGGCCAGATCGAGCATCCGCGGCGCCAGCAGCACGCGTGGGTCGTCTATGGCAAGCACGGACTTGAGCTTGTGCGTCGTGGATGGAGTTGGTGAAAGGGCAACGACATAGCCGTGAACAGGCTTGTCTGTCCTGCCCAAGGGCACGCGGACCCGCTGGCCCACCGCAATGCCGGCGACGAGCCCTGCCGGCACAGAGTAGTCCAGAACGCGGTCAAGGCTGCGTTCGATGGCCACCGAAGCGAACAGCCCGGCGGCGAGCGAGGGCTGGGAAGGCGGATCGGGAAACAGCGAGGCGTGGATCATGCTTGAGCGTCCGTTGGCGTTGCTGCGACGATCTGCTAT
>CAYSSA010000268.1:0-743 GCA_964433485.1 uncultured Tepidisphaeraceae bacterium | reverse complement strand
TGTCGCCGACGTGTCGCCGCAGTAAAGCCATGCTCAACGCCTATCAAAGAGCCCGGATTCTTTTGCTGGTGGCTTCGGTCACCTGCGGAGTGATCTTCTGGTGGATGGCCTGGACACTGGGTTTCCCCGTGGCGCCGGGGTTCTGCGGCAGCCTGGCGCTTCACTCGGAGGGTGCGTCGTTCTTTATTGCGGTGATGGCCACGTTCTTCGTGTGCCTGGCCATCGGGACGGTGCTGGCCGGGGTCATCCGGTTCAATGCCGGGTTGGTGGCCGCCTGTGTGGGTCTGGCGGTGTTGTCGGTGCGCGGCGGCGACATGCGGTACGTGTTGTTTGGAGCGGCGGAAGTGATGGGGGAAGGCGAAGTCTTCAAACGCCTGGCCATGGAGATATTGCTCCTGGGCATGCTGGTCGGCAGCGGCTGGTTTGTGTTGAGATGGCTGCATCTGCGCGGCCTGATTGTTGACCGCGAGGGGGATCCGGTGGCCGCCAACCTCCATGTGCCTCCGGGCAACGACGCAATTTCCGTGGGAGTGCAGACACTGGTGACTTCGCTGGGGGTGCTGCTGCTGGCCGCGAGCGAAGCCAAGCTGCAGACGCTGGCCGCCGTCGGGATCTCGTCGCTGGCAGGCGCATTTGCCGCGCAACTGGCGTTTCCGACGGCGAACAACGGATGGCAATGGCTGGCGCCGCTGATCGTGGGTCTGATGGGCTACATCATCGCCTGGTTTGATCCGGCAGGCGCC
>CAYSSA010000267.1:1378-5382 GCA_964433485.1 uncultured Tepidisphaeraceae bacterium | reverse complement strand
CAATGGAATGATCTGGTTGCCATGTACTCTCCGAAACGAACCAAGCTGTATGAAAAGTTCAACGAATCCAGTGGAATCATCACCCACGATGAATTGTCATCGGATGCGGCACCGCACAAAGTTAGCAACTGCAAGAGAATGCAGAGGTTAGGCACCGATTATATCAAT
This sequence comes from uncultured Tepidisphaeraceae bacterium, assembly GCA_964433485.1. Taxonomy (GTDB): domain Bacteria; phylum Planctomycetota; class Phycisphaerae; order Tepidisphaerales; family Tepidisphaeraceae; genus JANYKD01. The sequence continues at coordinate 5,214 of CAYSSA010000267.1, read as the reverse complement.
GGATGGGGCACAGGGTGGGGAATTTGAGCAAGATCGTCTGGGCATTGCGAGATGATATAAGAGTGGTGGATGTGCTGATCGGGAAAGGCCAATAATCGAGCGGATCGGTGAATGAAAGCGCCATGCCGTTCCCTATAGGCACGAGTGCGCTCACAACCGCATGGTGGCGGCAACTTCGGCCAGACGTTCAACGGAGAGCTTTCCCATGACGCAGACCCAGCGGCCGTTTCTCTCAGTCATTGCCATGCTGACACCGCCGTGCGACTGGGTGTGGTAATCGACGCCGGCAATCTTGACGGCGGGACACATCGGCATTTTCACGTCCGCGGCATCGGCCACGGCAACCGTGACCCGAACGCCATCGACCAGCATCGCGACACAGGCCATCTTCTTGCGGCCGACTTCATGGACGCAGCAGGACATGACCTGGTCTTGTTGGGGCATGTCCGGCATCTTGGGACCGCCCGGCAACTTTGCCGCCAGTACGGTGTTGGCAGCCTGAATGGAGCCTACCGGCGTCGTGGCCATATGCCCGGACAAGACATCCTCATGGACCTGAGCCATCGTTGCGGCAGATGCGAGCACCGGACCACTCGACGAAGCGATGACCAGCGCGGCGATCAGCCCCATGACCAGGAAGCTGGCCGCGATGGCGCGCATCGGCCGCAACCAGGACATCTGCCAGCCAATCCGACGATGCGGACGACCGACAACGGCCTCAATATGATGTTCCAGGTTCGATGTGTCCACCGGTATGGATCGCAGCTTGGCCAGCCGCCGCGATATTGCAGCATCCAGCCGATCAGGCTCCGAATTGTTGTTTTCCATATCCATATTACTTCCTCCGGCTTTCAGGAGCGATCACTTGATCAATCTCAATTGTCTCGCTATTGGCAGGAGGGCCTTTCGCAACATCATCCGGCCACGGTGGGCTCTCGACTTCACCGTGCCGACAGGCACGTCCAATATCCTTGATGCGTCCGCATGATCCAGTTCCTCAACATCGACCAGAAGAAGTGTCCACCGGATTTCCTCCGGTAAGGCGCTGAGCGCATCAATGATGTCGGCATCCGAAAAGTGGCCGAGCAGGGCCTCCGGGTTGGTCCATTCGGTGTCGGCGGTCGATGTCGCGCTCGCCACGTCCGCCAATTCCACCGGGAGGTCGTCAAGGCTGATCGGATCAGGCCGGGAGCCTCGCAATCGCAGGCGGTCGATGCGTAGGTTTCGCAGGATGGCCATCAGCCAGGCCCGGGCATCGCCTCGCTCGTCCACTGCATGGATACCGCTAAATGCCCGAATCAGCGTCTCTTGCGCCAAATCCTCAGCTTCGGCTTGATCATGTAACAGGAAACGAGCCATACGCAACACCATCGCCGCGTGCGGCCAGATGAGTGAGTAAAACCGCTGTGTCTGGTCGTCGTGGTTCAACCGAATCCTCATGCGGCCGCAGTCGTCCTGATACTGAACGTATGAACGGGCACTCAAGGTTCATTTCCACCGAGGATTCGTTGATCGCTGCAGTCCGGAATGCCCCAGCACCAGCGTGCCTGCCAAATCCGTGCAGATTGAACCTCACACAGTGCGGGGTTCGTTATCTCCATTAGCACCCGCGAAATCCCCGAGTGGTCGTTGCTGAATTTGCCCAGTTGGCATTCCTGCGTTACGTGCGTTCTTGAGCGAAGGAGTTGCGATGCAGATATCCCCCATATTCCATATCGTCGCTACCATCGCCTATCCAGCCATCGATCCTGTCCTGTTTCGCCTGGGACCGCTGTCGATTCGCTGGTATGGTTTGGCTTACGTCCTGGGTTTCATTCTCGCCTACGCTGGCATGCGGATGATGATCCGCAGCGGCCGCCTGCACATTTCGTATCCGCAGCTCTCGGATCTCCTCGGCTGGCTGGTCCTGGGCGTTGTGGCTGGCGGCAGAATCGGTTGGTGGTTCTTCTACGACCGCTCCATGGACATGGAGGACCATTGGTTCGAGCCATTTGCAATCTGGCGTGGCGGCATGAGTTTTCACGGCGGAGTGATGGGCGTTGCGCTCGTGCTGGCCATCTGGTCCTGGTGCCAGAGAGCAGCATTTTGGGACATCGCTGACGCACTGTCGCTGGTTGCTCCAATCGGCCTTTTCTTGGGCAGAATCGCCAACTTCATCAACGCAGAACTGGTGGGGCGACCCACAAGCATGCCTTGGGGCATTATCTTCCCCGGTGATGCGGTCGCGCGCCACCCGTCTCAACTCTATGAAGCGATGCTCGAAGGGCCGCTTTTGTTGCTGGTCTTATGGACAGTTGCCAGGCGACGAGACTTGCGGGATGGCCGCGTTACCGCGGCATTCCTCGTGTTCTATGCCGCAGGCCGTTTCGCAGTGGAATTCACACGCCAGCCGGATACGCAGCTTGGCTTCATCGCATTCGGCTGGCTGACCATGGGACAATTATTGAGCGTTCTTCTGGCGACGGTCGGGGCAGTCTTGTGGCTGGTACATCCGACCAGAAAAACCGAATTCATTGAACCTTCCCAGCCCTGCCAGACGTTCTGAAGTACGTACACTTTTTATAAAGGACCACGCAATGAACAAGGGTAAGATGTTTATGTTTTCGACAGGCTTGGCGTCAGTCTTTGCTGTTGGAGCTTTGGCTCCGGTGGCATTCGCTGCCGGATCGTGCTGCGGTGACGCGGCCCATGCGACTGCAACTGCCACCTCGGTAACCATGGCTCAGCCTCTGGCAGTTGGGGCCGCGCAACCACAAATAGACGCGACAGTTAAGTCGTATGTGGCCGTCCAGAAACTCCTGGCACAGGACAAGCTGGAAGGCGTCAGTGCCGAGTTGGTCAAGATTCGCGATGCCGCCAAAGGCCTTGCGAGCGCGGAAGACGCCAAGATCAAAGAGCAGGGCGCGGCCATCGCCAAGAGCGCTGCCGCTGAACCCAAGACCATTAAGGATGCCAGAGACGCATTCAAGAAACTCTCGACGGACGTGATCGGACTCGTGACAATTGCTCCACAGACGGCCGACGCCGCCGCAGCGCTGTACGAAGCCAGTTGCCCGATGGCCAAGGCCAATTGGCTCCAGACCTCCAAGGATGTCAACAACCCGTATTACGGGAAGAGCATGCTCGACTGCGGCAAGATCGAACGGAAGATCGAACCCGCCAGTGGGGCTCAGGGCGGCCACGGCGGTCATCAGCATTAATTATCTGATAATGGACGACCTGTTCATCCTTTTGACAGTCCGCAATCATTCTGTGGAGTGCGCTCGACGGTCTGCGATAGATGTTCTTCTCTGAGGCCACCATGTTCAAGACGCTGTTTACGATCATCATGCTCGGTGTCATTTCAGTCAGCTTGCTCGCGCTTCCTGGCTGCGACTCTAGCGGTTCGGGAGGCTCTGGTGCGTCGCCGTCCCATTCGAGCGGCTGCCACTAGGAATACGGAGCCTCTGCCCCATCATCATCTGTAAAGGCACGCAGACTGAGTGTATCGCGGTCGCGTGCTTTTTCTTTATATGTATTGAACCTATGGAACCTTTGACCTCGTTCTGTTGAATGACCAGCAGCCCAAGTGAATGCTGCGCAACTAACGAAAGGCGAGCCATGAATGTTCTGCTCAAACACGAAGGTCATGTCTTTGAGGATCAGACCGTCTACGCAACCGGCAACGCTTACCATGGCTGTGTCTTCAGGCGATGCGTACTGGTGGCCGCCAGCGCCGGCAATATGGTCTTTGATCAATGCAGCTTCGAAACATGCGCCTGGCACCTGAACTTCGTTGTTCATGACATGGAGTCCTGCGAAGCGGCTCAGAAACTTCTCCGGTACGCCCGGCAAAG
>CAYSSA010000267.1:460-1356 GCA_964433485.1 uncultured Tepidisphaeraceae bacterium | reverse complement strand
CATGGACACCGGGTTAGTGGGTCTCCGCAGCCCCAACTGATGCGGAATCGGTCGGCGCTCTCCTTCGTAGCTTAGCGGCCCGACAGGTTCGTCTCTCCTTGCTCAGCCAGAAGTGCGATACGCTGTGCAATTCTCTGGGCACAGACGGCAGGAACTCGGCGATCCTCGGGCTGTATATACGCGAACGTCAGACTTCGAAGATGCGACGGTCTATTTCGGCAATCTCGTTGCTTTGCCGGCCAAAAGCGGGGCCTAACATTCAAGGTTGGCAAAGGGTGCAATGAATCCTCTTCCGACAACATATTGAAGTTCTCGGATGACTAAACAAAGGGTAACTTGGCCGACGGCCGGGAGCCCTGCTGATGAGTAAGCAGGTTTCTTGTTATGATTTACACATGCCCGATGCATCCCGAAGTCCAGCAGGACCATTCCGGCAGTTGCCCCAAGTGCGGCATGGCGCTGGAGCCGAAGACGGGGACAGCGGGCACGGATGACGGAGCAAACGCCGAGTTGGCCGATATGACCAGACGCTTCTGGATAGGCGCCGCGCTGACGTTGCCGGTGTTTGTCCTGGCGATGACTCACTTGATTCCGGCACTGGCCAGGCAACCTTGGGCGGATAGTGACACCTCGCGCTGGCTGCAATTTGCGCTCACCCTGCCCGTCGTCTGGTGGGCGGGCTGGCCATTCTTTGCCCGTGGCTGGCGCTCCATCGTAACTCGCAACTTGAACATGTTCACGCTGATTACCATCGGTGTGGGCGCAGCATTCGTCTTTAGCGCTGTGGCCATGCTCATGCCTGGCCTGTTTCCGCACACCATGCAGCACGGGGGCAAGGTCGCCATCTACTTTGAGGCCGCCGCGGTGATCGTTGTGCTGGTGCTCCTCGGCCAGGA
>CAYSSA010000267.1:0-389 GCA_964433485.1 uncultured Tepidisphaeraceae bacterium | reverse complement strand
AAGTCGCACCGGGGGGCGATCATGAAGTCCCGCTCGAACAGGTGAAAGTCGGCGACTGGCTCCGCGTGGTTCCGGGTGACAAGGTGCCCGTCGATGGCGCGGTCGTCGAAGGTCACTCCAGCGTGGAAGAGTCCTTGATCACCGGCGAGCCTCTCCCGGTGGAAAAGACGGTCGGCGACAAGGTGACGGGCGGCACCCTCAATGGTCCTGGCAGCTTCGTCATGCGGGCCGAGCGGATTGGCAGCGACACGCTGCTCGGGCAGATCGTGAACATGGTTGCCGACGCCCAGCGCAGCCGCGCGCCCATTCAGGGGCTGGCCGACAAGGTCGCGGGCGTCTTTGTACCGGCGGTGCTGGCCGTTTCGGTGCTCACCTTCGCCTTCTGGATG
>CAYSSA010000266.1:0-5414 GCA_964433485.1 uncultured Tepidisphaeraceae bacterium | reverse complement strand
AGAAGCCAGCCTATCCGGACGTATGCTGGTTTATCTGGAAGAGGCCTTTCCCCTCGTCGGCCGTTGGGCCCAGCCTGAGGCGGCGTGCGCTGCAGCGGTCGCCGAGTCCGTCCGTGAGCTGATCTTCCATCCCGATGGAGCCCACCAGAGCGCCAGCTTGTCGCCGGACCGCGGCAGCCTTGCTCCGAAGCGCGTCTCGTGCAACTCGGCCACATGCACGGTCATCTCGGCCACATACCTGCCAACCTCCAGCCGCACGATATGGCTTCCCGGCGAAGGTACGGTGAAGGTGGGACTGTGGTCCGACCGCCCGCGCGGCAGCTTCAATTTCGCTTCGCCGCCGGCATCGGCCACACCGGACACGCGGGCGGCAGCCGGAACTTCGATCATCTCGCCGAAATTCGTGGCGTGCAGGTGGATGCTGCTCGGACTGCCCGGAATGACCTTGCCGACAAGCCTGGTGGGCATCAACGCAAATCGTGGATCGACGCGGCGCACGGCGATGAGTGTGGTGTTGCCCATCGCTCGCAATGGCGCGCCGGGTATTGAACACTTGTAGACATAATGATCCACCTGAAGATAGGCATCGTCCGTCCGCAGGCGGATGAAGACCTCCTTGGCGGGCAGAAGCGCAGGCGGCAGGGCGAACGTCTCCACCTTGACCTTGTCGATCGTGCCCAGCGGCCGCCAGCTCGTCCCGTCGGTCGATGCTTCCACCGTCAACGCGCCATGCGTGTGATAGCACACGCCAACCTGTACGGTCGCCTTGTCCTGCACGCGGTCGCCGAGGCGGTGGCGATAGATCACCCAGCCGTCGCGGGAGAGATTCCAGCGATTGGTATTGTAGCCCGTCTGGTGTGACAACAACGGCCGGTTGAAGTTGGAGGATAGACGCCACTGTGGCGCCTCGAAAACATACTGGTTTCCGTCGATGCTCTCGCCCGTGCCCAGTTCAATGTCGCCGGCCGACTCGTAAACAGGCACGGCCCGAAGCAGTTCCACATCGTCAAAGGCCACGGCGCCTTTGACTTCCCACTGGCCGAATCGAATGAACGACTCGTCCGGCCTCACCTTCGCAGGCGAGAGGAAAGCGGTCTCGAATGATTTCCACTCTTTGTCCACGTGTCCCAGGTCGCGGTTGGCGAACGACGGCCCGGAAATTGCCGTGCCACCGGCGGCGTCAATGGACTTGGCCTTGAAACGCAGCAGATAGAGCGAGGAGGGCTCGAAGGCAATCTGATCGCTGGTCCAGGCGGAACTGCCCTTGCCGTTGCCCATGGCCGCGATCGCGCGGTTTCCCGCGGCGCCAAGCCGATCAAGCCATTGGCCGGTCCCCTGGCACTTCCAGCCGATGGGTTGGCCGGCTCCGTCTTCGAAGGATGGATTGGGAATTGCGACTTGCTGGGCCAGAACCGGGAGCGACAGCAGCAGCAGCGGAGCGGGGCGCATGGAGACTCCTTCCTGGGGGCAATCATGATACCCCAGGGCTAAGTTCCCGTTGCCTGTGCCGGACCGGGAGCGAAGCGAATGCCGCGGATGCGACTTCGCCGGTGAGTTGGGCGTGCCGGCCGAGCCGGCGCCGCACGACATGGAGTCTGCGTCTTATGGCACCACATCAATCTGCAACTGCGGATTGGTCGCCGGGATGTCCGTGGTGGGCAGGCCGAGTTCCTTGCGGATGATGTTGCAGCCCTGGGCGATGGCCGAAGCCTTATAAAAGGCGATTTCGCGGTTGCAACCCTGGCGTCCGAATCCGCAGTCACTGGTGGCGATCAGTCGCTCGGGTGGGATATGCTTCAGCGCCCGGCGGAGAACGTCGGCCACATCTTCCGGACGGTCGGCCTGAAGAGAACGGTGGCTGACGGTGCCCACGGCGACCTTCTTTCCACTGTCCTTGAACCGTTCGAACAGCTCGATGTCCTTGAGGTTGCGGTCGCGCATTTCCACGGTCCAGATGTCGCCCTTGCACTCCTCCATGTACATCTGCATCGACTTGGCATAGCTGGTGTCCTCGCGCACTCGCTGCATATTCGGATTGCCCCAGCAGGTATGCACCCAGATCTCCACATCCTCCAGTCCCTGCACCTCGCGGTTGTACGCGTCGAGCATGAACCGCACTTTCTCGTGTTCGCTGCCGAAGGTATTGGCCATGAAGTGCAGGCAAGGTTCCTCGATCTGCATGACCCTGCACCCGGCGTCGCGTAGCGCCAGCAGTTCCTTGTTCATGGCCTCGGCCAGATCCCAGATCACCTGCCGCATGTCCTTGTACCTGGGCGTGTGTATGTCCAGGAACAGCGACATCACCTGCGAGCAGCAGGTGCCGAAACGCACCGGCTTGCGGCTCTTGGCCTGGGCGATGCGCCAGATCTTGCCGTAGTCCAGCGGGCGGTGCTCAATCTTGTCTGTCACACGGGGCCAGCGCCAGCCAGTGTAGATTTCGTACAGCAGGGTTCCCGGCGGATAGCGCAGCCACTCGGAGCGCGTCTCGGCCGCCTGCATGTGGTCGCCCTCAAGCCCTGTCCAGCGCTGCAGCGGATAATGGTGCCACGACCGCCCGGCCATGTCCTCATCCAGGTGATAGTCGCCGTTGGTCAGCACATCCAGCCCTGCGCGCTCCTGGTCGCTGATCACCACCGCCAGCGCATCCTGGAATTTCTCCCGAAACCGCACATCCATCATGCAGCTATCCAGCGGCCGGCCCCACATGCTGGTGTCAAACCACCTTGGCCGGGGCCAGGAACCCGTAACCGTGCTGGGAATCATCAAACCCGCAGTGCTCGTGAACATGCCGTCGCTCCTTTCGTGAAATGACTGAGCAATGGTAGGGGTGTGAGAAGGCAACAGGAAAACCAAGTGCGGGCGGAATGCGAAACAAAAGGAGCGGAATGAAGATCCCGGGGGCACGGGATCGGCTGAAACGAACCCAGACAGATTCGTTCCGCCTCAACGGAATACGCTGCCTCGCCTGGGGCGGCGTGTCAGTGATCGGCCCGTGGATCCTGCGAGGCGGTCGTTCCCGCTCGCATCGCCGGCGGCACCGGCTGTTCGGGCTCCTTTCCAAGACAGTCCAGGAATCGGCTGAGCAATTCCGTCCCCGGAGGTTCGGGGTGGGATGTGGCCCATTCCATTGCCAGAGCGAGGGGAATCCACCGCAAGTTGGGGGTGTCGGGTTCGTCATCCAGGTGCATCAGTGCCAGCGAGGCCCTGGCGGCGATCGGCAGCGGCCTGACTGTCTCCCTTGTTGGGTTGCCGCAATACTGTGGATCAGACGTGACCATGTACTCACGGCATGCAATCGGCCGTTCGGGATAAATTGAACAGGATTCATCCTCAAGGAATGGGCAGGGGATCCGCAGCGCGAAATACTGGTCCGCCAACGTGTCGAGTTGCGCTTCGTCGAGGCGTCCCGGATCGCGCAGCGGTTCAGCCAGTCCCTTGGCCGCCAGCGTTTCGGCAATGAAGGCGAATCGTCCTTGAACAAGCGACCGGCGGGGCTCGGGCATCTGCTGGACCATGCGGCTCAACTCGTGCGCTTCGCTAAGGGCAATCGGCACAAGTTGTCGGCAGCACGCCCCGCAGCCGGACTTGCATGAGGCCGTTTGCCCCATGTCCCGGACCATCTTCTCCGAAGCATTGAGAATGGCGCCCGCAAACGCCCGAACCACGGGCAGCATGACTCGTGTTGACACCGACCTCTTCGGCACCGGCACCCGGGTCTCAAACTCAATGCCGCTGAGCGTGATACTCACGTGCGCAATCGCCATTTCGGCTTCCGGGTTGCTTGAAGGCTGGGTCATGTGGAGAATAATACCCATGCTCGGCGACAAACGTGAGCTACGCCTGGTGTGGATGATCTGCGCCGTTGCGCTGTCCGCCCTCGGTGGCTGCCGCGGATCGAAGCCCGCGCCGGCAACGCGCCCCGCCGCCGAACTCGCTGAGATTCTCCGTGTCCGGCGATTGGCGCCGCAGCCGATTCCCACGACCCTGCTTGCCGAGGGGCAGTTGCCGCTGATCTACCAGTTCGGGATGGGCGGTCCGGTGAAGGTGTACGACGCCACACAGCGGGAGCAGGTCTGGTCCGGCGTGATCGAACCGGACACGATCATCGTGGTGGATAATGGCGGAGTCATGGTCAGAGGTAAACGCGTGTTCTACCTGCGGCTGGATCCGCGCCGGCGATACGAATTGTGGTACGAGCCGGGCCTATGATCCGCCATGGTTTGCCATGATTCCAGCGCCCTTTCGCCGGCGGTCCATCGTGAATACCATTAGCGAAAAGGAGAAGAGGATTATCGAATGACTCCCGATAAACCGACATCGGCCGCCGCAGCACCCGCATCGCCCCCCGCCTTGGATGATCGCGGGCTGCCCATCGGCTATGGCTTCAAGCCCGACTGGGAAATCACCCCCCGCGAAGTCAAGGCCATGCTGGATCGTCATGAAAAGTTCATCTTCATTGACTGCCGAAATCCGAATGAGTATGAAATAACCAGAATTGACGGAACCCGGTTGATTCCACTGCCACAATTGTCGCTCCACATGGCACAGTTGCGGCAGCACACGTCCGAGAAAATCGTTGTCCACTGCAAGAGCGGCGTTCGTTCGCTGCAGTTCGCCCAATTGCTGCGGCAAAACGGATTTACCGATATCAGAAGCATGGCCGGCGGCATTCAGCTGTGGAATCGCGATATCAGTCCGGGTGCGCCCCAATACTGAGCGTGGCCAGAGGTCGGAGCCGTATGACGCAAGGCATCAGTGAAACCAGCGCGATCACCGCCGACCAGATGCGGCAGGTGTTGGCGGTCGCTCGGCTGTTGGCGCTGACGCCGGACATCGACACGCTGCTCACCCGCATCGCCCACTCGGCCACATCGCTGCTCTGCGCGGAGCGCGCGTCGATCTTCCTGTTCGATCAGAAGACCGGCGAACTTTGGACGAAGGTCGCCCTTGGAGCCAGGGAGATTCGCGTCCCCTGCGACAAGGGCATCGTCGGGGCCGTCTTCGGATCGAACGAAATGCTGCATGTGCCCCGGCCCTATGACGATCCGCGATTCAATCGCGAAGTCGACAAACGGACCGGATTTGTCACTCGCAACCTGCTGACGATGCCCACGCGGGACACCGCCCGAAACCCCATCGGCGTGCTCCAGGTCGTGAACCGTATCGGCGGCGATTTCAATGACGCCGACAAAGTCATGATCGAAATGCTGGCCGAACAGGCCGGAGTCGCCATCCAGCGGCATTATCTCATGCAGGAGCACGTCAGGAGCGCCGAACTGCGCCGGGAAATGGATATCGCCTTGAAAGTGCAAATGGCCATGATTCCCTCGCAGCCGCCGGAGATTCCTGGTCTGCGCTCGGCTGGCTGGACTCTACCGGCCTCGGTGACCGGGGGCGACACCTACGATCTGTGG
>CAYSSA010000265.1:0-5488 GCA_964433485.1 uncultured Tepidisphaeraceae bacterium | reverse complement strand
TACACTCTTTTCAGACGTGTGCTCTTCCGATCCCCGCAGCACTCCGCTTCAACCTGCCGCAATTCCTCCGACGCAAACCTGGCGAATCGCTGCATCAGCACAGCCTTATCGATCGCCGTCCCTTCCTCCTCGCACGCTTTCAGCAGCTTCTGGCAGGTGTATTCCACCCGATGCAGCACTCCCAGCTCATCCGGCGGCATCTCGCCTCCGATGGCGCTTTCCGCATCCAGCAGCAGTGTCACCTCCACCCGTTCGCACAGTCGCCCGAGCCTCACCAGCATGCGACGCTCGGGATCCGAGAACTCGCTGTAGCCGTCAACGAACACCGTCGCCCCGCGCAGGCACGCGGCATCCTTCATTTGCTCGAGAATGCCCGCGATTCGCCGCCGAGGGTCGAGACGATCCTGGCCGAGGAAATCGTTGTATGCCCGGTAGATCAACGCCAGATCCGAGAGCTTGGCGGCAAACATGCCGCCGGCTTGTCCGGCCAGTAGTTCCAGATCCTCCGGCCGCTTCCCGGCGCGGTCGAACTCCCAGAGCGTGGCCTCGATCAGTGCCGGAAGCCCGGCCTGATGGGCGCTTCTGGAAAAGAACCGCAACTGGCTCTGGTGCCGCCGCAGCAGTTGTCCCAGGATCATGTGCCGCGCCAAGGCATCAACCGCCGGCACAGCCAATCCGCCGACCTCGCCCATGATCTGCTCGGCCAGTTCATCGAACGACAGCACCGCCAGGCGGCAGAATCCCGGGACGGTTCCGTCGCAGGCGATCTGTCGCTGCGCCGTGAACGTTGCCTGCCGCGGCAGGATCAGATAGATCGGCGGCCCCAGTGGATCGGCCTTCAACAGGCGAAGAATCTGCTCGCGGCAGTAGTGCGTCTTGCCCGTTCCCGCGCGGCCAATGATCAGGCGAATCCCCATGGTCTGGCATTATGCATGCGAATTATCTGGAGGCAACAGCAACCGGATCCACGACCGCTGATATCAGGCATTCGCCGTCTGGGGGTCCTTCCGAACCAAGTGAGAAATCTCCGTGCGACTGACCAGTTGGTTGCCGTTCGCGGGCGCCATATGCCGGGGCATGCGGAGATGCTTCGCTTCGCATTACCGATCCAAACCCCTTGGCGCAGCAACGGTCGTGGATCCATTGAAATCGGCACTTGGCGACAATCATGCAGAGGCCGGCAAGTCCTTCCGCAACTGGGCGTGGCAGCAAACAACGCACTGCACAACGCCGTCCGGCAATCCGCTGCTCTTTTGTCGGCACGGGAAGATTCCCTGGGCCTGCGGATGCCCCGCTTCGGGATGAGGTTGCCTCATTGGTTCTGGTGGCCAACAATAGACCAGCGATATGACTCTGCTGGCCGATCATGTGACGCACTCGTCCGCCGGGACCGCCGTGGAATTGTCGGGTGTGCGCAGGGTGTTCGAAGGCGGCATTGTCGCGGTTGACGGCATTGATCTGCAAGTGCCCGCGGGGCAGTTCGTGGCGATTCTTGGTCCGTCCGGCTGCGGCAAGTCAACGCTTCTGCGGATGATTGCCGGCCTGGATCAGCCCGATGCGGGACAGGTTACCGGCGGAGGGAAACACCTGGCATTTGTATTCCAGGACGCCCATCTGCTTCCCTGGCGCGATCTCCTGGGCAATGTCGCACTGCCTCTTGAGCTGATGGGTGTGGAGCGTTCGCGGCGGCTGGAGTCGGCGCGGCGGGCCATTGCGCAGGTGGGTCTGGCGGACGCGGTCGGGCGGTATCCCGCGCAGCTCTCCGGCGGCATGCGCATGCGCGCCTCCCTCGCCAGGGCCATGGTGACCGATCCGCGACTGCTCTTGCTCGATGAACCGTTCGCGGCGCTGGATGAGATCACGCGATTCCGGCTCGACGAGCAGTTGCGGCGACTGTGGCGACAACGCCAAATGACGGTTGTGTTTGTGACGCATTCCACTTCCGAAGCCGCCTATCTCGCCCAGAGGGCTGTGGTGCTGTCCGCTCGTCCGGCTCGCGTCGTCGCTGACGTCAGGATCGAACTGCCGGAGGAACGCCCCGACGACATGAGAATGTCGGCCGAGTTCGCGCGGCAAACGGGTGTCCTGTTTGCCGCCCTGAAGAAAGGTATGGGTGCATCATGAGGCGGCCGGGATGGGTGGACGCGATGGTTCCGCCGGCGGTCACGTTCCTGCTGTCGATGGCGGCGGCGGAATTCGTTGTTCGCGGTTTGGGCGCGCCGGCCTGGATGGTGCCTCCGCCGTCCGGCGTGTTTCGCGCCGGTTGGAATAACGCCGGCGCCCTGGTTCAGGCTTTGCTGACCGGGTTTGTCGCCGCCGCCGTCACGGGAATATGTTCCGCCGTTGTACTGTCCATGTCACGGTGGATTCAGCGGGCGCTTTATCCCTATACGGTGTTCTTTCAAACCGTGCCAATCATCGCGGTTGCGCCGCTGCTGGTCATTTGGTTTGGCGCGGGCACACAAGCGGTCGCCGTTTCGGCGTTCGTGGTCGCCGTGTTTCCGGTCATTGCCAATACCCTGGCCGGCCTGCTGGCGACCGATCCGGCCTTGCGCGACCTGTTTCGGTTATATGGCGCGGGACGATTGGCCGCTTTGTTCAAACTGTCGCTGCCTTCCGCTCTGCCCAATATCGTGACTGGATTGAGGATCGCGGCCGGATTGGCCGTCATCGGGACCATTGTCGGCGAGTTCGTGGCCGGTGTGCTTTCCGGGCCGGTTGGCCTGGGTATCCTGGTGCTGGAGGCCAAACGGGCCGGGCGCACCGATCTGCTATTTGCGGCCGTTCTGATGGCTTCGCTGCTGGGACTGGCGATGTTCGGGATGGTCAATGCCTGCGGCCATCTGTTGCTGCGTCGATGGCATTCGTCGGAGCGGGATTGAATGGAAGGAGAATAGTTCATGCATAAATATGCCTGGCTGTTGTCGGTGTTGTTTGCGGCGGGATGGTTTGGCTGCGATCGGGCCAAGCCCTCCGCGGATGGCGCCCGCCCCGTCACCCTGGCGCTGAACTGGGTTCCTGAGCCGGAGTTCGGCGGCATCTACGCCGCCAGGGAGATCGGCGCTTTCAGCCGCCACAAGCTCGACGTGCGCATCCAGCCCGGCGGCGCCGGCGCGGCCACATGGCAACTGGTGGCGGCCGGGAAAGCCACCTTTGCTGTTGCCGGCGCCGACGAAGTCTTGCTTGCCCGGTCGCGCGGAGCGGACATTGTGGCGGTCTTCGCCACGTTCCAGACCAGCCCGCAGGGGATCATGGTTCACGCCTCCCGAGGGCTGCGCGCGCTGGACGAAGTCTTCGCGGGGGGCACGCTGGCCATCGAGCCCGGCCTCCCGTACGCCGCGTATCTAAAGGAGAAATATGGATTCGGCAGAATGAAGGTGGTTGCATATGACGGCGATATCCGCCCGTTTCTGGCGGACGAGCGGATGGCGACGCAGTGCTTCGTGACTTCAGAGCCTATTTCGGCCAGGCGACAAGGCGCGCGTCCGCAGATCTTTCTGGTGGCCGACGCGGGCTACAATCCGTATACTGCCGTGGTCATCACCTCGGGCGCCACGGCGCGGAACAATCCCCACCTGGTGAAGTCGATGGTCTTGGCGCTTCGCGAGGGTTGGCGCTCCTACCTGGACAATCCCTCGCCCGTCAATGAGGTCATGCAGAAACTCAACGGTGCGATGGACCTTGCCGCGTTCGCGGCGGCGGCCGAAGCGCAGAGGCCGCTCATCGAGTCGGAACACACGAGCCGGCTGGGGCTCGGGTCCATGACCGTCGAACGTTGGGACACCCTCGGCCGGCAGTTGGCGGCGCTGAAGCTCCTCGATGTCGCGCCGCCCGCCCGCGAATGTTTCATCGAGTGAGCATCCCGGCACGCGCCGCCTTCCACTCCGCCCGGTTGCGGGCCGGAAGACGACGCGAATAAACGCTCACATTTCCGCCTCCCCGGCTCAGGCCAACACCGGGGATATCTGTCGCGAACTGAACAAAGTCGTCTTCCGCGGGGCCGCCTTCTTCGCTGCCAGATTCACCGAGAACGTGCCGACCATCTGAGTGGCCATGGCGTTGCCATAAATGTCCTTGACCTGGTTCGGCTGCACGTAGATGGTGTAGGTTCCGTTGTCGGCTGAATCCCATGCCGCGCCCGGAGTGATGATCCGGTATGTGGCTGTTACGGTCTGTGCTCCGGCATTGGCGCTGGCGGAGACAAAGACCGCGAACTGGCGGTATGCCTTCGGGCCGACAATCAGCAGGTTGCCGTTGCCGAGCGAGGCCATGTCCACGAGCGATTGATCGAGGTAGGTGACGGTGAACGTGGGCGACCCGGCGCCAGCCACGATCTTCGGCCGGGTGAACGCGCTGATTGTTGGGGCGGCGTTGTCATCGTTGTCAATAATATTGACCGTTGCGGCCGCTGATGAACCGATCACGTAATTCCCGGCCGAGGGTTGAATGGTCAAAACGACAGTCTCGATGGCTTCAATTATCCCATCGTCAATGGCGATGACCGGAACCGTCAGGGAGGCTTGTCCGGCCGGAATGACCAGGTTTCCAAGGGCCTGATAATCCGTGCCCGAGACGGCCGTCCCCGACAGGGAATAGCTGATGGGCAGGTCGTTGGTGACATTGCCGTTTCGGGTGAAGGTAAGCCGGCCCTGCACTCCGGACTCCGACGCATTGGGCTGGCTGCCGGTCACGGTCAGCACGACGGGGTCGTTATCGGCGATGGTGATGGTGGCCTGGGTGTTCGCAGCCAGCGGATCAAGCGAATAGGCGGCGGTCGGCGATGCCTGCAACGTGACGATCACCGTTTCCGCGCCCTCCGAGATCAGATCGTCGATCGGGACTATGGGAACATCAATGAAAGCCGCCCCGGCCGGTATGACAATCGTTCCCGGATTGAGATAATCCGTCCCCTTGATCGCCGTTCCCCCGAGGGTGTAGTTGACGGTGACAGGCAGATCAAGCGAACCCTGGCGGGTGATTGTGAAGATGCCGGGGTTCCGACCCGCCTCGGTGGCAATGTGGATCGGCGCCGCGACCGACAGGCGAGGCGCCTCATCGTCGAGGATGGTGACGGTGGCCGTGTCTTCGCCCGCGACCGTGACATAACCGCCGGCTACGGGCATCAAGGTGAATATGGCTGTGCGGGTCCCATCCGGCAGGACGTTGTCCTCGATCCCAACCGGAATCTGGACGTAACTCATTTCCTGGGGAATGACCACCTGGAACTGATTGGTGCCAATGACGAGATTCGGCACTCCGTAATCAACGCCATTGCCCGTCGGATCCCAGATTAACAGCGGGTTCAGCGAAATCAGCCAGCCCGGTACGCCGGTGCCGCCCAGAGCAATGGTCACGGTCATCGGCTGCGACAGATCGCCGTCGCGCCAGATCGTGAGCATGGCGTTGTCCGCCGGATCCTGATTCTCCTTGCCGACAAGATCATTGCCGACAAGATGGACCGACGGCAGATCGTTGTCGATGATCTCAA
>CAYSSA010000264.1:3182-5589 GCA_964433485.1 uncultured Tepidisphaeraceae bacterium | reverse complement strand
GAAAACCGCTTCACGCCCGCATCGTGCTCATCCCCCCGGAACTCAAAGAGCATGGGTCGCTCGGACATGGCCCGGTCAATCCAGAGTCGGTAAAAGTGCCGCAGAAATATCGGAATCAGCCGCCCGCGCGCAGGCCGGCCTTCGGCAGAGCACGCCCAGCGAACGAACGACTCGAGCGGCCCTCCACTGCACTGCAACACGACAGAGCGGAAATCGACCCATTCATCGAGTCGCTCGACCGCCGTCGGCAAGAGCGCCAGACGCGCGCGCATATCGGGAAGTTCGGCTCGCGCGAACTCGCCGCCGGCCCACGCCTCGGCGGTGCTCTCGGTCACTTCCAGCCACCGTTGCCAACAGGTCTGCAAACGGGCGATCGACTCCTCCAACCCCGAAGCCAGACCAGCCAGTCTGTCCCGGCCATCACCGCTCACCGCCTTCTCGACGATGGACGAAGGGATTGCCTCCCGTACGACCAGTTGCCTGATCGCAACGGCGGCCTCGGCGCAGCGACGCAGCAGCGCCCAGTCGCTGTCGACCCCGGTCCAATGCTCGCCGAACAAATCGGAAAACTGTGCCGCGTCCTGTTCAATCTTCCGTCGCAGGTCGTCGCTGCTGATCAACTGCTGGAGCAATGCCAGTTGCCTTTCCACAGGCGGCAGCTCAGGCGACAACAGGTGCGACTTCAACAGCCGGTTGTCACTGTGCCAGGAGGGTCTGAGAAACCGCAGCAGGGATGCCTTGTGCGCATCCCGTCGCAGCAACACTCCATGCCAGTCAATCCGTTCCGCTTCCTCCCGGACCAGCTTGCTCCATTGTTCCTTCTTCTTCTGCCGTTCCAGGCCCCAGTTGAGCCAGCGAGCCAGCGCCGGACTCATCCCGTTCCATCGGCCGTCGGCTAGGCTCGCCGGTGACATCCGCGGAGCCTCCAGCAGCACCCTTGTGTCGGCGAGCAGATTCTGCACGCGGTCCAGCGTGGTGCAGGAACTCCGCACCAGTTCTGCCGACAATGGCGAGACGCATGCCATGCAGACTTCGATTGCCTCTCCGAGCTGCGAGGCGGCGGCCAGTATCTTCTGGCGAGTCTCGATGCCCAGGTGAGGCGCCCCGACGCCGCGCCAGGGATGTTGCGATTCATCGCCCACCTCGGCCAGCCGACGTTCCAGTGTATCAAGCGTCTCACGCGCGCCGGCCAACTGCTCCGGCGTCCACTCCAGCGGATCGGGGATTCTGCAGGCCGGTTCGATCTCCCCGGCAAGCGCAATCGCACGCGAGATGGCTGTGAACGGCGACAGCCGCAATCGACCCATCGGCTGGTGGAGTTGCCGCGCATAATCATTCAAACGTCGCCGCACGCGCTCCAGCTCGACTGCTTCGACCTCCCGGGCTCGCGGCGCTGGATCATTCTTTTCAAGAACCCGCCGCAGTTCCTGCAGGATCGCCTTGCGACTTGCCTTGCGACTGTGCATTTCCAAAACGAAGTCACCCAGTCCACAATCGGTTAGGCGGCGCTTGACGACCTCAAGCGCCGCCGATTTCTCGGCGACAAACAGCACCGTTTTTCCCTGCGACAGACACTCGGCGATGATGTTGGTGATGGTTTGCGACTTGCCCGTTCCCGGCGGACCATCCACCACCATGCTGAGGCCCTTCTTCGCCGCCAGGATCACCGCCTGCTGGCTGGAGTCGGCATCCAGCACCTGATAGCAGTCACCGGGCGCAACCGTGTCATCCAGCGTCGCCGGATCGGGTACGGCCTGGCCGCTGTCCATGGATGGATCGTCGACACCGGCCAGGCGACGCACCAGCGGGTGTGCTGTGAGCTTCTTGCCCTCGGGCCAGTTGTCCTGATCGAGATCCAGGTACATCAGCAGCTTGGAGAAACTGAACAGCCCGACATGAATCTCCTCGACAAACCGCCACCCGGGGATGCCGCCGATGCGACGGCGCACTTCCGCGAAATAGTCGGCCAGTTCCAGCTCTCCCTCGGGGTCGAACAGGGGAAACTCGCATCCGAACTGCCGCTGGCAAAGCTCCACCAGGCAGGGATTGACGCGAATGTCATCGTCAAACAGCCGGACA
Organism: uncultured Tepidisphaeraceae bacterium; assembly: GCA_964433485.1. Lineage (GTDB taxonomy): Bacteria > Planctomycetota > Phycisphaerae > Tepidisphaerales > Tepidisphaeraceae > JANYKD01. The sequence continues at coordinate 3,510 of CAYSSA010000264.1, read as the reverse complement.
AAGTGCCGGCTCTGCACGTTTTTACGCTGCAATTCAACCGGAACAAACAGAACCGGGGCACGGCAAACCGGCCCCGTTGGATCCGACTCCCGCCATTCCACCATTCCCAGCGTCAGATAAAGGATATTGTAACCCTGTTCCTGTAGTGAACTGGCGGCCTCTCGGGCCAGATGCACCAGCCGAGTTTGAAGCTTCTCGCCCGGCAGTGTGGTTTGAAGAAACAGGTCCACGTGGCGGCCGGTTGGCTCCAAATTGGCGGCAATTGGAGCCAGCGGCATCGCGGCCGCGGGGGCAGTCTCGGAGTCCGTTCTGGCACTGTCCGTTTCCG
>CAYSSA010000264.1:545-3139 GCA_964433485.1 uncultured Tepidisphaeraceae bacterium | reverse complement strand
ATGGATTCGGGAGATGGAGACTGTTGGTTGTCGCCCACATTGGTCGTGTTCGCCGGCGCGGACGGCAAATCCCACGCAGCGGCGCCCGCAGTCAGTGTATTCGACTGAGGCTTCGCCTCCTGGACGAGGTTCCTTTGTTCAAGGACTTGTCGCGATTCCTCCGGCGCTTCCTCCAGCGACAGAAACTGCATGGCTTCGCCTTCGTTAACCAGCAGGTCATAGACCTCATCGGCCAGCTCGTCGACGATTTGCAGTGTGCGCTGCCCCTTGTCGCGGTGATTGAGCAGCCGATTCGTCCGCGTCAGGTCGAGCAACTGCCGCCTGGTTTCCTCAAGCTTGGTTTCGATCAAGGCTGGGTTCTCCTGGTTTTCGCGGCCCTCTGACGCACCATCAATCGACACTACGGGTCATTAGGTGCGTAGGGACGGCAACTGTCAAGATTTCCCTCGTTCCCTGGGCATGGAGCCAGCGGCCGCCACCCGATGGCTTTTCCAAAAAAGAGAAGGGCGGGCCCAGCCCGCCCGAATCGGGTCGAATTTGCATGGAGAGTCATTCCGGGATCAGCGAGACTCCCGACATTTCCGCGGGTTTGGGAAGACCCATCACATGCAGCGCCGTCGGCGCCACATCCGCGAGGCGCCCGCCCTCGCGCAGCTTCTTGCCGCGAAAGCGGTTATCCACGACGAACAACTCCACGTCGTAGGTCGTGTGGGCCGTGTGCGGGCCATTGGTGGCGGGGTCAATCATCTGCTCGCAGTTGCCGTGGTCCGCCAGCACGATGGCCGCACCGCCCACCTTTTCCGTGGCCGCCAGCAGCTTGCCGACGCAGATGTCCACATGCTCCACTGCCTTCACGGCGGCAGCCAGCACGCCGGTGTGGCCCACCATATCGCCATTGGCGTAGTTGACGCAGATGAAGTCATAAGTGCCCGAGTTGATCCGCTTCAGCACTTCATCGGTGATGCCGTAGGCCGACATCTCCGGCTGCTGGTCGTACGTGCTGACCTTTGGCGAAGGGATGATCTGGCGATCTTCGCCGGGGAAGGGTTCTTCGCGATAGTCGTTGAAGAAGAATGTGACGTGGGGGAACTTCTCGGTCTCGGCGCAACGGAACTGCTTCAGCCCAAGCTTACCGAGGTACTCGCCGATGGTGTTGACCATCTTCGGAGGCTTGGGGTAGGCGACTTTCACCGGCAGCCCCTCTTCATAGGCCGTCATGGTGCAATAACAGAGGTTCTTCATCAGCGGCCCGCGATCAAATTGCTTGCCGTCTTTGTTGAAGTCCGGGAGCACAAAAGCCTTGGTGATCTCGCGAGGGCGATCGCCGCGATAGTTGTAGAAAACCACCGAATCGCCGTCGCGCACCGTCGCCAGCGGTGCGCCGCCGGCGCCGACAATGACCGATGGCGTGATGAACTCATCTCCGGCCATGTTGGTTTCGGTCGGCTTCTCGTAGTAAGACTGAATAGCCGCAATGGCTGTCGGGAACTTCGGGCCGACGCCTTTCACGATGGCGTTGAACGCCTTCTCCACGCGCGGCCAGCGGTTGTCGCGATCCATCGCCCAGTATCGCCCGGATACGCTCGCCAACTGTCCCACGCCCAGTTCCTTCATCTTCGCCTCAACTTGGCGGACATACTCGATCCCCGCGTTGGGCGAGGAATCGCGGCCATCGGTGAACGCATGCAGGAATACGCGCTTAAGCCCTCGGCGGCGACACAGTTCCAAACAGCCGTAAAGGTGCTCCAGCAACCCGTGGACTCCGGCATCGGAGACGATCCCAAAGAGGTGGAGGCTGGTGCCGTTCTTCAGCGCGTGGGTGACGGCGTCGTTGATGATGGCGTTGTCGTAGAACTCGCCGTTGCGAATCTGCTTGGTGATTCGGACGGATTCCTGGTCCACAATTCGGCCCGCGCCGATGTTCTGGTGCCCAACCTCCGAATTGCCCATCGTTCCTTCGGGCAAACCCACATCGAAGCCCGAGGTGTGAATCAGCACGTTCGGGTAATCGGTCAGCAGGCGGTCCTGAACCGGGTGCTTGGCCAAGACCACGGCGTTGGCATGGTCCCACTGCGGGAACGGGTTCTTGCCCCAGCCATCACGGATGATAAGTACAAGCGGACGTTTCGACGGCGACATTCACGATCCTTTCGAGAATCAGCTATCCCGTTTCCAATGGCGCCATAATACACGGATTGCCCGAATTCCCAAACCCGGTTGCAGAGAATGTCGGGGTCCGACGCGGCGGATGATCACGTTGCCCGCCGCATCGTCTCACGTAACTGAGTCGGTTGTGCGAAACGTTAACGCAAAAACAGAACACAAGCGGCCATGCAGCCGCTTGAACCGACATTGGGATTTGCTCAAAAGTGAGTCACAGAGCAATAAAGCCGCGCTTGTGCCCTGCGCTCTCCTCGCCGCGTAGCGTCACGCGCCCTTTCCGGAAGCGAAATGCTTGGCCACCATTTCTACGGCCACTTTCTGGCTGTGGACCGGGTCATGGCTGAGAACGCACGCCTGAATCTTGTGCGGTTGTTTGGCGAACCACTCCACCAGACGGGAACCAACTGCGGTTTGCGTCATGCCCATCGTTT
>CAYSSA010000264.1:250-499 GCA_964433485.1 uncultured Tepidisphaeraceae bacterium | reverse complement strand
CCACACGCAGAATAACGCGCGAAGCCATAATAGTCCTTTCGTCCTGTGCCGACGGGCATCTAACCGGCCGGTATCCATCAAATCAGCGTTCGTCCAACAGTATGACCAGAACGCGCCCGTGATGCAACGGGATACGAGACGTCAACCCGGATACGCTGTCCTTCGGACATGGTCCAGAACATCGGCAGTGATCGAGTTGGTTCCCGCGGTATCGTAGACATAGTCTCGCCCCTCGTCGTCGTTGCAGTT
>CAYSSA010000264.1:0-231 GCA_964433485.1 uncultured Tepidisphaeraceae bacterium | reverse complement strand
AGCGATCATCGCCGAGTGAATCGACGAGCGAATCATTGCCTGCGCCGCCGTCCAGCCGGTCATCGCCGCTGCCGCCATCCAGCGTGTCGTTGCCGCCGCCGCCCCGGAGGTCGTCGTTTCCGGAACCTCCCGTCAGACGATCATTGTCCGCGCCGCCATATAGCAAATCGCGTCCCTGGCCTCCGGACAGGGTGTCATTGCCTGCGTCGCCATAAAGTGTGTCCGCGTCTG
>CAYSSA010000263.1:0-5704 GCA_964433485.1 uncultured Tepidisphaeraceae bacterium | reverse complement strand
ATCATTGGTCCGGCATCCAGTGGTTTTCCGTGGGATTTCTTCGAGGTCATGATCCGACGCGGCGCCATGCAGAAGTTTGATGCGATCTCGGTGCATCCCTATCGGCAGAAGGAGCCCGAAACTGCGGTCAAAGACTATCAGCGGCTGAGAACCATGCTCGCCCGCGCCAGGATCGACAAGCCCATCCTTTCGGGTGAATGGGGCTACTCCACGGGCTGGAAAAACCTGCCGGAGGAAACACAGTCCCGCTACCTTGTGCGCCAATGGCTGACCAATCTGGCCAACGACGTACACCTGAGCATCTGGTACGACTGGAAGGACGATGGCGACGATCCCAAGGAACCCGAGCACCACTTCGGATCGGTCCGGCGGGACTTGCGCGACAAACCCGCATCAAACGCAGCACGCACCTTGTGCCGGACTCTGGCCGGTTATGAGTACATCGCCCGACTGAACCAGGGCGACGACCGGGATCATGTTCTGCTATTCCGAAAGGGCGCGATGCCCGCAGCGGCCGCCTGGACCACGGGCGCAGCCCATCCGACGACGATCAAGCTGCCGGGAAATTCGGCCCGTCTATTCTCCATGATGGGCCAATCCACCTCGGTGCGCGCTACCGACAAAGGCTTCGCCATCGAGTTGACCGATTCACCGCAATACCTCCTGGTGGAACAGGAGACACCGGCGACCGCGACGTGGAAGCGCCCCCCTGCTATGCGAACCATGGGGCGATCAGAAGCGATCCCGAACAATCACACCATCCTCGATCGGAACGATCAGACCATCAGTGCCTCGATTGGACTTGATAGTGGCCTGGCGGCCAGAGTTTCGTTCCTACTGCTTGATCCACTACACGTGCAGATCTGCGCCCCGGTTCGGAATACGGCGGTCGTGCGGATCGAGAACCCTTCCGGCGCGACCTTTTCCGGTCAAGTTGTCCTCAAGTCCGGTGCAACCTCGGTCGCACATCCCCTGAATCTGGCCGAGGGCCGCACGGAGTGCCTGCTGACGATTCCCTTTGACGCCGCTACGGAATTTTCCGCCGAGGTATTTGACGGCGGGAAGCGCGCCGTTGCACAGGCCTCTCCAGCGGGATGGCGGACCATTCCCATCGACGGTCCATGGACCGCGCACACCGAAGGCGATGCGAAGGTGGCCGGATCGGCCAGTGTCGAGGTGGTCGATGCGCCGGATCCGCCCGTGCCGGGAATTGGCAAAGCCGTGAAGCTGACGTATCGTCTAGGCAATGGGTGGCGCTACGCTGTCGCATCGCCCAAGGCCGACGCCATCGGCTTCGAGGCCAGAGAACTGGGCATGTGGCTCCATGGCGACGGCTCGCGGAATCTGCTCCGCTGTCGCTTCGGTGACAAGACAGGGCAGTGCTTCCAGGCCACGCTTGGTCCCGGGACCTGGCAAGGTTGGCGCCGGGTGACGCTGCGAGTTGATGCCGACGATATCCACCACTGGGGCGGCAGGAATGACGGCGTGATCCACTACCCCATCAAATTCCAGGGTCTGCTTCTGCTGGACAACGCCAAGCGCGAGGTGGACAAGGATCTGACGATCCATGTGGCCGGCGCTGCGCTGCGATGAGTATCAGCGTAGACCAGGGACGGCGAGGTCGCGAGAGTCCTTCAGCCCCCCACCACCGTCGCCGCGCGCCGGAGGGCAACAGAGCGTTACTGCTTCAAGCCGTCATGGAGCTTGCAAGGTGCTCGCGGGTATCGCCGCCAATTCCGAAGCATTGCAGGCCGATCGGGCCTTTGTAGCCCAGTTCCTTGAGCGTCTTGAGGAACTTGCCCATGTCGAAATTGCCCTTGTCCAACGGCTGGATGTACTTGGACCAGCCGGGCTTGTCGTCAAACTCATCCGCGCCGTTGATGGAGATGGCCCAGAGGCGGGGCATGGCCTTCTGCAGCAGCGGCCGATAGTCGCGACTCTTGTCCACGCGCAGCCAGTGGCAGACATTGAACATCACGCCGACATTCGGACGATCGACCTTGTCGGCCACACGGATCGAATCCTCGATGCGCTCGACCCACGAGCCCTGATGCGGATAGAGTAAGAGTTGTGCACCGGAGTCCCTGGCCAGGTCGGACATCTCGCGCAGTATCTCGACGGCGCGCGGGTCAATCGCGGGATCCGACGGCTTGGCGCCGTTGACCAGCAGACAGAACTGCACGCCGCGGCCTTTGATGAGGTCGAGCACCTGTCGGAGCCTCGCCTTGTCATAAGGCGCTTTGCCGGAACCCACTTCAACCACCATGGTGATTTGATACAGCCTCAGCCCCACCGCATCGAGCGACTTGATCCGCTCCGCGACCTTATCCAGCCAGATGTGGCCGACGCCGTCGTAGCCGAGTTCCTTGAGCATCTCGGCCTGTTGCTCGAAGTTGCGCTTTTTGGCATCGTGCCAGTCGATGCAGAAGGGAAAGAAGGGATAAGGCTTGGGTTCGGCCGCGCGAGCGGCGCCAAAAACCAGCGAACACAACAGAAAAACAGCGAACATCGGTTTGGAAGTCATGGAAATTGTCTCCTGACAGTACAACCATAGTGGAGCCGGTGCGTTGATGCGAGGAGGCCGTCATTCGACTTGCCCAGCGGATTTCCGGCGTGACGAACCCGACCCAAGCATGGTATAGTTTTTCAGATCAAGGAGATTTCACCATGAATCATTGCACTCGGTACGCGTTGCTCGTACTGCTTGCCATCGCCCTGCCTCTCTGGGCCGCCGAAAACCTGCTCAAGCCGGCCAACAAGGCCAACAGTTGGCGGCTGGAAACCCATGAAGGCGGAAAGGCTAAGATGGAAATCGACGGGGACGCCGCTGTTTTTACCGTCACCGAGGTCGATGGCACCGACTGGCATGTACAGGCCATTCAGACCGGGCTCGACCTCAAGAATGATGTCAAATACAAGCTCAGCTTCCATGCCAAGGCCGAGCCGGATGCCGATATTCCCGTCAATGCCTGCGTTGACGTGGAGGACTGGCACATGATCGGCCTCACGGAGACGGCCCAGCTTGGCAAGGAATGGAAGAAGGTGGAATACGAATTCACCGCCACCGACATCAAGGAAAGGAAGAACCGGATCTCCTTCATCATCGGCGGCGCCAAAGGCAAGGTCTGGATCAGGGATTGCGTGCTGGTCCCGACCAAGTGACTTTGAAGTGCGGCCGCACGAGGCCGCTTTTCGACGCGCGCTGCGGCGCCGGTCGTCCGCCTCGGAGTAAGGCGGCAACGAACGAGGTCCACCTGGAACGGGGCCCGGCACGCTTGCGCTTGCAGCTCCCCGTGCCGCAGGCATCTAATCGGAGGTTCTCCCATGACACGGCCAATCAGCATCAGCCATCTTCTGCTCGCCGGTATCGCCTGCTTTCTGTCGCCTGTTTCGGCCAGTGCTCAACTGACCGACGACCAGATCCGCCAGCGCATGGAGGAGCTCAACCGCAAAGCCGCAACCGACCGGGACAAGGATCCTGAAGCTCTGGCGCAAAGGGTGGACTGGACCATACAGCAGGATGCTCCCCCGGCCGCCCGAGCCTGGGTACACAATCTACAGGCCTACAAGAAACGGGATTTGGCTATTCTCCAGTACGTGCTCTCGACCATCAAGGATACCGACCCCGTCGAACGAAAAAAGAAGGAGGACGCCATCAACTCGCTGATCGTGCAGATCCGATATGACCCCTGGTACGTGGGCTGGCCGGGACCGCTGGGGCGAGGCCAGGGAACCATCGGCACGCTGGGCCCGGCCGAGGTCGTGCAGATCATGGACGAAATGAACATGATCGTGAGAAAGGGCGAGGATCTGTATTGGAGGAATGGCGTATCGACCGACGGTCTGAAGGACGTGGCCAAACTCGAGTGTCGGGCCGTGGCTATCGTCGGCGTCAGACACTACACCGAGCCCGGCCGGACCGCCAAGACCGTGCCCCTGCTCCAACCGATCAACTTGAGCAAGTGGGTTGAGCAGGAGCGTATCGCCAAGCCCACGCTGCCGGCGCCGTTGTGGGAAACGACGCCGAACATCCCGGCGACGCTGCTCAAGTGAGGCAATCCAACCTTATTCAGATGGCGCCCACGGCTTCAGCCGGCGCCGAGTTGCGACGACAATAGGCCTCGCTCGGTATCAGCCTCATCCAATCCGCGGCGACCACCGGCTTCCGCGCTCAATCAAAAAGCTCGGCGACACGGAACGTCGTCGGACGGATCAAGGGTCGATGAGCATGAGCAATCGGTCGAGTGAAGTTGAATCCGGACTGTTGAAGGTAACGGCGTGCCAGCTCCACCGGAGCGTCGCCGCAGATCACCGGCTGCTGTCCCCCGCTGAGGCTGATATCCAGCTTGCGAAAGGCGAAAGCCTCCTCCAGGTCAACGCGGCTGTCATGGTTCGTGTCGGCGGCCGCGGCGCGGAATCCGTCAAGCAGCCAGCTTGTGAAGATCCCGCCGTAGACATTGTCCGGCGTGCCATCGGGGTAGTAAGCCGTCGCGGTTTCGTTGAATCTGGAGGCCGCCGCCACGACGGTGTTGGTAAGGGTCTGCCCCAGCTTGGCGAATCCGCCGCTGAAGCAACTGTCCAGGATCACATATTTTGAGGTGCCTTGGGGAAACTGGTTCAACAGTTTCGCCAACTTGCTTTCGCCGAACTGTTCACCCGAGGGCAGACTCAGGGTCTCCTCATCGTTACTCTTGCGCGACTTGCCCTGACCGCCGTGGCCGGAGTAATAAAACAGGATGACATCATCCGCATCGGCCTGGTTGCGCATCCAGGTGAGTTGACTGGTGATAGCCTTGGCACTGACCCGCGCTCCCCCAGTCACAGCGCGAATGTGGTCTGACGGCACCTGCAAGTCGTTCGTCAGCAGCTTGGTCATGTTCCGGGCGTCGGCAAGGCAGTCGGGCAGGTCGTCGGCGGGATTCGGGTAGTCCGAGGCACCGACCACCACCGCCCAGTACTCGGACACAGGCGCTGGCTCCGACGGCAACGTTGGCACTGTGGTCGGCCGGGTCGTTCCTGTACCTGGACGGCGACCATTTGTGGAGGTCGAGGTGCCGGCCGTTGACGGTCGAGACTGGCTGCGAGACGCCGGGGCCGCGCGCACAGACCCGCGAAGTCTCGAATCCAACTGGGTTGCCCCAGCGCCCAAGCACTGCCACGACTCACACCCACTCAGCATTACACGTGATTCGAGCCATTGAACCATATGCGTGCACATGTCTTATCTCCTTCTCCCAAGGGCAACATCACCCCGGAGCCAATGTGGCTAAACATCATCGTTCGAACGCGAGACAAGAACCAACTAATGGATGCATACGAAATATGGCACCCAGCACAACCCACAAACTTAACATTGTTGTAATCCAAAACCGCGCAATTGCAACAGTTATTTTAAGACTTCGAGCCGTTGCGCTGTTGGTCCTTTCCCGGCAATCCCCGTGCGGAACGGGGCCGCGGTTTCTCGACAGCCCCGACCTGATCGCCCTGCGCTTCCTGCTCGACCTGTTGCCCGACCAGGAACTGCTGGCCGCCCTGCGGGCCTGGCGGGGGCACGGCCGCAACGACTATCCCGTGCATCTGCTCTGGCGGACCCATCTCACCCGCTACCTGCTCCGCCATCCCCACATGGAAGCCTGCCTGGCGGAACTGGGCCGCAACCCCGCCCTGCGCCGGGTGGTGGGCATCGAGGACGGACAGGGCGTGC
>CAYSSA010000262.1:0-5857 GCA_964433485.1 uncultured Tepidisphaeraceae bacterium | reverse complement strand
GGCAAACAACGGCGCATAAGACGACATCACGACCACATCGCCATTGCGCTCCAGGCCGGTTAGAAACGCGGCCTCGGAGATGGCGCACAGCCAGTTGTTGCGGTTGTCGGGGCTGACGGTGCGCACGCTCTGAGCGGCGTATTCACCAGCGAAGACCTTCGGGCCGTTGCGGTCGTACTTGTCGTAGCGGCCGACATTGTCCGTGAACCATTTCGGTGGGTTGTAATAGTGCTCATCGACAATGTCCGCCTTCAATTCGCGCAGCCGGTTCCACGCAAAATCAAAGTCCTTGCCGCCGGGGCTTGGGCCGGCCGAGGAAATGAGCTTGATCTCGGGGTGTTTCGCCTTCAGCGCCTTGGCGAACACTTCGTAGCGTTCAATGTACTCTTTGCCCCATTGTTCATTGCCAATGCCGATCATCTTCAGATTGAAGGGCGCGGGGTGGCCCATCTCGGCACGGACCTTGCCCCAGGCGCTGGTCACCGGGCCGTTGGCGAACTCCACCAGATCCAGCGCATCCTGCACATGCGGATCGAGCTTGTCCATCGGCACAAGTTCGCCGGAATTGAACTGGCAGGACATGCCGCAGGGCAGGATCGGCAGCGGCTCGGCGCCGATATCCTCGCAAAGCTGGAAATACTCGAAGTAACCCAGTCCGAATGACTGGAAATAGTCCGGCGCCGGCCGGTGCTTGAACTCGTCGTTCCAGCGGTTCATCAGGAGCTTGCGCTGCGGCAGGGGGCCGACGGTGGTCTTCCACTGATAGCGGCCGGCCAGCGTATGTCCCTCGACAATGCACCCGCCGGGAAAACGCATGAAGCCGGGCTTGAGATCCTTGAGAAGTTGCGCCAGGTCCGGCCGCAGTCCGTTGGGTCGGCCGGCGAACGTCTTCTCCGGGAATAGTGAGATGAGGTCCAGATCCACGCTGCCGGCGCCGCCAGTGGTCAGTCGAAGCCTGCCTTTGGCATCGGTTCTGTCCGGCTTGATCTGTACCGAGAGCTTGTTCCACTCCGATGTCAGCCCGGCCAAGGATGCTCGTCCGATCACTGCACCGGTGGCCGACAACAACTCGACATTCAGCGACTTCAGGTCGTTGGACCTCGCGTAGACGGAAAACCTGTACGCGGCATGCTCCTCCATCCCCATGCCGACGTAGCCCTCATTTTCGATGCCCACACCGGCGGCCGCGCCATACATGCTTAGATAACGCGACGTGTTCTGATGCACCGGCCTTTCAGTGCAAATGGTGAAGAACGCCTTGACCCGATCGGGCCCGATCTTTGTCCAGCCCATCATGGCGTCGTCGAACTCGAACGCGCCGTTCTTGATTCGCTCCGGATAAAGCCCGCCGTCAGCCCCGAAGTTGATGTCTTCAAAGAATATGCCGTTGAGCAGCGGCGAGATGGCCGCCCCCGGCCTGTCGGTCTGCACGACAAGGCTCGCAGGCTCGGCGGCCAGACAGGAGAGCGACAACAGTCCGACGAGCGTGGCAGTGATGGGTCTCATATCAGAAATGTAACGCGCTCGGTGGCTTGAGGGAAAGTGTTCCAGGACTTTCGATAACGGTTTTGCAGACAATGCAACTCTTGCATCTTTTTTGGATTGCAGGAAGGCTTTGGATTAGGCTGCGCACCAGGCAATGGTATGTCCACTTGGTTTTACTGATGGAGAACCCACATATGCACACGAGGAAAGTACTGGCAGGCGCTTTGATTCTAGCCGCGGTGGCGGCGGTGCCAACTGGAACGATTGTCGCCCAGCATGCCGGCGACAAGAGCGCTGCACCTGCATCGAACCCGGCCGTGAAGGCGCACGCTACGATTGCCAAGGGCATCGATTTCCTCAAGTCCAAACAACTGCCTGACGGCGGCTGGGCGGCCGAGAAGCAGCCAGTGGGCATTACAGCGCTGGTTCTCCGCGCCGTCGTGGCGTCGGGACTTGCCGACAGCAAGACCGACTGGGTCAAGAAGGGCTATGACAAACTGCTCACGTTCCAGGTGGATTCCGGCGGGATCTACAAGGATCTCCTGGCCAATTACAACACGGCCATTGCCGTATCCGCGCTGGGCAGTGCCAACGATCCGGCGTTCAAAGCGCCTATGGACAAGGCTGTTGCCTACCTCAAGAGCCTGCAATGGACCGAGGCGATTGAAGGCGGTCCCAAGGGTGAAGGTAAGATCACGCCCGATAATCCCTGGTACGGCGGCATGGGCTATGGACGTCAAGGCAGGCCGGACGGCTCAAACACACAGATGATGCTTGATGCCCTGCACGATGCCAAGCTGCCCGCCGACGATCCCGCCTTCAAGGCGGCGCTGAAATTCGTCAGCCGCATGCAGAATCTGTCGGAGACCAACGATCAGCCTTGGGCCGGCAACGACGGCGGCGCGGTTTACACGCCTGCGAATAAGGGTGAGTCTTTTGCCGGCGAATACACCGACGCCAATGGAAGGCGCCTGCTCCGGTCCTATGGTTCGATGACGTATGCCATGCTCAAGAGCTATGCCTACGCGGGCCTGAGCAAAGACGATCCGCGAGTCAAAGCGGCCTGGGGCTGGATCAGCAGGAACTGGACACTGGACGAGAATCCTGGCATTGGCGCGACCGACCCGGCAAACGCCAAATGGGCGCTATTCTATTACTACATGACACTTGGTCGGGCACTGGATGCGTTCAACGAGCCGATCATCACCGATCCTCAGGGCAACAAGCACGATTGGCGCGTCGAACTGATCAACAAACTGGCGTCGCTTCAGCAGGCCGATGGAAGCTGGGCCGGCGAGGCCAAATGGCAGGAGGACAATCCCGTTCTCGTGACATCGTATGCCCTGATAGCCCTGGAATGTGCCCTGAAGGATCTCAAGGAGAACCCGTGACCTTCCTGACGAACGGTGGGCGCGTCGAAGCGGCGGCACAATAGCGCCCTTTGCCGCGGTCTGTCTGCTGTTGCTCATCAAGCTGATTGATCTGAAGCGAAACGGCCAGTGGCGCCCTGTCGACCGACAGCCTGTGGTTGGCCTCGCCGGTCGCGGCCACAGATCTGTTGTGAACCGCCCCGAGAAATTGGCCGATTGTAATGTGGGTGTCATCATGCCATGCATCGCATGGACGTGACGGAGGAGGTTGTTTATCGGAGCCGCTGTGCTGATTGTTCCCATTGGTGAAGCACAACCCGGAATGAAGCTGGCCGCGAGCGTTATCAGTCCGGAGAACTCCCAGCACGAGTTACTCAAGCGCGGATACGTGCTTGATGACGTCGTGTTGCACCGACTGAGGGGTCTAGGCGTCGAATCGCTTTACGTCCAGTACCCCGGACTTGAGGATCTGGATCGGCATCTTGGTCCGGACTTGAGTCCATCGCTGTTGAAGGTCTACGGTCAGATCAAGGCCACGATCGCCGCCATTCAGAAGACCGCGCAACCGACGGTGGGTTTTGCGGACTATTACGTGGCGATTCGCGAGATGGTTCTGACGCTGCTGGCCAACGGCAATCATCCGAACTACGTGGACCTGATCTCGTCGCGCATGGGCAACGACGCGGTTCACCATGCGGCGGCGGTGTCGCACCTGGCGTTGACGCTGGGGATTCGTCTGCACGCCTATCTGATCAGTCAGCGCAAACGCCTCAGCGCCAGCCACGCCTCGGAGATCGTCAACATCGGGGTCGCCGGCATGCTGCACGACATTGGGTTGGCCCGGCTTCCGGCAGGGGTTCAAGCGGTGAGCGATATTGCTCCGCCGACCGATCCGAAGCTGCTGGCGGAATGGCAGTCGCACTGCGAGATCGGCTATGCGATGGTGCGCGGAGGCATCGAATCATCGGCCGCTGCCGCAGTGTTGAATCATCATCAGCATTTCGACGGTGGGGGGTTTCCGGTGATCCTTGGGCGCGACGGAAAGCGGCGGTTTCATGAAGGCGAACAGATTCACGTGTTCGCCCGCATCGTGAGCGCGGCCGATTTGTTTGACAACCTGGCGCACCCACCGGGCCATTCCACGCGGCGATGCAATGCGACGGTCCACCAGATAATCGAAGAAAAGTTCGGGCATTGGATCGACCCCGTGATTCACCGGACGCTGTTGGCGGCCGTTCCGCCTTATCCGCCGGGAACGCGTGTTCGCCTCTCCGGAGGTCGTCATGCGGTCGTTGTGGCGATTGACGGCGAGCGGCCGTGGCAGCCGACGGTGCGTATGGTTGACGCCGACGGTCGGTTGTCCGATGAGCCTCCCGTCTGTCTCAGTTTGCCGGGGGCGCCGCAAATCCTGCGACAACATCGGCGTGTTGCGGCGTAGTGCTCCGGGCGCTCGGGAGGCGCACGCGTTTCCGCAGCGTGGCGTGCGGGGAATATTTCTTTCAGATTTTTCTTGACACGCAGGCAGCGATTGTGATAAAAGCCCGCCCTTCGTCCCCAAGGTGGGGATACGCGGAACTGGATATGTTGATAAACTCGACACATTTTGAACGAACCCGCCGCCTGCCCGCGGTCTGGGGTGCGTTGTGCGCAGGCACTGACGCCGCCATGGCCACGGCAAATAGCGGTTGCCGGTTCATCGACGAACCACCTCCGGGATGACGCGCAGTTTCATTGAGAACGCGCGGCCCCGGAGCCTTGAGTCTCCGGGGCCGTTTTGTTTTCAGGAGACAGATGTGGCCACGATCGTTAATCGTGGTCCACAGAGCGATGATGCCGCGCGCCGAGAATGCCGGGCGCGGCAAAGAAATTGGCGACAGTCCGGCCAGGCGCCGCTGCCGGCGCCGCGCGAGCGATTGCACGCTCTCGTCGCGGCGTTCCGGGCAACAGCTTCGAAACGCCGGCCGGTTGAGTAGCTCAATGGGTAGAGCAACAGGCTCATAACCTGTGGGTCGCGGGTTCGATTCCCGCCTCTCGCGCCACACGCTCCCTTGTACGGAGCATCGGGCTTGCAACCCGAGCTGACACGCGACGCTTCGGGGTGTGGTGTTCAATCGGATGTCGGCCATCGGGCGATCCTTGCGGCCGCCTGACGGCAGCGTCGGAGTCGGCTTTGCGAACGGGCATGCGCCTGTCGCTGGCCTCGCAATGCGATGTTGGGTCAACCCGCCCGGTAGGGGGCCGGGCGGGCCCCGGACATCGGAGCGCGGAGCACTGGCGGCAGGCCAACAGGTCCGGTCCCGCCGGCCGACGTGACGACGACCGAACACCACCCCTGGGGCGTCTGTTGCCAAACGGAAACAGTCGGCCATCGGCCCGTTGTGGGCGCGGCCGGAAAGGAGTTGATATGTTCATTCGAGTTCACATCAGCAAGTACGAACTGGGCCTGGTTTTCCGCCGGGGTGACCTGTCGGGGATCCTGCGGCCGGGCGCGCACTGGGTCTGGAAGGGCCTGGGAGGCGTCTCCATTCACTGCATGGATCGCCTGCAAGGTCGCTTCGAGCACCCGCAGCTTGAAGCGCTGACTCGCGATACGCGGATGCAGGCTGAACTGATTGTGCTTGATCTGTCGGATACGCAGCGGGCGCTGATCTGGAAGAACAACCGGCTGTTTGCCGTTGCCGGCCCCGGCCTGCACGCCTTCTGGCGCGAGCCGGCCCGGATCGAAGTCGAAACCTTCGAGAGCCGCGGCCAGCGACTCGAACACCCGCGTTTGGCGGCCATCGTCCAGCATGCGGATGCCGCGCGTCATCTGGATCTGGTCGAGGTGGACGTCCACGAGAAGGCGCTGCTGTACCGCAACGGCGAACTCGAGCAGACGCTCGGTCGCGGCCTGCACGCCTTCTGGCGCGGCGCCGGCCGCGTGCAGTTCCGCAAGGTCGATCTGCGCGAGCAGATGGCGGACGTCGCCGGGCAGGAGATCATGACCGCTGACAAGGTCACGC
>CAYSSA010000261.1:0-5895 GCA_964433485.1 uncultured Tepidisphaeraceae bacterium | reverse complement strand
CACCGGTGGCCGGCTGCCGCAGCACGATCAGCCAGTACAGGCGATCCGTCGGCACCCCGGCGTGACGCGGTTTGCCCTGGTTGTCCGCTCCACCGAAAGAGCGAGCGGATTCCGGGGTTCATTGGATTGGCCCGCATGTCATGATCCTGTAGCATGTGCCAGGAAACTGGAGTCCACATGATTGTTCACATGTCGAATCAAGTCCGAGTGCTTCGCGAGCAGAAGGGATGGACGCAAGCGCAGCTCGCCGAACGCGCGCAAATCTCCCGCACGGCAATCAGTGCCATCGAACAAGGCAAATCGTCGCCCTCGGTGGACGCAGCGATCCGTCTTGCCCGCGCATTGGGGCGCAAGGTGGAGGAGGTATTCGCGGCGACGACCATGGAAGATAGCCGCGCTGATCGATGGGCCTGGCCCCCGGCGACTGTGCCGACGCGATATTGGCAAGCGCAGATCGGGAATCGTGTTGTCGCCTATCCGGTGGAACCAACCGCACAAGGGACACTCCTCCACGACGGCGTCGAAACACGACCAGGGGCCCGTGGACAGCAGGATATTCACGGTGAGGCCCAGCGCACACTGGTCATGGCCTGTTGCGACCCGGCGGTGTCGCTCCTGCTGACAGCCTACGCAAAGCGCAGCGGGTTCCGGCCGATCTGCCTGCACCGCACCAGCCGCGAGGCCCTGGAATTGTTGCGACGCGGCGTGATTCATCTGGCCGGTGTTCACCTGGCGCGGACCGATGACGCCGGCGGGAACGCGGCGTTGGCCGGCGCGACGCTGGGGCCTGGACATAGCGTGCTGCACATGGCGCATTGGGAAGCGGGTATTGCCGTCGCGCGGGCCGGCAAATGGTCCACTCGATCGGTGGCTCGATCCGACTTACGGTGGATCGGGCGGCCGCCGGGGTCTGGTGCTCGAGGATGCCAGGACGAAGTCCTGGGGACGCGGGCCGCACCCACACGCACCGCCGGATCGCACCGTGCCGTGGTGGAGGCGCTGCGGGGTGGGTGGGCCGAAGCCGGCGTGTGCCTTCGCCTGGTATCGGAGGAAGCCGGACTCGCCTTCGTGGCCGTGCGCCGAGAGTGTTACGACCTTTGTCTGCGCGATAGCGATGTGCCTGATCCACGTGTAGCAGCGTTCATCGACACCGTCCGTTCACGACAATATCGCGATGTGATTCGAGATCTGCCAGGCTACCAGCTTTCGCCGGAAATGGGCGAGCTGGAACCAGTTGCCTCATAGACGCAAGGAATTGATATGCTCCGCGATCTTTGTGCTTTGATCATGCTGGGCCTGATGATTGTCACCGGCGGCTGTGATGATTCGTCATCGAACAAGGCCGGAGACAATCCCAAGACGTTTGCAGGACGAAAGCTGGTGCTGTTCGTCGGGTCGGCCTCGCAGCCGCCGACGGAACTGGCAGTCCGGACATTTGAGGAGAAGACCGGCGCCAAGCTGGAAGTTCACTTCGGCGGGTCGGGCGAGATGTTGTCGAGCATGAAACTCGCCGGGCAAGGGGACATTTATTTCCCTGGTTCGTCCGACTACATCGAACTTGCCAAACGTGAGGGCTTGGTTGATCCGGCGAGCGAGACGATCATCGCTTACCTTGTTCCCGCGATCAACGTGCCCAAGGACAACCCCAAGGGCATCGCGACGCTGGAGGACCTCGCCAAGCCAGGCGTGCGGGTGGCGATTGCCCGACCCGATACGGTCTGCGTGGGGTTGTATGCCGTCGAAGTGCTGGAGCGCGCGGGCCTGACGGCCCAGGTGCGGCCGAACATCGTGAACAACACGGAATCGTGCGCCAAGACGGCGCAAATCGTGGCCCTCGGTCAGGTCGATGCGGTTCTTGGATGGGATGTGTTCGAGTCGTGGGACCCCGGGAAGATCAAGACGATCTATCTGCCCAAGCAGCGCGTGCCGCGAATCGGCGTCCTGCCGGCGGTGATTGGAAGCAAATCCAAGGATGTCGAGTTGGCCAAGGCGTTTCTCGCGTTCCTCACCTCGCCGGAAGGGCAGGCGATCTACAGCAAATGGAACTACCTGACCTCGGTCGAAGCGGCACGCAGGCACACTCTGCCGCACACCCCGGTCGGCGGCGAATGGCCCTTGCCGAAAGGATGGTAGCTGTATGAGGCTGAGCCGTTCACTCTTCGCCTTTTGTCTTGCCTGTGGGCTTGGCGGAGCCCTGACGCTTATCTTGGTCATGCTTGCGGCACAGGCCGGATATGCCGGTGTCCGCGCACCGCTCGCCGCCCTGGCCCAGCCGGATATCCAACACGCCATTCGGCTGAGTCTATTCTGCGCCACCATCGCCTCCGGGCTGGCGATGCTGGTGGCGATTCCCTCTGCGTATGTGCTGGCCCGATACCGCTTTCCCGGGCGGATGCTGGTCGATGCCCTGCTGGATGTCCCGATCATCATTTCCCCGATCGCCATCGGAATCACGCTGCTGCTCATGTTCCACTCGACGCCCGGACATTGGGTTCAGGAACACCTGCTTCGGTTCGTTTTCGAAGTGCCGGGTATCATTCTCGCCCAGTTCATCATCGCGCTGGCGCTGCAGATTCGCGTGCTCAAGGCGACGTTCGAGGAGATCAACCCCCGGCTGGAGCAGGTGGCTCGCTACTTGGGATGTGGTCCGTGGGCGGCGATGTGGCGTGTAACCCTGCCATTGGCCCGGCCCGGACTGATCGCCGCACTCGTCCTGGGCTGGGGCCGTGCGATCGGCGACTACGGAGCCACCGTCACTGTCGCCGGCAGCGTCAAAGGCAAGACCGACACCATTCCCGTTTCCATCGTGCTCAACTGGTCGGCAGTCCGAATTGAAGCGGCCGTGGCGATGGTCATGGTGCTCACTTTGATCGCCCTGCTCGTGCTGCTGACGGTGCGGCTGGCGGCGCGGGAGAGCCGCGCATGATCCAGGTACGCGATCTCAATGTCTTCTACGGTGATTTTGCGCTGCACAACGTGAACCTGGAACTGCGCGACGGAGGATGCCTGGCCATCGTCGGTCCTTCAGGGGCGGGGAAGTCCCTGCTGCTGGAATCCGTCATGGGCGCTCGACGGCCGACAAGCGGCAGCGTACTGCTGGACGGCCGCGACATCACAGACCTCCCGCCCGAGTCGCGCCACATCGCCTACATCCCGCAGGACCTGGCACTTTTTCCGCACCTGTCCGTGCGTGAAAACATTGTCTTTGGTCTGCGCGGCCGCGACACCCGGAAAAATGCGGGGCATGAGCTTTCTCAAATAGCCGCGATGCTCCGGATTGAACACCTGCTGGAGCGGCGGCAGATCACGACCCTCTCCGGTGGCGAGAAGCAACGCGTGGCCCTGGCGCGAGCCCTGATCGTTCGGCCCCGCGTGCTTTTTCTCGATGAACCGTTCTCTGCACTCGACGCCGCCACACGCGCTGATTTGCTGCGCTCATTTCGCGCCATGCGAAGGGAAATGGGGACAACGGTTTTTCTAGTGACACACGATCTGGATGAGGCGTGTTTCCTGGCGGACGATGTGGCGGTCATGATGGCGGGCCGCATCGTGGAATGCGGACCCCGCAACCGGATATTTCGCCAGCCGCGGACTGTGGCGGTCGCCCGGTTCCTGAACATCCGCAACATCCTGCCACTGTCGTCCCTGCCTTCGGAGGCCCTTGCGGTTGACGTGCCCCCCGGCAACGGCATCACGCATCTGGCGATGCACGCCGAGGACATCACCGTCCTTCCCTGGTCCGACAACGGTGGTCATGCTTTGCGCGGCCGGCTGGAAGGACTCATCCCGGCCGCATCGCATGTCATCGCTGAAGTGACAGTCAACGCCACGGTGCGATTAGAAGCCTTCCTAGCCTACGCCGATGCCTCAGCTCTTGAACGTCATCCGGTCGCGGATGTGGCTGTTCGCCTTGCTCCCGAACGGGTGCTTTTCTGACGGATTCTGAAACCGCCGTTGAAGCACCAAGGTAACCGGACATTGTCGGGTTTCTGCGGGTAAGTAGTAGAGGAGCAGGCCGTTAACCAACGGCCTCGGAATCCTGAACCCCCGCCAGACAAGTGAGCCGGTCCCGATGGGAAGGTCGTTGTGGGCGACAGCGCGAGGAGCGCCCATGTCACCCGACGATCCCGCCCGCATGTCCGCCGACGAACGCATGGATGAAGTCGCCGCGATCCTGGCCACCGGGTTCCTGCGCCTGAAGCGCCGCACCCCATGTTTGCCTGCCCCCGATCCCGCCACATGCGAGAGCGCCGGGAGTTCGAAGATTCCGGCAGAATCGACTTGCCATCTTTCGGAAGCCTCGCCCTTGTGTCCATTACGTTAACGGCCAGATAGGCCAGAGGACACGAGCATGATCGAAACGAGAACCAACATCGTCCGCGAGGTTGCCGCCATCAGGCAGATGACCGTCAAGGAACTGCGGGGCCGCTACCTGGAGGTCTTCGGCGAGCCCGCGCGATCCGGCAACAGGGACTGGCTCTGGAAACGAATCGCCTGGCGGATGCAGGCCAACGTCGATGGCGACCTGACGGAACGCGCTCGCCAACGGGCCGAGGAACTGGCCAACGACGCCGACCTGCGGATGCGCCGGCCCCCGGATCCACCCCGCCCTCGCTGGCATCCACCACCCCACGGCCAAGGTTGCCTTCAGAGAACGGGCGGGGCAGCCGATGCCCGGCGGCGTCATTCGGCGATAGGCTTCAAGAGCCCCGACCAGTTCGAGGCCGGCCTGAATTAACGCATGAATGACGCTCTCCCCGTTCGTGGGGAAGGTCAGTCTCAAGTGATCGGCACGCGACAACCGACAACGACAACACGAGCGGTTAGAGTAGAGCAATTCGGCTCAACACCCGCACAGTTCTATCAGGCCTTGACACCAGCACACGCCGGCTTGCTTGCGGCTGAAAAGGCGATTAGCCTCACTCCATGCCGCCGACTTCCCTCGATCCACAGTTTGACCCTTTCGCCGAAGAATACGATGCGGCCCTTCAAAAAGGACTCAGCGTCTCCGGCGAAGACAAGAACTACTTTGCGCGCGGCCGACTGAATTTTCTGGCGGCGATTCCGGCCTGTCGCGAGCTGCAGCCGGCGCGAATCCTGGATTTCGGATGCGGCACGGGTTCGGCCACGCCGTTTGTCTTTGAGTGCTTTCCGGAAGCAACCCTCGTCGGCGTCGATGTCTCGGCCAGGTCGATCGACGTGGCCCGGCGGCAACACGGAGACTCACGGGCGGCGTTTTTCCTCATGGATGCGTACCAGCCGCCCGGCGACGTTGACCTGGTCTTCTGCAACGGCGTCTTTCATCACATAGCGCCCGCCGAGCGCGCCTCTTGCGTGAAGTACATTCATGACTGCCTCAGGCCGGGCGGAATGTGGGCTCTATTCGAGAACAATCCCTGGAATCCCGGCACGCGGCTGGTCATGAGCCGCATTCCCTTCGACAAGGACGCCATCACCCTGTCCCCGCCGGCCTCGCGCCGGATGCTCCGTGCCGGCGGGTTTGAAATCATGCGATGCGCAACGCTGTTTTACTTCCCGCGCGTGCTCCGGTGGCTGCGGCCGGCGGAAGCTCTCCTGTCGGCCCTGCCGCTGGGCGCTCAATACCTCGTGCTGGGTCGCAAGAATTCGTGAACCGGCGCTCCCGAGCAGGCCGGGTCCACGACCGCTGATGCGCCCCGGCTCGATGCGGCGACGGACTCTTTGGGAGTGCGGCCGCAGGAGGCCGCTTTGGATTTCAACGCCAGACAGCGCCATGCACACCTGTGGCGTTCGAGTCAAAGCGGGGTCATGCCACCGCGCCCCAAAGTGGTGGTGTCCGGCTGCGATCGGGCCGCAGCAACGGTCGTACACCCGAGCACGCCCGGGGCCACGACCGTTGTTGCAGGGCATCCTGTC
>CAYSSA010000260.1:5697-5910 GCA_964433485.1 uncultured Tepidisphaeraceae bacterium | reverse complement strand
CAATGCCTCATCCGTGCCCATGCTCGCGCAGGCAGCGGCCGACACCGGCGGCGAACAGCAACAAGTCGCCCGTGCCGCTCTGGTGCGGCTGGCGACCGGTGATGTCGATGCCTCGCTCATTGCCACGGCCGGCACCGGAGAAGCCAAGGTGCGCGTTGAGTGCATTCGCGCTCTGGCCAGCCGCGGCGTGTCCAAGGCCGTAGCGGAGCTTCT
>CAYSSA010000260.1:0-5679 GCA_964433485.1 uncultured Tepidisphaeraceae bacterium | reverse complement strand
GAAGACGCCAGTGTCCGTCGTGAGGCCATCCGCGCACTCGGCCTGCTGGTGAAGGATGCCGAGTTGGGCTCGCTGATTGACCTGGCCGTGAATCCCAAGGCCGGCGACGACCGCGGCGCAGTGGAAAACGCCATTGCCGAGGCCTTCCGTCGCGTCAACGATGCGGGCAAACAGACGGCCGCCCTTCTCGTTGCATACGACAAGGCATCGGCAACCGCCAGGGTATCACTGGTGCGCCTCCTGCCGCGAGCCGGCACGCCCAGGGCACTGGACACGGTTCGCGCGGCCGTCAAGGATGCCGATGCGACATTGCAGGATGCCGGCGTGCGGGCTATGGCGGAGTGGCCCAATGCTGATGCGGGTGATGATTTATTGCAACTGGCCAGCAAGTCCGCCAACAACACGCATCGCGTGCTGGCGCTGCGAGGCTATATCCGCATAGCGGGCATTTCGAAGAATGCCACGGCGATGTACGTGCGCGCGATGGAACTGGCCGAGCGGCCTGACGACAAGAGGATGGTGCTGGCCGGGCTGGGCACAGCCGACTCGGCCGCCGCGCTGGATCTCGTCGAGAAGTACCTCAACGACGATCAGTTCAAGAATGAGGCGGGCATGGCGGCCGTGCAGATCGCCGACAAACTTCGGGCCGCGGACATGAAGCGAGCCGGCGCCACGGCCAAGGCGGTGTTGGCGACCGCCAGCGATGCACGCGTGAAGCAGGCGGCTGGAGCTTTGCTCAGCGAAACCGAGAAGTACCAGGGCTACATCCTTCGCTCGTGGCAGATTTCCGGGCCGTATACGGCCAGGGACAAGGAGGCCCCGGCGCTCTATGAGATGGCCTTCTCCCCCGAGAAAGCCGGTGAGGATGCCAAGTGGAAGCCTCTGGACAAGGGTATCGGCGAGTGGCAGATCACCCTGGACAGCGCCATCGGCGGCGGTGACAACCAGTGCGCCTATGTTCGCACACGAGTGGTGTCTCCGACCGATCAGGATGTGTTGCTCGAACTGGGCAGCGACGACGGCTTCCGTGCCTGGCTCAATGGCAAGGAGATCGGCGGATTCAACGGCGACCGTGGCGTGGAGGCTCGGCAGAACGTGCTCAAGGCGCATCTGAAGCGGGGCGATAATGAATTGATGCTCAAGATCATCAACCACGGCGGCGGGTGGGGCTTCTGCTGCCGAATTCGCACGACCGATGGCGCCGAGCCGCAGGGACTCAAATACGAACGGTAGACGGACACCCCAGGCAATTCAGGCACGTAGTCAGGTCAGTTCATTGGTGCGAGTTGCAGGAGCGCCTGCACGAAAGCTCATCAAGCGATCATGCGGCGCGCAGCGAAGCATCCGCCGGAAATGATATCGTGCAATGGAACCCAACTCCTGACACGAGCGCGGCGGTTTCTCACCTCGATGGCAACCGATCAACAACAACGGCCACACACCCACCAGCGGATTCCTGCGTGCCTCTCGAGTCCACCCGTTATACTGGCTGCTTACGAGGAACAACCATGAAACGATTCATTCTTGCCGCTGCCTTCACTCTGATTCTGGCTCTCGCCGCCACCGCACAGGACGGAAAGAAACTCCGCGTGCTCGTCACCGTCGGCGGCCACGGTTTCGAACAGAAGCCGTTCTACGAAATGCTTGATCGACTGCCGGCGATTACATACAAAAAGATCGACATGCCTAAAGACGCCGGCATGCTCAGGCCGGGCTTGCAGAAGGACTACGACGTCATCCTCATGTACGATATGGTCAAGGCCATCACCCCCGAACAGCAGCAGGCATTCGTGGAACTGCTCAAAACCGGCATCGGGGTGGTGTCGTGGCACCACAATCTGGCCGCCCATCCCGAGTGGGATGAGTTCCGCAGGATCATCGGCGGCAAGTACGCCAACAACGACATGACCATCGACGGCAAGCCGCAGAAGAAGTCCAACTACACCGAGGGCATCGACTACAAGATCCACATCGCCGCCGTGGATCATCCGATCACGAGAGGACTCAGGGATTTCGACCTGCACGACGAGGTCTACGGCAGTCGCTGGATCAGTCCCGACGCAACCGTGCTGCTGACCACTGACTGCCCCAGAAGCGACCCATCGCTGGCATGGACGACCACCTACGGCAAGAGCCGCGTCCTCTATCTTCTGCCCGGCCACGGCAAAGAGGCCTGGTCCAAGCCCGAATTCCAGGAACTGCTCGTTCGCGGACTGCGCTGGGCGGCCGGACAATAGACAACCCGCGGACGCTACCGCTTGTCGTTGCTTCCGCGGCGAAGGGGCGACTTGAGCACCCTGTCCACCGTGGTCGTGAAATTCGCCATCGACTTGGGCTTGATCTGCGGTTCCCTGATTGTGCCCTCGATGTCAATCGTGGCGGCCTCGTTCTTCAGCAGTTGCAGGAAGGGCACATCGAGCCAGTTGGGGTTGCTGGTCGTGAAGGTCAAGCCCACGGATTTTCGATTGTAGTCAAGTTGTCCGACGCCGCGCATCACCATATCCCGCGCCGTCAGTTCGATGCTCTCAAAGACCACCCGCGTGCCCAGCACCGCATACCGGGCCGAAGCGTTGTTGAATGGCGACTTGATCGGCAACGACATATTTGTGATCTGCAGCAGCCCGGTCATCGCCGGCAGCTCGTACAGATCCTCACCGTCCACGTCAATGAAACCCCGCCCCAGCCGGGATCCCGCGTCCGCCGCGTTGCCCGTGAGGTCCAGGCTCGCCTTCAGTCGCCCGCGAAACTTGCCCTGAGGATCGGCCAGCAACTGCCGCACATCCAGGTCATTCATCGCCAGTGACACCTCATACGCCACCGGCTTGTTCTTCGGAAACGCCACCAGTACGACGCCGCCAATCCGACCTCCGGCCACCGATCCGCCCAGATCCTCAAAGCGGTACGATGGCATGTTCGGCCGCTTGACAATTGCGCAACGCAGCTTCGTCATCGCTCGGCCGGCCACCGTCGCCGACGCGGCCTCGATGCCCCCGGCAAGCTGCCGAATTTCGCCATCGTCCACGCTTCCGCTCAGTTTCACCGATCCGTTGAAGTCCCGAACATCCACACCAATGTCCATCGCTGCGTCCGCCAGCGACACAGAGCCGTCAAACTCCAATGCGCTTGGCCTGTTGGCTCCGGCAGGCTTGTAGTTGAACTTCGGCACATCCAGCGACATCATGCCCTTGAGGCTGAGCGTCTTGAGAAACTCGCGAACCGCTTCAGGCATTTTCGACAGCAGTTCCGCGTCAACGACTATTCCCTCCGCCCGCGCAGACAATTCCCAGCCCTTTCCCGCCGAGCCGCCGCCGGCCAGCCGCAGGGCGCAGCCGCCATGCCGAGCGCCGAACTCGTCAAGCCGCACGCCCGCGGGCGTGATGGTCGCCAGGCCCTTGAGATCGGTGAACTCCCAGTCGAATGCCTCCGGACGAATCGACAGCTCCCGCGGACGCACCTCCACCTTGAAAGCCCCAGGACCGAAAATCGCATCGAGCTCGCCGCCATAGTTGAAACTGACGTCGAATGTCCCCGATGGCCGCAATGATCTCACCGTGCCGCGAACGTCGCGCGGAATCATACCGTAGAGGTCATTGTCGGCGCGGATACCCGTCCCGCCCACGAAGACCGCCGCCCTGGGTGAGCCATCCGGCCAGGAAACGCTCCCCTGCGCCATCACTTCAGCCTCACCGTGCCAACCGCCTGCCCGCTCCAGCGTCAGCCGGTTGTTCGTCAGTACCGCTTCAGCGGCAATCCCCGTGATGGCATCCGCCTGATCGAGAATGGAAATCCGCCCGTCGGCAAGCTGAATATCCAGGCTGAACCCGACATCGGCCGGTCCGGACACGCCGGCTTCGACGCCGGGAATCGCCGTCCAGTCGCCGGCCGTCTGTTCCAGAAACACACGCCCCGCATGAATGTTCAGGCGACCCTTGATCCCGGCGTCCGTCAGCCACCGTCGCTGTGCCGGAGGCATCGCCCGCAGCAGATCATCATCAATCGGCACGTTCTCCGCTCGAATTGTCAGGTTCGGCGTGATGGGCTTGTTCTTCTCCCATGAAACTGTTCCGTTGACCGTCAACAATCCGTCTCCCTTACGCTCCTGCAGATTCTTGATATCCACTGAGAACGGATGGATCTCCACCCTGCCCTGCAGGTTGCGCAGCGGATAGGGGAAACCCCGAAACGCGCCCTGCGCCTGATGGATGTCCAGGTTCAGGTCGACGTTCACTCGCCGCCGCGGTCCCTGTTCGCGGCGAACCCTGGCCTCAAAATCCGCGCGTAATCGCACCGGAATCCGACGCCCATCCTCGACGGGATCGAAGTACGCCACAACCTCCCTCGCCTCCTCCGGCAGCGCCTGCCGCAACAGCGGATCCAGATGGCAATTGCTGCTGGCGAAACGCAGGTCCAGACCCACGTTCTTGCCCAGCGGCGAAACCCATCCGCTCAGGGTCATTGTCGTCTCGGCGTTCTCGGTTCCCGCCGCGCCCCGGCCGATGAAGTCGCGGAACTCAACACGATCCTGCCCTGTCATGGCGTCCTTTCCGAACCAGAGCTGGCCGCGGATGTTCCGCAATGGATAGGCGAAATCGTGAAAGGTGAAGGCCCCGTCGACCACATCCAGCACCGCCTCCACTCGGATCTTTCCCCTTTCCTGTCGCCGTTGCGCCTGGACCGTCAGACGCCCTTCGCCATGGGGGCGGAAGTCCGCCCAAACCTCGCGCACCTCCCCCGGCATCGACCAGATGTAGCTCGGCAGCCGCGGGATGTTCAGTCGCGGCACAAGCACCAGCACCTGTAATGGCGCATGCTCCGAATAACCCATGATGTCGCCCATCACCATTATACGATTGCCTTCGCACGTGGCTCGGATCGAGGAAATGGAAACGCCCGATGGAGTGAACGTGAACCGCCCGGCCACTTCCGTCAGGCGCACCGGCCGTGGACCGGCCGAGCGGGCAACGGCATCCGTTACGCCCGCCAGCGGAAAGACGCTCGGAATGTCCAGCCGGATTCCGGGGCGCCAGAGCTTCTGCGTCTGGTACTCGCGGTCGTCCATCATCTCCTCCGGCCAGATCGTCAATCCCACCTCCTCCGCCTCCAGAACCACGCGAAAGTCATTCTGGGCCGGCACATATCGCATTTCGGTGATGTGGATGCGCCCCGACAGCTGATGCTTCCGCCACCATGCCTGAACCTGCGAAGGCAGCATCATGGCGATGCTCTGCCCAAACTGAACGTTCTCCAGGCTCGCCGACAGCGCCACCTGGTCCATGTCCAGCGTCCCTCGCAACCGGGGACCATCAGGCCGCCCGGGCAGGCGGCTGTCGAGGTCGAACGTGTACCGGTTGCGTCCGCCGGGCTGCGGCAACAGGTGTCCATCGATGGCGGTCCGCCCGACAACCACGAATTTCCCACCCTCGATCCGGCTGTACTCCACCGTGCCGGCGCGCAGAAACACCTCGGGAAACGTCATGGGCGCCGTCGGACCGGAACCCGTTCTGGGCCGCTCATGCTGGGGGCGACGAATCCGCTCGTAGTTCCACTGTCGCCGGTCCAGGTTCTCACACAGCCGCACCTGGGGTTGCACCGCGGTGATTTGCGAGGTGTTGAGCCGGCGCGTGGTCAGGGTCTTGAGCGACGCCGAAACGACCAGAGTTCGGGCGGAGAAGATGCATG
>CAYSSA010000259.1:3388-5948 GCA_964433485.1 uncultured Tepidisphaeraceae bacterium | reverse complement strand
GATTTCACCGGAGAAGAACGGGCGGAACTCGTCGCGGGCCAGGTCCAGGTCCAGGGCGTCCAGAAAGATGTTCTCCTTTCGCGACTGGTATTCACGGCTGTTGCGGGCCGCCACCTGCAACGCCTCCAGCAGCGAAAGCGTCAGCGGCTCGGCGCTGACCCGACTTGAAAGCGGATCGGCCGGCTGGGTGGTGCCGCGGCCATAGTCGTCTTTGGGCCAGTGCTTCACGGGTTCCAGATCGCGCGTTCCCAGGGAAACCTCGCCATCCCGCTGAAGTTTCTGTTCCAGCATCAAACGGCGACGGAGGATATCCGAGGGCTGCTCGACCGCGAACGGCTCGGTGCGTCCAAGCGTCGCCATCTGCTTTTCCCGAATGATATCGGTGGCCGCCTGATCGGCCTGTTTGCGGTAATTGCCGGGCGAACAGCCTCCGGGCAGGCCCGCTCCGACCGCCATTGCCAGAATCGGCACGACACGCCATCGGTTTGAAATGCTGCGCAAACGCATTGCCATACGCTTCCTCAAATGCCCGTGTGACCGGTCTTTCCCTGATGGACCTTACAGCGCGGGTCACCTGCCCATTATGGTGCGACCATCCACGCCGCACACGGCAGGCTCCAAGCCTGTGCCACGCCGCAACATGCGCCACGCCGGGTGTTTCGGCCCCCGCACCGGCAGGATTTCACGCACCGCCGACGTAGCATACCGGATCATCCGCCGATTGTGGAGTCTGGATTTGCGAAATACCACCACTTGCGAGTGTCCGGGATTCAGTTCGCCGCCCTAATGGCCCCTGCCACGCGCCAGCAGGCGCTGGATGCTCGCGATTCGCAGTTCGTGCGAGGGGTGCGAAGAAAAACAGCCTGCCAGTGGTGAAGAAGAGGCGGCAACCGTTCCCAGTTGACCAAGCACCTTGACGGCGGCGCGGGCATCAAAGCCGGCGGCGGCCGCAAGTCTGACGCCGAATTCGTCCGCTTCCAGTTCCTGTTCCTGCGAATAGGCGCTCTGAAGAAAGTTGCGCGCGAGCATCTCCAGCGGCGCGCGGGCGGCGCCGGCCGCCGGCAAAGCCGCCGTCAGCACGGAAACAAGCGACTCACTCAGGATGCGGTCCCTCGCATGGCCGCGGATAACATGGCCCATTTCGTGACCCAGGACAAAAGCGATGCAGTCGGCATCCCAGCCCAGCAACGACAGCAGCGGCGGCGTGATGTAGATGAAGCCTCCGGGCAGCGCGAAGGCATTGACCTGGGATGCGGGAAGAACGAAGAAATCGAACTGGCGCCGGCGGTTGCTCACACGCGCGGCCAGACGAGCTCCACAGGCATCAACCACAGCGTCCGCGAATGGCCTGGCGGCATCTTCACCCGCGATGGCGGCGGCCATGTCTCTGCCGACAAGACGCTCGGCCCTGATTGCCTGATCTTCGCTGCCGGTCAATTCGGTGAGAATCCACTTCGCGGAAGAGACTTTGCCGCGAACCCATCGGCCGAATCCATACATCAAGCCTGCCATATTGCTCGCTGATAGTGTTATAGCCGAGAAAGCCAACGCTCCCAACCCAGCGGTGTGGTGCGCCACCACGACATGCGTCAGGAATGCAGACTGCCCCAGACGGCGTCGAGGGTTGGCGTTGAACCCGGCGACGGAAGTGGTTGCGTCAAGAACCGAATGCGTAAGGGAAGGCGATTTTTGGGAATTATCGGCGCGATATAGACAATTCCTATAGGAATGGGGTATTATTGATCTATGAGCCGTAATTGGAAAGACATTCTGACCCCTCTGATTGAACCCGGTCTGGCCAGAGAGATCGAGGCTTTTGAAGCCCAGATCGCGCTTCGGAAGCTCGGGAAGATCGACGAGAAAGTATTTGCGGAAACCCGGCTTCGCCGTGGAGCATACGGGCAGCGTTACGACAACGGCAAGCGTCACGACGGCCTGCAACAGCGCGAATTGCCGTATCCGGCGTTGACCAAGGGGCCGGACACGTTCTGGGATGCGCCGGGGATGCTGCGAATCAAGATTCCCTATGGCAGTCTCAATCCGCGACAGATGGAGGTTTTGGCCGATCTGGCCGAGGAGTATTCCGACCACATTCTGCACATCACCACGCGACAGGACATTCAGTTGCATTATGTCCACATCGACGACACCCCGGAGATCTTCCGCCGGCTGGGCGCGGTGGGGATCACCACGCGTGAGGCGTGCGGCAACTCGGTGCGAAACGTGACGGCCTGCCCGCGTTCGGGGGTATGCCGGGGCGAGGCGTTCGACGTGTCGCCTTACGCGCGAGCGGTGGCGTACTACCTGCTGGGCCACCCGGATACGCAGGATTTCGGGCGCAAGTTCAAGATCGCCTTCTCCGGGTGCAAGGATGAGGGGTGCGCGCTGGTGCTGATCCACGATCTCGGCGGCATTGCGAAGACGCGCGTGGTGGATGGCAAGACGCAGCTTGGATTCGAGCTTTATGTCGGCGGCGGACTAGGCGCCGTGCCACACCAGGCCAAGCTGTTCGATGAGTTCGTGCCCGTGGAAGAACTGCTGCCGCTGGCCCGCGCGATGG
>CAYSSA010000259.1:1597-3357 GCA_964433485.1 uncultured Tepidisphaeraceae bacterium | reverse complement strand
CGCGCGCCTGGGCGAAAAGAAGAATCGGCAGAAGGCCCGATTGAAGTTCGTCGTGGCCAAGCTGGGGATCGAGGAGTTCAGGAAGATTGTCCTTGAGGAGCGCCGCACCATGCCGGAAGATCCGACTTGGCGCAAGTTCTTCGACGAGATCCCCCGATACCAGGAGCGACCGAACCTTGCGCCCGAACCGGTCGTGGTGCCCCTGACCATCCAGAATCAAAAACCGAAGACTGAAAATCCCTTCTCCGCCTGGGCCACGACCAACGTCTATCAGCAGCGACAGGAGGGCTATAGTCTTGTTACGGTGACGCTGCCGCTGGGCGACATCACGCCGTCGCAGATGCGGGCCCTGGCCGATATCGCCCGCAAGTATGCCGGCGACAGCGTGCGCACCACCATTGAACAGAACATCGTGCTCCGCTGGATTCCGACGGCCAAGTTGCCCGAGGTGTATGCCGAGCTCCAGCGTATCGGCCTGGCGGCCGCCGGCGCCGGCACGATTGTGGACATTGTTTCCTGCCCCGGCACCGACACCTGCAAGCTGGGCATCGCCTCATCGCGCGGACTGGCGGGCGAGTTGCGCACGCGGCTGGCCGCCAAGTCGGCATCACTCGACGAGGCAGTCAAAAGCCTGCACATCAAGGTTTCCGGCTGCTTCAACTCCTGCGGCCAGCACCATGTGGCCGACATTGGTTTCTTCGGGAACAGCCGCAACATCGGCGGCTTCACGGTGCCGCACTTCCAGGTGATCCTGGGTGGGCGCTGGCGCGACAACGGCGGCTCATACGGGCTCATGCTCGGATCGGTGCCCAGCAAGAGAATCCCTGATCTGGTCGAGGCTCTCACTTCCAACTATGTTTCCGGCCGGCAATCTGGAGAGTCCTTCCAGAATTGGTGCCAGCGTATCGGCAAGAAATCGCTGAAGGAGATCGTCGATCCGTTAACCCCGGTCCCGGCGTATACTGACAATCCGGGTTTCTTCAGTGACTGGGGCGATCCGCGGCAGTTCTCCATCGGCGACATGGGCACCGGCGAATGCGCCGGCGAGGTCGTCAGCCTGGCCCAGTTCGGTTTCACGGCGGCCGAATCAGAGGCATTCGAGGCGCAACTGGCGCTGGAGGCCGGCCGATTCAAGGAGGCCGACGACCGAGCCTACAACGCGATGCTCATCGCCGCGCGGACGCTGGTGCAGTTGCAGTTTTTGGATGTGCCGACGGACCCGGGGACCATTGTCAGCGAGTTCCGCACGCGTTTTGTCGAAACGAAGATCTTCTGGGATCCCTATGCTCATGGCCAGTTCGGCAACTATTTGTTCGCGCGTCACGAAGGCCCCGACACTCGCTACAACGCCGACACGGCCGGGAAGCTGGTCCAGGAGGCCAGCCTGTTCATCGACGCTGCACACAAGGCACATGCGAAGTACCGGCAATCGTTGACGGCGGTGAAGTTGTGAACCGCTGCAGAAAATGAAGCCCGAGCGGGACAGAGTCCTGAGTTGTCTGGGCGTCTGCAGGTGTTGGCGGTTGTTCATGACTTGGTTGGAACTGCGCCGTGCTGTAATCTCTGTGTTCATTACTCCGCACTCATATGACTACTTTCCCCCACAAGGTCTCCGCCAAGCTTTTCCTCCAGAACCCTCTGCATCTGGAGGAGATCGTTCCCGTTTTCCACGGTTGGATCCAGCGCCAGGCCGTGCCCGGCCATCTTCTGGTCGATGTTGCCAACTACGCCCACGTTGAAGGCGGTCCGGGTGTGGCTTT
>CAYSSA010000259.1:1168-1586 GCA_964433485.1 uncultured Tepidisphaeraceae bacterium | reverse complement strand
CGACTTCTTCGGCGGGCAAGCCGGCCTGACTTACCAGCGCAAACAGCCCGCTCCCGGCACGTTCGCTGACCGCCTCGAGCAAGCTTTCACCGAAGCGATTGCCGCCGCCGGCCGTCTCGAGGAGGAACCGCTGCTCGAGGGCAAAGCCCGGTTCCGCACGGATGTATTCACCCTGAAAATCGCCGACCGGCTCCTGGCCCCCAACACCGACGAAACCCTCGCCGCCTTCCGCGCCGACATTGAAGCCGTTGCTGCCCGTCTTTTCGGCCCCGGCGCGACGCTCACCCGCCGGGGTGATGCGAGGGAGTTGTTTGAGGTTGAGGTTCGCCCCAGTCATCCTGCAGGCATCGGCGACCTTCGTTCCAAGCCGTGATCGTCATGTCGCCGCGCCCGCGACTCCGCGGCGCCCGGCCGCGCG
>CAYSSA010000259.1:0-1140 GCA_964433485.1 uncultured Tepidisphaeraceae bacterium | reverse complement strand
GGTCTTGGCAGCGTTTTTCCGCCGCGTTGTCTGGATCATGGCCGCGTTGCATCGGTGAAGCTCTTCGATTGTAATCCGCTTCCATGCCGGACCGGGTCATTCAACGTCTTACGAGGCCTTTTGCGACGGAGTTCTCTCCACCGGGATCCAAGAGCCTGACCAATCGGGCGCTGGTGCTGGCGTCGATGGCCGACGGGCGATGCGAATTGTCCAATTGCCTCTTTGCCGACGATACGCTGGTCATGATCCAGAGCCTGCGGCAACTGGGATTCAGACTGGACGTCGACGAGGCCAGGCGACACATCGCGGTTGAAGGATGCTGCGGACGCATTCCCAACGCCTCGGCCGAGCTGGCGTGCGGCAATTCCGGGACATCCATCCGATTTCTGACGGCCCTGTGTACACTTGGCAAGGGTCGGTATCGGCTCGACGGCATCCCGCGTATGCGGCAGCGTCCCATCGGGCAACTTGTGGATATGCTCCGGAACCTCGGCACGCGCATCGAGTATCTCGGCGAGGACGGTTTTCCGCCCATCGAGGTGCTGGCGGACCGATTGACCGGCGGCATCACCCGCTTCGGCGATGCGCGCAGTTCGCAATACCTATCGGCGGTTCTGCAGGTCTGTCCGTTTGCCAGGCACGAGGTCAAGGTGGACCTCGAGGGAGAGCTGACCAGTTGGCCGTATGTGGCGATGACCATGCAGCTCATGGACCACTTCGGCGTCATGGCGGAACTGCTTCGCGACAAGAACACGGGACTCCCCCGGCAGATTGTCGTGCCGCGTGAGTCCTATCGCGCCTGCGCCTACGAAGTTGAGCCCGACGCCTCGAACGCCTCGTATTTTCTGGCGCTGGCGGCTCTCCACAAGGGATCGAAGATCACTCTGCGCGGGCTTGGCAAGAGCAGTCTCCAGGGCGACGTGGGATTTGCCGATGTGCTGTGCCGCATGGGCGCCGGACTGGTGTTTGGGCGCGACTTCATCACTATTATGGGCGCCGACCGCCTCGATGGAATTGATATCGACCTGCGCGACATGCCCGACACGGCACAGACGCTGGCCGTGGTCGCCCTGTTTGCTGACGGCCCCACGACAATTCGGGGATTGCACACCCTGCGAGTCAAGGAGACTGATCGCATCG
>CAYSSA010000258.1:767-5970 GCA_964433485.1 uncultured Tepidisphaeraceae bacterium | reverse complement strand
GTCTTCGCCTCGCCCTTCGGCGGTAACGGCACGCGTCAGGCGTTTGTGGGCGCGGAAGTTGCCGACAACGGCACCACGCCGGTTCGCCTGGTCGTGACCTCTTCAGAAAGCGCTGGCAACGCCCAGCGAACCACGCTCACCGGCGTCAACACATACACCGGCGGCACGGTCGCCAACGGTGGTACGCTGGTCACCGGAACCGGCGGCGTGATCCCGGCCGGCGGCATCACTCTCAATGGCGCTATGCTCGATCATGCCATCGGCACGCAGCTTGTGCCCGGCACCATCGATCCGGCGAACGTCGTCACGCTCAACGGTCCCTCGACCGTCAGCCTGGTTGGCAACAATACACTCGCCGGGCTGGTGTTCAACAACGAAGGCTCCACGTCGGTTGCCAACGACGCTCTTAACCTGGTGACTCCCACCGTCAACACCTTCAAGGGCGCCCAGGGCGTCAATGGCACTGGCACTCTGACTATCGGCGCGGCCGGAATCACGGCCAGCAGTTCCAACGTCCAGACCACGGCCATCATCAACGGCCGGATCGATACGGGCAGCGACCCGACGACCATCACCGTCAACCCGATCATGGTCAACGGCGTCGTCGTGGCGCCATTCCAGGCGACTCTGGCCATTCAGGGCTGGACCGGCTCGTCCGGCACCATCACCAAGGCGGGCGATGGCATCCTCCAGCTCAATGCACAGAGCGTGTTCACCGGACAGCTCAATGTTGTCGCCGGCGGTATCAACGTCGGGACGCTGACCAACAGCGGTCTGCCGGGGAACAACCAGCCCGGTTCCCGATTCTCGCAGGTGAACCTGGGCGCCGGCACGTTCTTCAATCTGACCAACACCGACGCCACGATCGGCTCGCTGGCGGGTTCGGGCCGCGTCATCAACGTCTCCCCACAGCGAAGCAATCTGGCCAGTGGCCGCACGTTCAATGTCGGCTTCGATAACTCCGACAGCACGTTCTCCGGCATCTTTGCCCGCACGTCGGATCCGCTGGCCAATCCGTACCAGGTCAACAAGATCGGCACCGGCACCATGACTCTGACCGGCGCCAACGCGAACCCGATCAGCACCACCAACAATCTCCAGGTCAGCCAGGGCGGCGTCACGTTCAGCGGCGCCGGCACCGGCGTCTTCGGCACGATGTATGTGCTTCCGGGCGCAACCCTGACACTCGACAACAGCGGCACGAACATCAACCACCGCCTGACGGGCGGCACCGGCACCGGCGGTACGCTGTCGGTGTCGGGCGGCAACTTCCGCATTATCGGCAACGCGCTGGCGCCCACGAACGAGAAGATCGGTACCTTCACCTTGAACGCCAGCGGCAACGCCTACGGTCCGGCCACCGTTACCCTCGAAGCCCATCCGGATCAGCCCCTGACGTTCACGGCATCGGCATTTGCCGGCGTGTCACAGGGCACCGCACTCATTCGCGGCATCTCGGCAACGGCCGGGGCTGGCCTGGCGAACTTCTCACTTGGCGCGGTGGCTCTTGGCGCACCGGCCGGCGCCGGCGGTGGCGGCAACGGCACCACCAACATGCCTATTCGGCCCGACATGCTCGGCGATGCCTCGATCACGGGCATCGGCACCGGGTTCATCACCAAGGACAGCAGCACCAATTTCCTCCGTCCACTCACATCCGCTGAACTTGCAACGACATTTGTACCTGGCAGCAACAACTCGAGCATCAACTACGGGTTGTCGGCGGCTTTACCCGTCGGTGGCAGCGGCGGACAGTTTGGCAGCCTGACGCTCAACAGCGGCGGTGGCTTGTACGCGAGTGCCGTCTCTGATGGAATCGCGATCAACCCGGCGGTGTTCAGCGGCGGTATCCTGGCGTTTGAAGGCAACGCCGGGATCAACGTCGGCCGGTTGAAGACGGGCAACAACCTGCCCTTCTTCTTCCACACGGTCGGCAGTTCAACGAACCTGGCGGTGAACGCCGTGCTGAACACCAGCACCGGCGGCATCGTCAAGGCCGACGAGGGCACGCTTTCACTGAATGCCAAGGCCCTGAACACGGGCATCACGCATGTCAACGGCGGCACGCTGATCCTTAACGGCGGTGATAACACGTTGCCGGTCTTCGCGACCAGCGGAGCGCCAAACGTGCAGGCACTGGGCATCAACAGCCCCACGTCTGTGGTTGACCTCAACGGCAACAACCAGTTGATCGCGTCGCTGTTCAACAACAATTCCCTGGCGCGATACACAGGCAGCGCAGGCACTATCACCAACACCGCCGCCAATCCTGTTACCCTGACGACGGTCATGAGCGGCGGCCATGCGTCGCCCATCACCATCGCCGGCAACCTGAACTTCACCAAGACCGGCAACAATGCCCTGACGCTCACGGGCGTGAGCACCTACACGGGAACGACCAATGTTCTGGCCAACACGCTCACCCTCATTGACTCGGGCGCCCTCAGCAACACCTCGGCCGTCAACATTCACTACGCCACCCTGAACCTCGACAACAGCGGCCTGACTCCGCTGGCGAACCTCAACCCGCAGCGCATCCCCGTGAATGCGCCGGTCACGCTCCGCGGCGGTACGCTGACCATGACCTCGGGCGGCTCGATTGATACGACCCAGACCCTCAACAGCGTCAGCGCCAGTCAGGGCCACAACGTGATCTCAGTACCCACGCCGTCCGCAGGCGGCTACGGCGCGCTTACCATCGGCAACCTGACGCTGGACCCCGACGCGACGGTGAACCTGACGGGCGGCAACGGCAACTACTTCAGCTTCCTGCCGGGCTTCAACACCAGCAACCTGTTCATCAACCAGATCAACGGGTCCTCGACCTTGCTGAACAACGGCATCCTGCCGGCGAACGTTCTGGTAAACAACGCGGAGTTCGGTACCTATGTCACGGCCTCCACGACCGGTTCCAACAATATGGACTGGGGCGTGATCACGATGAACGGCAATCGTGGTCCATCCGGGACCATTCCGGACATCTACACGTCCAACGCCGCTACGTTCCCGGCCAGCAACGCCACTTCCAACGTGCGCCTGGCACCGGCGGCCAACGCCACGGTTACCCTGCCGGCGGGCGCCATGACGACCTACAACGTGCTTGCCGTCCGCGATCAGGCGGGCATCATCGTGGCGTTCAACAGCGCCAGTGACGTGCTCAACCTCGCCGCAGGCGGCCTGGCCCTGACCA
The DNA here is from genome assembly GCA_964433485.1 of uncultured Tepidisphaeraceae bacterium. Taxonomy (GTDB): domain Bacteria; phylum Planctomycetota; class Phycisphaerae; order Tepidisphaerales; family Tepidisphaeraceae; genus JANYKD01. The sequence goes on along the minus strand of CAYSSA010000258.1, from coordinate 2,780 downwards.
ACGGTTCGACCTCCATCGGCACCACCAGCGTTCGTGGCGTACTGACCGCCGGTGGCACCGCGTCGACCGGAACCGTGCCTCTCTACATCCACGGCAACGCCGCGACGATCCACTCGGTCATCGCCGACAACCCGGCCGGCGCCAAGGTTCGCCTGGTCGCCAACGCCCTGGGCACCCTGACCATTACCGGAAACAACACCTACACGGGCGGCACCGTGGTGAACGGCGGCAGCACGCTGGCCCTCACCACCGGCACCATTCCCGCCGGCGGGCTGACCATCAACAACTCGACCGTCACCACGGCGGCGCAGAACCTGATCAACCCAGCCAACGATGTCACCATCAACGGCGGCGGCGTACTAACGCTGGGTAACTTCGCCAACACGCTCAACAGCCTGACCTTCAACAACATCGGCGGCACCACCACACCGGCGGTCAACATCGGCACCACATCGTTGACGCTGACTTCGGTGAACGCCATCACGGCGGTCAACGACAACGCCGGTACCGTGCCGACGATTGCGGGCACCTTGCTCAATCTCCCGGCGGGCGCGAACATCAGTGCATCCACCAATGCCCTCGTTCCGACCGACCTGATCATTTCCGCTCCGATCAGCAGCCCCGGCGCGATCAACAAGACCGGCAGTGGCTCGCTCGCGCTCACCGGAGTCAGCACCTTCGCGGGCGGCATGAACGTGAATGCCGGTACGCTCATCCTTGGTTCCAGCAGCACGCCGATCATCGGGACTGTCACCAATGGCCCGGTCGGCACCGGTACCTTGACCATGGCCGATGGCACGGCGTTGATCAGCGATACGACACCTCGTATTCTGGCCAATAACCTGGTTCTCAACGGCAATATCACCCTCGGCTCGACGGCGGGAATTGCCAACGCCTCGGCCGGCGCTGTCAATAGCGTCACGCTCAACGGTGCGGTAGATCTGGGTGCCCAGACCCGCTCCATCAATGTCAACAGCTTCCTCAATGTCTCGACAATGGCGGGGAATATCAGCAGCGCTACGTCCGGCGTCGGACTGAACAAGACCGGCCCCGGTACACTGGTGCTCAGCGGGACCAACACCTATTCCGGCCCGACCCTGATCACCGAAGGCACGCTCAAGGCCGTCACGGCGGCGCCGGGCCTGCTGGAAGGCCTGGTTGCCGACGGCACAGCCAGCTTCGATACGGTTACCCCGATTGTGGGAGACAGCGTCCAGTTGACTCCACGCTGGGGCGCATCGACGACCAGCGCGGGCAACAACGTCTTCCCGGCATGGAGGGACAACTCTACCTGGGGCTATACGGGTTACATCAACAACTCCACATCAAGCCCGGTTACGTATACGTTCGGCAAGAGCTTTGATGATAGCGTCCTGCTTAAGATCGACGGCAACGTGGTCATCAATAATGGCACCTGGAACAACTACCCGACCGCGAGCGTTGCCCTGACTCCTGGCCTGCACATGATCGAGATTCGCTTCGGCCAGGGCGGCGGCGGTGTGGGAGCAAACGGGGCTACCACCTTCGGTGGCGGCGGCATCGGCTACAGCACCGATGGCGGTACGACTTATAACAGGCTGACCGACCCCGGCGACGGTTCTCTGCTGGTCACCGCGATGGGAACGCAGCCCGTGCCGGTTTCCAGCGGCGTTGTGATGTCCAGCAACACCACATTCGACGTTTCCACCGCGACACTGGCCATTGGTTCGCTGGCCGACGCGGCCGGTTCGCCCACCGGGCATCAGGTGCTGCTTGGAGCAGGCACCCTGACCACCGGAAACGACAACACGAACACGACGTTCTCCGGTCTGATTTCGGGCACCAATGGCAAACTGGTCAAGACCGGCACCGGGACGTTCACCCTGACGAACGCCAACACCTACTCCGGCGGCACGACCGTCAACGGCGGCACCCTGAAGCTCAGCGGCGGCGCCGATCGGTTGCTCCCCGGCTCGGCCGTCACGATGGGCAACGTCGCAGGAAGAGCACTCACAATTCCAGGATAATTCAGGA
>CAYSSA010000258.1:0-757 GCA_964433485.1 uncultured Tepidisphaeraceae bacterium | reverse complement strand
GTCGCAGGAGCAACGCTTGATCTGGACGGCAACAACCACACCTTCGGTACGCTGTCCGGCGGCGGCGCAACAGGCGGCAACGTCAGCCTCGGCAGCGCTGTCCTGACGCTGGGTAGCAGCAGCGATGCGACCTTCGCCGGCAGCATTTCCGGCACCGGAAGCCTCATCAAGGCTGGCACGGGATCGCAGACCCTGGCGGGCGCCAGCAGCTACGAGGGCGGCACGATCCTCAACAGCGGCACGCTGCGTGTCGCCAACACCACCGGCTCGGCCACCGGCACCGGCTCCGTGACCCTCAACGGCGGCATCCTGGCCAGCGGCACGACCGGCGCCATCGCCGGCCCGGTCCTGGCCGGCACCGGCACACACCTCATCAGCCCCGGCGGACTGGACATCGGCACGCTCACGGTTGGCAGTCTCACGCTCGGATCGAATTCCTTCCTCCGCTTCGACATCAACAGCGATGTGCAACTCGACCAGCTCGTTGTGACCGGAGCGCTTGCCGTCACGCCTCAGGCCACCTTGCAGGTGACTGATGCCTTGGCGGTTGGCAGCTACCAGATCATGACCTTTGGCTCGGGAACCATTGCCCCGACCGACTTCGTCCTGCAACTCATTGGCGGCGATTCGGCTCCGGCCAACTACTCACTGTCCACTGCCGACGCCGGCTTCCTGAAGCTTATCGTGGCCAGCACTGTAACCGCCTACGAATGGAATGGCGCGAACTCCGACTGGCACACGGCCGGCAACTGGCACA
>CAYSSA010000257.1:2362-5997 GCA_964433485.1 uncultured Tepidisphaeraceae bacterium | reverse complement strand
GTGCATGACAGAATCCGCGGGTCTCAGTTCACATAGGCCGGTCGGTTGCTCCAGTAACGTTCCCATCGTTGGTCCTGACTGACCCACTGGCCTCGCAGAGCCAGAATGGCTTCAATGCCTTGCTCACTCCAGAATTGCTCCGTTCCCTTGATCCGCTTGTTGAACTGTCTCACTCCGGCCTCGGTGATTCCCGAGCCGATCGGCCAGCCCTTGGCCCGATATTCAGGATAACGCATGTGCTCCTTGTGTTTGGTGAAATACCCGACGTTCTGCGCCAGAACCGTGGTCACCAGCGGCTTGGGTTTCACCTCCTCCTGCCCCTCCTTGCCATTACCGGGAAGAAACGTCGTGGCCGTCAGAACCTTCTCCTCACGCCAGCGGCTCTGGGTTGCCTCGTCCTTCTCACGCCCCTGCCGGCGGCCGCCATCCACGCCCAGCACCAGCAGTTGCGGCGGGTGGGCCGGGGCTTCCGGTCGCCGGCCTTCCCGGTACGCTCGCACCTCGGCATCCCGCCGGGCCACCAGGGTTTGCCCCAGAGCCTCCGACCACCGCTGCACCTGTTTGCCATCCAGAGATTCCAGGTTCCAATCCTGCTTCAGAGTCTGAGCCTGCAACTGCCAATCCGGAAACTTGCAGCCCTTGAGCGGTTTGGATTCATCCTCCGGGATGATCCGCTCCAGGGACGCCATAAACGCCTGAATGACCCGTTGCCGGGCCGCAACCCGCGTCGTCCGTGCCGCCATCAGTTCCTCCTTGAAATGGTTATCTCCCTCTATCGGCTAATCCTACAACGCCTCTGGCCTGAAATCCGGCCGAGAAATCGTTGTAGCATGTTCAACATCAGGGAGTTACACGCAATCATAGCGTTGTAGGACTAATACGTACTGGGGAACCAGGAGGTTTGCGCCCGCAATGCAGGCCACACAACAAGGCGAGCGAACCGTGTTTCGCGGTTCGCTCGCCGAATTTGCCACAAACCCCAACAACCGGCGGCCATCCGCCGGATCTATTCCACAGACAACGTCGTGATCTTGGCGCCGCGGTTCTGCTGGCTCACTCCCGAGCGATCGACCACAAACGCCGCCCGGCGCTGCGCCACCAGTTGCGGCCGGTCGCTGCCGGCGTTGCGCCAGCCCTGCACCATCACATACACTGTGAAAGTGTCCGACCGCAGGGTCACCATGTTGCTGATGCGGTTCAGCAGCAGGTATCGCTCGTTGAAGTCGTTCTGAATCCCGTACACCGAGTTGCTGCCCGGCCCCGGCAACAACATGCCGTCGGCATAACCCGTCGAGCGATGGTTGGCTGCCAGATCCGTGTCGGACAATTGCCGGAACAGCGGCACACGGTACAGGTCAAACAGGTTGGTGAACGGGCCATGCGGCGAGCCCGTACCGTCGTCCACATCGCGATAATGGGCAATCGCCTGGGCGATCTGCAGGTTGGTCGCCCGGTTCTTGGTGAAGGGAAGCGCCGCCAGCACCGGCACCGGAGCGGTGTTGAGATTGATCAGCCCTTCAATTCCCACGGCGTTCTCGTCCCTGTTGGTCAACATGCCGTCCGCCGGCGGATGACGTCTGCTCTCCAGCGTGTTATGCACCGGCATCGGCTGCGGATTGTTATAGAGCCGCTGGGCATATTCGTTTCCCGCCGCGGGCAGAAAATCCTTCGCCGGCAGTTCCGCGCAAAGAAAATCAACCGCCTTCATCGTCCACCGATAACGCCAGTCGCCGCGATTGCTGCTCCAGTCGTCGCCGATTCCCACAACCGCGCCCGTCGCCATGATCGGCACGAATCGACCCACCTGTTCGCGGGCGTCGTTGCCCGTATCCGTGTCCTCGGCAAAAGCCGCGTCCATCGTCACCGGGTTGATCTCCAGCAAGCTGCCTGAGGCGTCCACAATCACATAGGCCCCGATGAACGGAACCTGCATCACGTCCAGATTGCGGGCGAAACCGCCGAACGGATAGAAAAAGTTGCTGCCCGACGTCTTGCCCCTGCCGAAGGGGCCGGGCGAATCCTCGGCCGCGATCGGGATCCGGAACAGCATGGCCGGATCGTTGTTGTTGTATGTCGCCGGATAGCTCCCTGTTGCGTTGTCAAACATCGGCTGTTTCACGCCGCTGAACACCTGGCCCACCGTGTCGCCGGTGTCCGGATCGAGTGTAAAGGTATGCTCGAACGTGCCCTGCTGCCGAAGTTTGCCCTTGCGACCGTCATATCGGCCGGGATACACGCAGCGAAATTCCGAATACGCCGAACCGCCCGACGCCTTGATGTCGCAGTTGCGCCGATACACCCACGCCCTGAACGTCGCCGTCGGTTGGCTGCTCACGGCCGGCATCCCGGTGAAATCGAAACTGTCCACCGGCACGGCCTGCTGCCAGTAGCCGGGCGCGGCCGGGTCCATGCCCGCCAGGTTCGTCCCCGGAACCTGCGGGCGCACCAGGATCAGTTCCTTGCCGAACGCCGCGCTCAGGTTCGGAATCAGATGCGTTTTCTCGACATCGGCCGGCGCCTGCACCACGCTGGCCGGGTCCGGCGGCGGAAAGCTGTTGTCCTGCGTGATGTCGGCCGGCAAGAACTGCTTGCCCTGGTTCTTGTTGGTGTCGTCGCCGGGATTCTGCTTGTCGTAGGTCCACAGCGTCAACAGCCCCGGCGTACCGGCGCTGGCGGGGTCAATCGTTGTCTTCTTGTAGTTGGCCGACGCCATCGGAAAGGTGTACAACACCTGTGGGCTGGTCGGCTTGCCGGTGGAACGGTCCACGGTGATCAACTGCCAGCCGCCGAGGTCCATCGGTCCGCTCAATTCGCTCTGGGTATATGGATTGTGCAGTGTGATGGCCACGAAACCGGCCGGATTTCGGTAGAACGGCGGAATCGGATCGGGCGGTGGACCGTTGGGATCGGGGTTGGGATCCGGCTGCTTCTTCTGGTGCATCGCCCCGTCGTTGTTGGCATACACCTCGGCAATGAACGGCTGCGGCTTGTTGCCGTAGACCCTGGCAATCGCCGTCGACTGCGATCCGCCGTTGTTCACCTGCACCGTGATATCCGAGACCCTCGCATTGTCCAGCGCCAGGTTGTTGCTGTTGAGGTACCTCCGCGGCACATTGCTGCCCGGGGCGTCCATCGGACCCCACCGCAACTCCATGGTGTTCGCCGCCGCAATCGCCGACCGCAGCAGCAACTGCTGCGGCGGCGACAACATCGGACCCGTCCCTCCGCCCGGCCGCAGGCTCGAACGGAACATCCGCCATGGATTGCTCTCATTTCCCGGCAACCCGCTGGCCTCCGCGAAATCCATCCCAAGATATGCCACCTGTCCCGCCGGATTCCCGCCGCTGCTGTAGAACGGCGTCGGGTCGGCGAGCTGGTCCGGCCGGTCCGCCATCACATACCAGTACGCCCGCCAGAGCTCCCGGAAATTCCCCGTGTTCAGCGACACCTTCGTCGGCAGCCCGCCACTGACATTGAACGGCTCGGCCAGTTCCGGTGGAATGCCCGGATACGCCGTGTCATTCAAGGGCGCGTTGAGCCACGTGTGCAGAGCCGTGGTATCCGGGATCGCCTGCCCCACGCCGTTGCGAACCACCAGCAGCCGCACATTGCGGTTGCCCGGAGTTTCGCGCACC
>CAYSSA010000257.1:1645-2306 GCA_964433485.1 uncultured Tepidisphaeraceae bacterium | reverse complement strand
ATATACGGCAACTTCGGGCTGCCATGGATCAGCGTTCCCGCAAGGCGCGTCTCCAGCGCCGAAGAAGCCGTCCACGGAGCCACCACAAACCCCCGCGCCAGCGACATCTGATCCCCGATCGACACCGCCCTGAACGCCTGTCCCAGCGGGTTGAGCCCGGGGTTCTCCACACGCATGCCCAGCTGATGCCAAAGCGCGTCATACCGCGACAGGAATGTTGCGTCCGGCCGCACCCCGCCGTTGATCTCGTCGTACATCCCCAACTGAATGGTCGGCGCTGTGTCGGTAAGACTGTTTCCGAAGCGATACGCATTCAGCCAGTTCAACTGGCTTATGCGGTTGCCGCTGGCGTCATCACGCAGCAACTGCAACAAATCCACGTTGCTCGGGAACAGGTCCGGAGCGAAATCACTCAGGTTCACCGGCGCATCGCCCGGTTCGGCCAGCTTGTCCGCCACCGACACGTTCACAGCCGAGTTGTTGTCGATGATCCGCACCGCCGCGTAATAGGTCACCCCGCTCTGTTCTCCCAGCGGAAGCCGCCACAGCCCCGCGTCCGCGATCCCGTCGCCATCGGTGTCCGCGGCCAGCATCGTGTAACTGCCGACCTGAAACGCCGGATAAGTCCTCACGCTGCCGTCGGCCGCGGTGATCAATAGCG
>CAYSSA010000257.1:0-1487 GCA_964433485.1 uncultured Tepidisphaeraceae bacterium | reverse complement strand
GGTAACCGCCGGCCACACCGGATTGCTGTTGGAATCCAGTCCCGGCACGCGCGACGCCAGCCAGTTGCGTTCGTAGCACAGCGTCGGACTGATGCTTGCCACGGTGGTTACATGCGTCGAAGGCGTCACCACCCAGTCGTAATGCACATAAGTGCTCTGCGCCGGGTTGCTGGTGTCCAGCGGATCCAGGAACGTCCAGGGACGACATTGGTACTGGGCCCCGCCGCTCAATGGCCGACCCATGACCCCGTCCACGATCCGGCTCGCAGCCAGATTCCGCACACCCTCGGTCAGCAGGTCGATCTGAACGTTGGCCACGTTGGCCACCGAAGCCCCGCGCTCGTTGCGCGTGGTCGACAGCCACGCCGTCCCCATCAGCGCCAGCAGCAGCAGCAACGCCACCACCATGATCATGACCGAGCCCTTGTCTTTCCGGCCATTCGACCGACCGACGGGCAAGTTGTTTCGGAACTGTTTCATACTCGTTCCTTGCCTTCTTTGTCGCAAATCCCAAATCTCACATTCCCCACCCATTTCCCTCACTTCCACATTCATCATTCATCATTCTGCATTCTGCATTCTGCATTCTGCATTCTGCATTCATCATTCTCCATTCATCATTCTCCATTCATCATTCTCCATTCCCCCCTACTGCGGCCCCATCATGAACTCCGTCCACGGCCCGTCCCGCACCATTCCATCTGGATCATCCTGCTTGAAAAGCACTCGGATCATCGTCGGAGCGCCGTCCGTCCACACCCACACCGCCGGGCCCACCGTGTTCAGCCGCGTGTCGGTCCGCTCGAACGCCGGGAAGGCCTGCGGGTTCACGCCCGCCGCCCGCAGCACCTCCGCCAGCGGCACCACGTCCGTCCAGTAGGCCACGTTCCCCGACACATTCACGTTCGCCTGCCCGCTGGTGCTGCGGGCCAGCCCATACCAGCGGGTTTGCCGCCGCACCGGGCCGTTCGTCCCGATCACCACGAAATCCGGCGTGTTGTCCGGGCCGGTCGTCCGATAGCTGTTGCCATGGGCATCCGTCACATCCCAGGTCACGATGCTCCCGTCGTCATTCTGCTTCAGGTAATCTCCCGTGAACTCGATGATGAATTCGGGCGCATTACGCAAAAACACCGGCGTCGTCCTCGCGTACGCATCGCTCGTCGGCGGCACGGCCGGCTGCGAATAGTTGTACGCGCTGACCATTCGTTCCGCGCACTGATACCGGAACATCAGGTTCACCGCGCTCCACCAGTTCGCCCCCTGACTGTTGGCCCACCAGTTGTCCTCAGCTGTCGTCCCGAAATTCTGCCGGAACACGCGAAGATCGCTTCTCAGGTCGTCCAACGTGGCCTCGGCCAGGTCGTACCGCGCCGACGGCAGCGAAAACACCGAAGCGCCGTTCATCGACGAACTCGGCGTCTCGGCCCGGAACGGCGTCAGCGGCATATTGTTCTGACGCAAAAAGCGGTTTGTCAGGAGGGGAA
>CAYSSA010000256.1:3268-6031 GCA_964433485.1 uncultured Tepidisphaeraceae bacterium | reverse complement strand
CGCCAGCACGATCATCTGCATCACGCTCTTGCCGTCGGCGTTCGCCGGCACATCAGAGAGCGTTTCCACCCGGATTACCGACGAAAAGCGATTCGCCAGCTCGACAAACTGCATCGCTGGCCGGGCGTGCAATCCCAGCTTGTTGCGGATCAGCGTTTCTCTGGTGGCCGTCGGCATTCGTCAATCCTCGTCCAATCCGAAATCGCCGGCGGCGGCCGCTCCCGTCGTCGGCCGGTTCCGGAACGGCCACTACTTTCCTTCGTCGGCCTCGTTCAACAGGTCGATCATGTCGGCAACGCCGGGCGACTGCCGCATGAAGCGGCGGAAATTGTCCTGTTGAAGATTGCTGAAAATTACATTCATCGCCGCGACGTGCTGCTGAGGTTGCGACAGCGGCGACAGCAGCAAAAACACCGTATGCACCGGCTGCTTGTCCAGTGCCGAGAAATCAATTCCCTCGACGCTGCGCCCGATGGTCCCGACCATCGCCTTGAGCTTCGGATGCTTGGCGTGCGGCACCGCCACGCCCTTGCCGAATCCCGTCGATCCCTCTCGCTCGCGCTTGATGACCGCCGCCAACAGTTCCTCGACCATCGACTTGGGCACGGCGCCGGCCGCGGCCAGCGCCTCCACCATCTCTCGCAGAACGCCGTCGCGGTCGTGAGACTTCAGTTGCGGCTGGATGGCCTCCTTCACAATAAACTCGTTGAACTTCATTTGCCAAAAACTCCTCCGGGAATGCCGCCGGACGCCTGCTCAAATGGCGCGGTGGGCTTTGACCCGGCGATTGCTCTTTTCGGTCGATCCATCACTCCTGGGCACGCTTGTCGGCGCCGCTGAGGTGCTTACGATTCCGGTGTTTATCCTTGTGCTCGTGCAACTGGCGCTCGAGCTTGTCCACGCACTGATCAATGCACGCGTAAGCGTCCGAAAACTCATGACTTGCCACAAACTGCCGGGCGTGGTCCGCGTTGACCACCATTTCCACGTTCATCCGGTCTTTGATCGTATCGCAAATCACCTCGATCTCGCGGATACGGTCAAAGTACTTGATGAGCTTCCCGGCTTTCTTTTCGGCGTAATCGCGAAGGGAATCCGTTACTTCCATGTGTCGCGATGAGACCTTTACAATCACGTTCTGCTCCTTCTGAATCGGTCGCCGGAACAAACCGGCATCCAGCCCATTGTACCGCAAATTGCCCAAATGCAATCTCGGCGGGTCCCTTACTTCTCGTCATCGGCTGCCGGGCTTCCTCGCTCCAGACGCCGAGTCATCAGCTCGATTTCGCCGCTCACGCCGCCGGTAATCAGCAACCGCATGGCCTCCTCCACCGTCAGCGGCAGTTCCACCACGCTGTCCCGTGGCACCACCAGCACATAACCCGCGACCGCCGTTGGCGACGATGGCACGAAGACCGTCACCATGTCGCGCCCGGTCTTCTCGGACAGGCTGCGAACTCCGTCGCCTGTGACAAGCCCGATCGACCAGATTCCGCACGCGTGCGGCTGAACGGCTACCACGCTGCGCGCAGTAATGGCGCCCTTCTGATCGGCAAGCACAAAATCCGTCACCTGTTTGGCGGCCGCGTATATTCCGCGAACCAGCGGCATGCGCATCACGCCCATTTCCACCAGCCGCCAGGCGGTGCGTCCCAGCAATCCGCCTACGAACAACCCAACGATGTACACCACAATGATCGCCAGCAGCACCCCGATCAGCTCCACCTGCCATCGATCTAAGTGCGTGTCCCAAAACCACTTAACGCGATGCGCCGCGTTCTCCGAAACAGTGTATCCATGGGCCAGCCGAACCACGGCGATGATGTGCCTGCCGAGATATTCCCAGAGAATCTCCCAGACTTTCATCAATAGCAGCAGCGTGATCAGCGTGGGCAACAGCGTCGCCAGACCGCGAACAAAGAATCGCCGGAAGTCCTCGCTGAAACTGACACGCTTCCGCGGGATTGGGGCGGGCTTTTGAGGGTTCTTCTGGCTCACGGGCTACCTGGTCGCCGTCAGCGCGCCGCCACCGGCGCACAACTGGAGTAATACTGTTTGCCCGAGAAAGAATCAACCATTGCCCAACCCCGCATGGCGTCTCATGGCCGTTTTCCCGGAGCGTCGCTGGTGCCGGGCCGGGTCTGCGGACCAATCACGCCCGTGTTCCCGAGGTTCAGGGCGGCATTGGCATAACTGCTTACGAACTTGGGGATGTTCCTTCTGGCGGCCACGCGCGTCGCCATCTCCTTGCGGCGTTCGGGGGGCAGGCCGGTCACCTCCATGGCCACCAGCCCCAGTAACTGGGAATGCCAACTATCCTCGGTTGCCAGCAGTCGCTGGACGGCTGATGTCCGTTCATCCTCCGGCGCCACCAGCGCGAAGTTGTACATGGCCCAGGCGCGCACGACCGGGTCGGCCTGTTCGCGGGCCTTGAGCAGGATGTCCCGGATCTCGGCGAGGCGCGTCCGTGAGACTGCGTCCGTCTGGCTGTTCAGAGCAATCGCCAGTGTCCCGAGCTGGTGCAACTGCCTGACGCGCTCCTTCCCGTCCGCGGAGACAACGCCCTTGCCCAGAGACTGAATATTGTCCGCGCTCATCGGGAAGGCCGATCGTTCAAACGGCTTGGCCAGCTCGATGAAGTAGCCCGCCGGACCCGACACCACCGATCCGCCCCCGAAAACGGGGTTGGTGCGGGCGATGACCTTGAAGCCGACGGCCGCCGAAGGCTGCTGCTGGAGCAGCCGCAGGAGATCGCCCTGGTCC
>CAYSSA010000256.1:1616-3258 GCA_964433485.1 uncultured Tepidisphaeraceae bacterium | reverse complement strand
ACCCGCACGCTCATCGTGACCGACTGTCGCGGCTTGAGCACCATCGCATCGGCCAGTCGCTCAAATGCCACCGCCGGTATGTTCTGCTGGAACACCCCACCGACCTGGGCATCGAACCAGATACCCGGCTTGAGCACACCGTCGGATCCCACCGAAAGATCGACATCGCTGGTGTTCTGTATGACGATCTGCGCCGTCATGGGTTCGCCAAACGGGCTGGATATGCGCGAGGACTGGCCTCGAATCGCATAAAAGGCGGCCGGCGTGTTCAGAATGTTCATCCAGTTCTGGGGCAACGCGCTGAGCGCGGCGATCATGCCGGCGGCGTGTTCCGATGGTTGAGCCCGAACGCCGAATTCACGCAGGCGGTCCAGCAGCACTGCGCCCGGAACGCCCGCCGGATTGGCGTTCACCAGCTTCTGCGCGTCGACCCGGGCTTTCTCCCGCTCCGCCGGGCCGTAGCATTTGATCAGCCCGAGCGCGGCCATCGGCTCGCTGTCGGCGATTGCCGAGAGCTTGACCCTGGCTTCCTCGAACTTCCCCTGCTTGAGGTAGATCCACCCGGCCATGCGCGGCAGGAAGCTCGCCGCGGCTTGTTCTTTGGGATCCAGGAGGGACTCAGTGTGCCGCATCAGCCTCTGGCCTTCCTCGGTCACATCATTGAAGAAAACCTGGAACCATGCGAGGTCGGCGACGGCGTAAAGATAGGCCGCTTTGTTCTCCGGCTTTGTGGCTTTTCGGTAGGCATCCACGTCGCCACTGACATCGGGCATGTAGATCTCGCCCTGGTCAATCGGGCGGGTGGTGGCGCCGGCGATCCCAAGTTCGTGGCGAGCTGTATTGAGCCGGTTGATCAATGCGTTGCGGGCCTGAATGCGGAAATCCCGAGCGGACTCGGGCTTGTCACGGCGCATTTCGATCAACGACCGGGCAATGAGCGAAGGATAGTCCGATGGGTTGACTTTGAGCAACTGATCGAACGCCTGTTGCGATTGGTCCAGCCGATCGGCAATGAAACTGGCGACCGCGTAGTCGCTCATGATTTCCAGCGTCAGCCCGGTTCGCGACTGCATGCCGACGTTCACGGCGTGGGTGAACCACGTCAGGGATTCGTTGACCATTCCCGCCGCGGCAAGATGCCGCCCCAGCAGATTGAGCACGGGAGGGTGCCCCGGATTGGCGCGAACCATCGCCACCAGCAAGGCGACACGCTGCACGGGGGTGGCTTTGGCCGCAGTCCGCTCGAACTTCAGTTGCAGTGCGGTCGTATTCAATGGATTGAGTGTGATCGCCTGGTCTATCGCCGCCGCGGCGTCGTCGCGACGGCCTTTTTCCTCGAGCAATGCCGCGACCCGCAGGGCGACCTGCGAACGGACCTCCCTGGGCACAATCTCGCGGCCGAGCAGATCCTGGAGGTAGGCGAGCCTGGCGTCGGTCGTCTCCATGCGGGCGGTATGCATGTCGATTGTGTCGATCTGCGCCAGCCGATCCTCGGGTCGAATGCGTCGCAATGCGGTCAGCGCTTCAACCGCTCCTTCATAGTCACGCAACTGGATGAGCAGATCGGCGTGGAGCCGGGCATAACGTGGTTCGGTCGGGTCGCACTGCCTGGCCGCCGCAAACTAGGCCGCCGCGCGCCGAA
>CAYSSA010000256.1:833-1606 GCA_964433485.1 uncultured Tepidisphaeraceae bacterium | reverse complement strand
TAACAGTCCCTGGCTGAGATCCGCCAGACGGATGGCCACGGCCTTCTCGGCGTCCGTGGCGATCGGGGACGATTCGGCGGCTGCGGATTCCAACGCCAACGCCGCCAATGCAGCGAGCAACAGCAGCCCTGTCAAGATAAGACGCATGTTCATCAGAGTTCCTTCCCGGCCGGGCCCTGTCGCCCGACCGCCTAGCGCACCACATCCCTGGGCCGGAATGCGGCACGATCCTAACCGGTTATCGCCCCGATCAACCTGGGTCTGCAACCGATTCTGTCCGATGCTATCCTCGCATGGATGGCCAATAATCGCAACGTGTTCGACGTATTCAAGATCAGCCCGCCGCCAGCAGCCGAAGTTGCTTGTTGACATGGACTTATATCGCCGTAATGTCTTGGGACTCCAACGCCGATTCGGAGCCGATTGAACCTGCGGTGGTCCTTAATCGTTGGAACGAGTGAATCAGGCTCGGCAACGGGCAGGAACAACGATATGAGCGAACGGTTTCTGAGCCTGGTTCGTCCGCACCTGGGCGCCTTGTTGCGAACGGCGCGGTATCTGGTGCGAGATTCGCACGAGGCCGATGATTTGGCTCAGGAAGCGCTGCTTCGCGCCATGCGTGCCTTTGGTCGCTATCGAGAAGGCACGAATGTGAAATCCTGGCTGATGGCGATCCTGCGAAACCTGCGGATTGACCGACTGCGGGCTGCGGGCGTCCGGGCCGGGTCGGTCAGCCTCGATGAACTCGAGCGCGAGCCGGTGGCCCCGGCGCT
>CAYSSA010000256.1:0-806 GCA_964433485.1 uncultured Tepidisphaeraceae bacterium | reverse complement strand
CCACAATGGCCGCCTTCACCGACGCGCAGGTGATCGAAGCGCTTTGGGCACTGCCCGAGGAGATTCGCTGGACGCTGTTGCTGGTGGATGTGGAACAGTTGGACGTCAGGGAGGCGGCCGAGGTCCTGGAGGTGCCCGTGGGCACGATTAAGTCCCGGTCTCACCGCGGACGGAGAATGCTGCGCGAGCGGCTGCTGCCGCTCGCCCGCGAGATGAGAATTGTGAAACCCGAGAAAGCGTGAAACCAGATGGACCCCTCAGACAACAACATCGTCGACCCCTGGGACGCCGCGGTGTCCCGAAGGCTTGAACGCCTCGGGCAGGCGCCCATTGACGCCGCTCGACTGGAGCGACTGCTCAGCCAGCGGACCAACGGCGGGGCATTGCGTCTCAGCGCGTGGCTGAGGCCCATGCGACTGGCGGCGTCGTTGCTGCTGGCCCTGGGCGCGTTGGCTGTGGTTCTGTTCTGGATGGATCGGGGGGGGCGCACCTCGGCGGATGAGATGGTCAAACTGCACTTCGACCTGGTGTCCGGCAAGACGCCTTCCGCGAAGGTGAGTTCAATAGAGGCCGCCAACGAACTGCTGTCGGCAACGGCCACCGAAGGGCCTGGTTTTCCGGCTTTGCCCGCCGATCATGTTCACGCCTGCTGTGTGAAAAACGTAAAGGACAAAAAGGTGGCTTGCATTCTCCTGGAGACCGAAGGCGCCTATATCACGATGGCCGTCGCCGCCGCCGAGGAGGTCAAGTCGCCTCAGGGCCTGAGTGTCGTCAGGAGCGGCCTGACATTCCATGTCCAGACGATT
>CAYSSA010000255.1:3895-6077 GCA_964433485.1 uncultured Tepidisphaeraceae bacterium | reverse complement strand
CCTGGCGCGTCTACAAGATCGAGAAGAAGCGCACCGGCAAGGGCGACACGGCCTACGTCGGCATGTGTGAGTTGCAGATTCTCGATGACACGGCTCCGAAATACGCCAAGCTTGATCCGCGGCAGTATTGCGGATCGGTCTACGGCGTGGTGGCGGCCAAGCGGGGCTCCCTCAAACCCGTTGGCGAATGGAACTCCGAGCATGTGATCGTGAAGGGTTCGACGATCAAGGTGATTCTCAACGGCAACGTGATTGTGGATGCCGATGTCAGCACGGTGAAGGAGTACATGGCCAACAGCAAACATCCCGGCATCACCCGGACCAAAGGCTTCTTCGGCTTCGCCGGGCATAGCGATCCGGTGCAGTTCCGGAATATCCGAATCAAGAAGCTGGATTAGGGTCGCTCGTTTGCAACCGATCTTGCGAGCGGACATGTGCCGCCGCTGATTTGCACGCCGCTGGAGCTTATGGGAACAGGATCGTGAAACAAGATCCGATTGTAACGCAAGCGCATCGAATCCGGTCAAGGATCGTCCGGCGGTTTGGCGGCGATCTGCATGCGCTCTGCGAGGATGCCCGCAGACGCCAGAATGCCGGCGGGCACAGGACTGCGGCGCTCGGGCCGTGCCGACCGTCAAGCATGGCCGTGCCATCGAAAAAGGCTGGATGATGGGCCCTCAGCCGAAGGGACCCACTGACCACATACCGCACAGCTTTCGAAGGAGGTAGCCATGTTCGCCGTCCTCCGCCGTAGCATCATTTTGTTCGTGGCTGTGTTCCTCGCCGCGCGCATGCCCGGCTTCGCCGCGGAGCGCACGGATGCCCGGGCGCTGGCCGGGCAGATCGGCGTGAATTCCGGCGTGGCCGTGCTCCTGGGCTCCTCCGATCCCCAACTCGCCATCGAACTCGCCAGGAAGACAGAACTCACGGTCTACGTGCAATCCGCCGACGGCGAACAGGTGCGCGCCGCGCGGATCGCGGCGGAATCGGCCGGTCTCCTCGGCCGCCGCGTCTTCGTCGACCAGGGTGACCCGGGGCAAATCCAATTGGCCGGGAATATCGCTGATGCCATTATCGTTGCCGGGCCGGCGCTGGCGGCGAATGATGCCGGGCAGGAACTCATTCGCGTGCTGCGCCCGGGCGGCAAGGCCATCGTCGGCGACAAGCAGATCGTCAAGCCATTCCCCGCCGGCACGGATTCGTGGTCGCACCCGTACCACGGCCCGGACAACAACACGCTGTCGGCGGATCAACTTGCTCGGGCTCCCTACACGACCCAGTTCCTGGCCGAGCCGCTCTTTTCCAGCCAGCCGGAAGTCACGGTCGCCGCCGGCGGCCGCGTCTTCAAAGCCTTCGGGCATATGACATTCCGGGCCTACCAGAACCCGTCGATCAACACGCTGTTTGCCATGAGTGCTTACAACGGGTCAATCTTGTGGAAGCGATCGCTCAAGCCCGGGTTCATGATCCACCGCAACACGATGATCGCCACGCCCGACACGCTCTACATGGCCGACGATGAATCGTGCAAGCTGATCGATGCTGCGACGGGCAAGATCGTGGACCAGATCATCCCCCCGGCCGATCAGGTGGACGGTCCGGTGTGGAAATGGATGGCGATTGAAAATGGCATCCTGTATGCGCTGATGGGGCCGACGGAAGTCCAGGCCCCCGTCGCCAAGGGCACCGACACCCGCATCGGCGGCTGGCCTTGGGGCATGTGGCCGGGCTATGACTATTCCGATCCCAAGACCGCCTGGGGTTTCGGCAGGTCGTTCATCGCGATCGACCTGAAGACCCGCAAGATTCTCTGGGACTATCGCGCTGACCAGCCGCTCGACGCCCGCGGCGTGTGCATGAGGAACGGCCGGATTTACTTCTATTGCCCCGGCAAGTTTCTTGGCGCATTGGACACGAAAACCGGACAGGAAGCATGGAAGACCTACGACGCCGCCCTGCTGGCGGCGATCGGCCCCAACGAAAAGGCGCAGATGTACGTCACAGGGTTCTCCACCTCTGCATACATCAAGAGCAGCGGGCAAGTGCTGATGTTCGCCGGGCCGCAGCGATCCGCGCTGGTCGCGGTTTCCGCTCAGGATGGCAAGCTACTCTGGCAACGAAAGGGCGGCAACTTTCAGCTTGTACTGCGCTCCGACGCCATCTTTGCCCTCGGCGACCAGTT
>CAYSSA010000255.1:0-3850 GCA_964433485.1 uncultured Tepidisphaeraceae bacterium | reverse complement strand
AGGTTCTGGGCGAGTTTGTCGGCCGCCGCGCCTGTACCCGCGCCACCGGCACCATCGACAGCGTCTTCTGCCGCGCTACCGAAGGCACCATCCGCTGGGATGTTGCCTCGAACGCGCTCCAGCACATCGCGCCGATGCGCCCGGCGTGTCACGACGGCGTGGTCATCTCCGATGGCCACCTTTTCTGGGGCCCGTGGATTTGTGGATGCCATCTGACTCTGGTCGGCACGATCTGCACCGCCTCGGCCACCGATGCCTCGCTCCAACCACCGGCGGATCCAACCAGGCAGTATTGTCAATTGCGCGACGATCTGCGACGGGTGAGGCCGTTTGAGGTGGCTCCGGCCGACTGGCCCGCCTATCTGGCCAACAACCAGCGCACGCGATCCGGCATCGCCAGTGTGCCGCAGGAAACTGCGCTGAAATGGACCTGGAAGCCCACATCGCCCATCGTGCCGACCGCGCCCGTCGCCGCAGGCGGCGCGGTCTTCTTCGCCGGCGACGATGGCCTGGTGCGTTCGATTGACGCCGCCACCGGCCAGTTGCGTTGGAAAGCCGACACGGCTGGCTCCATCTTCTATCCGCCAGCCATCGACAACGGCCGGGCTTATGTCGGTTCCAACGACGGCCGGGTCTACGCTTTCGAGGCCGCCACCGGCACTCCACTCTGGCGCTTCCGCGCCGCTCCGTCCGACCGCAAGATCCCCGTCTACGGTCAACTTGCCTCCACCTGGCCGGTCGCGGGCGGCGTGCTGGTGTCCGACGGCACTCTCTACGCCGCTGCGGGCATCTCCCACTTCGACGGCACGCACGTCTACGCCCTGGACGCCATCACCGGCAAGACCAAGTGGCACAACGACTCCTCCGGCAAGCTCGATCCCAACGTGCAGAACGGCGTCAGCCTCTGCGGCAGTCTGCAACTGGATGGCGATGCGCTGTCATTCCCCGGCGGCAACGTCTACGCCACGGCCACCTACGACACCCGCACGGGCGAATGCCGCAACAAGCCCGCCGGCGTCCACACCACCAGGCGCATCTTCCTCTGGCCGCGTTCGCTCTGGGAACCGATCGAGGCCGACGATCTGAACACCCCGCGCGGGCAACTGCGCCTGCGCCCCGCCCGGGGCGGCCGGTCGAATCCGCTGTCGTTCTACCCCGCGGACACGACCAAGCCGTTGTGGACCGTGAATGTCACCGCCTACGCCGGGTCGGCCGCCACCGCCAACGCGCTGCTCGTGCTGGCCCGACCCGCCGACACCGCAAACGGCCAGCCCGCTCCCTACCGGTTGATGGCGATGAAATATCGCGATGGGTCGACGCTCTGGTCCCACGCGCTTCCCGCCGCGCCGGTCCACTATGGCCTGGCAGTGGACGCCCAGGGCCGCGTGGTGGTATCGCTCGAAGATGGGCAGGTGCTCTGCTTCGCGGCCGGGAATTGACGGTCGTCCGGAAATTGGCGCTGTCCATGGGCGCCATATGGACACGGTGAGGGTAGGAGGCGTGCGCATGATTGCCGCATTCAATACACGCTCGATTCTCGCAGGGGTTCTGGCTGTTGTGCTTGCGGTCTCTGGCTGCGAGCGCAGGTCAGCACCGCAGGGGAGCACAACGGCACCTGTTTCAAATCGGGCCGAGACTCGTGATTCGGCGATTGCGACAGAGATTCCGACGATCTACGCCGAGTTGGGTACTCCGGCCGCGCTTTCCTCGGAGCGGAAGGCCGCTATCCTCCGTCTCGCCGAGCAACTCCGCCCCGCAGCGCGGCACCTCTGGTTCATACTGGTGCTGGCCAACCACGAATCTCGCGAGGACTACTGGGCCATCGCTTATTACACGCCCGATGAGTCAGGCCCACGGCTGCGAAAGGGGCGGTGTCTCTTGGTCGCGAGCGGGAAGGTGCAGATGCGGGCGAAAGTCCTGAAGATGCAGACGGAAACCGGAAGACCTCCAGGGCGGTTCACATGGAGCCAAGATGATCTCGGTGAATACGTACAGATCTCGGTTAGTGGACGGCTTTTCGACGGGACAACCCCCATCCCGGATATCGCGGATTTGCCTCTTGGCTTGCCACAGAGCAGGCAGCCGAGGGAAGCAGTCCGCATGAACGATGACGAATTGGTGGAACTCGTTGATCTCGCGCGGGCGGCAATGGGCACGACGGAGCCCATTCATCGGATCGAAATAGAAGGGGACATTTATCGTGTCTGGACGGGCTGGCAGGTCGGGGGGCTCTTCGGCAGGGGTCGGGTTCTCGATATCCGTCGCAAAGACGGGCGATACCAGCAGGTGGGTGGCATCGGGCAATGGATGTCTTGACATTAAAGCATCATGCATATAGCATCCTGATGTATGAGGACCACTCTGACCATTGACGACGATATCGCCCTGCGGTTGGAGCATCTCCGCAAGGCCAAGGGCGAGAGCTTGAAATCCGTCGTCAATGCCGCGTTGCGTGCGGGGGTTCAGCAATTGGCCGCCGCAGGCAGGAAGCCGCACAAGAAGTACACCATGCCGTCGGTGTCGCTCGGAGGCTGCAAGATCGGCTCGCTCGTCAGCGTGTCCGAGGCACTGGCGATTGCCGAAGGCGAGCAGTACCGATGAGATTGGTTGACGCCAATCTGTTGATATACGCCTATTGTGTGGAGTTCCCGCAGCACACGGCGGCTCATGGCTGGCTTGAGGATCGCCTGAACAGTCCGGAACCGCTGGGTCTTCCCTGGCCCAGCCTGCTCGCATTTGTGCGACTTGTCAGCAATCCGCGAATATTCCACACACCCCGGCCGGTTGCCGACTCTTGGACCCAGGTTGAGCAGTGGCTCGCCTGTCCGTCGGTGTGGATCCCCACGCCAACCGATCGTCACCAGCCGATTCTTGGCGCTTTGCTCTCTTCGCCGGGCCTGACGGCAAACCACGTCCCTGACGCCCATCTGGCGGCGTTGGCGATGGAACATCATCTGACACTGTGTACCGCTGATGCCGGTTTCGCGCGCTTTCGTGGCCTGCAATGGGAATGCCCGATCTGAGCCACCCCTGCGGCAGATCTATGCCACCTCGCGCATCACGAGCTCCTGGGCCTGCTGTCGATCTGCGAAATATGCCTTCCCCGCCACTCGGTCCACGACCAGCACATGATCGGCGGTTCGGGTGTCATCGCCCACGCTGATTCCGTGTTCCCGGGCGGCCGGCTCGACCTCGTCAAAAAAAGCCTGCCAGCCGCCGTGACCAAATCCGTATGAGCGTCCATCGTGCCACATGACTTCCTGACCACGGGGTTCGTAATGGAACAAGACAAACCGCCCATCGCCGGAGTACCCAAGTTCGCGGTCGATCTCCTGTCGAAGCGTCCGCACCACGCGAAGGAATGCTCCGGGGATGGCCGGGCCGGCTTTCCCATGTTCATCGGATGGAGGTTGCTCGAGCAGCACTCTCTTCATGGCATACAGTCCCGGTCGCATCTCTATCACGCCTGGCCCCATAAACTCGCTTCGGCCCCATGACGCCAGTGGTCTTTGGCCACAACGCCAGCGAGTGCATCGGCCGAATGCCCCTGCGACTTTCGTCGTCGGCGTCAAAATCCGCGGACACCGCAAAAAAGTCTCCCTGCCAGGCCGACAGAAGTGTCAACACGAAATCCGCAACTGGCAGTCACGCCGACTCCCGGCTAAACTCCGGGGGTACTTGGAGTTGCTGACATGACAACCAACAATCAGAGCGTCTCCTACGTGCTCGCGCCTGGTGAGTGTGATGACGATGTTGACGTGCAGTCCGAGGAGATGCTGGTCAATATGGGACCACAGCATCCTTCGACCCATGGTGTGCTGCGCTTGGCGCTCCGCACCGACGGTGAAAT
>CAYSSA010000254.1:1773-6135 GCA_964433485.1 uncultured Tepidisphaeraceae bacterium | reverse complement strand
CACTCCGTGCCGGCTTTTTTCTGCGCGCCGGTCGACTGCGGGGCCGGGATTGCCGGGTTTTGACACGCCGACCACATCGCCTACCATCATCTCCGCCGCGACTGTCGCGGAAATATGAACACCGAACCGCTTCTTTGGGTTGTTTTCGGACTCACCTATCTGGGCATCGCCGTCGGCGGCTTTCCCAAACTGGTGCTTGATCGAACCGGTATCGCGCTGCTGGGCGGAATTGCCATGCTCACCGCCCATGGCATCTCCATTTCCGAGGCCGCCCGGCATGTGGACTACGAGACCATGCTGCTGCTGTTCGGACTGATGATCTTCTCGGCACAGCTTCGCGTGGCCGGGTTCTATTTCATCGCGGGACGATTCCTGACACGCCTCACCGATCGGCCGAAAACGCTTCTGGCTGGTGTCATCGCCGTGTCGGCGGCCTTGTCGGCGTTACTGGCCAACGACATCGTTTGTCTTGCGTTCACCCCGCTGCTGTGTGATGCGCTCTTAAATTCGCGTAAGGATCCGGTGCCGTACCTGCTGGCGCTGGCCACTTCGAGCAACATCGGCTCGGCCGCCACAATCATCGGCAATCCGCAGAACATGTATATCGGCGCCGTGGCGCATCTTCCGTTCGCACACTTCGCGATGGTCATGTTGCCGGCGGTTGTGGTCGGCCTGGGGCTCTGTTGGCTCCTGACGGTAGCCCTGTTTCACGCCAGATTGCGTGCAACCGTCACCCCGGCCACCGGCTGGGCAATGGAGGCCGAACGTCACGCGGGCAACACGCTCAATCCCTCCAGCCTGCCCATGCAGACCGGCGATGACGATCATGACCAATACCTGATACTCAAGACGCTGGTGATTCTGTGCGGGGTTGTGGTGTTTTTCCTCGTTAAGCGGGGACAAGACGCAGGCGAATGGCGCGCCATCGCCGCACTGACCGGAGCGGGCATGCTCCTGTGCTCTCATCGCGCCAAGGCCGCCCGGCTCTACCATCTTGTGGACTGGAATCTGCTTCTGCTGTTCATTGGACTTTTCGTCGTCAACGGCGCCATGCAGGAGCGGGGCCTGACCGCCAGGCTCTTCGGGGCCGTTACCGCCACGGGTGTGCGTCTGGACCGGCCCGTTCAGCTTTCGGGCGTCACGCTGGTCCTGTCGAATCTGGTCAGCAATGTGCCGGCCGTACTGCTGCTCCAGCCGTCCCTGAGCGCAGCCAACAGCCAGAAACTCTGGTATCTGCTGGCGCTGGTCAGCACCTGGGCAGGCAACCTCACGCTGGTGGGATCAATCGCCAACCTGATCGTGGTCGAATCCGCCAAGGCATTCGGGGTCGAGATCAGCCTGCGAACCTACTGCATCCTGGGCATTCCCTTGACTCTGATCACCGTCGCGCTCGGGACCGCCTGGCTGATGGCGGTTCTCTGACTGCCGCCCGGACGCACCCGCCTCGCCACGTCGCCCTGTCGTGCGATGCCGAGAATCGCCCTACGGCAAGGGCAAGTCCTTGAACTCCACCGGAACCGCGACCTCCTTGATCTCGACGGGCACGTCCCAGATCAGCTTGGCCGGATCACCCAGGGCCTGGCCCTGGTCGTCGCGTTGAGCGAAGTTGAAACTGTATTCCCACTTGGTTCCACCGCCGCCCCCGCCCCCGCCGTGGTTCTGAAAGGCCCGGCCCCTGGCGTCCAGCAGCTTGATGCTCTGGGCAAGTACGGAATACTCGGTCAGCGGGTGGCGTTCATCGCTGCGTGCAAAAAGATTCAGACGAGCCTTGCTCTTCACTGAGATCGCCAACCGAACCTCGACGCTGTTCTGGTTCTGGGCGTTGCGCCCCACGCTCAAGATCGTCAGGGTCACCGAGTCATCCGCGATCTTCTTCTCTTGGTTCTTGATCTTGAGCGGATCGCCGAACTCCCACCGGTCGGTCTTGGTTTGGACGCTGAACTTCGCCACTCCCTTGAACTCAACAAGCCTCTTGCCGATGTCCGGACTAAGCTGCAGCGGCGCCTGAAGTTCCCAGAACCACGGATTCTGGTTACCCGAGTGATAGCCCATGTAGCCGGTCTGCTTGACCACCAGCGAGTTGCCCTTCTCGTCGGCCGCCTGCGAAACCTCCATATTCTGGTTCGCCCTGATGATTCGCATCTTGGGATCCGCGCACACCTGCACGTAAATTGAATACTGTCTGCTCGGGTTTTGCGGATCACCGAAATCCAGGGTCTCATGTCTCTGAACATTGGCGGCCAGAACCATGAACTGTCCCTGCATGACGGCGGGGCGCTTACCCCAGTTGCCGCCATTGGGCGACAGCGTCAGCCGATTGCCGCCACCTCCATAGCGTTCGGGGCCCCAGCCGGACTGCGCGCACGCCTGTCTGACCACCTCCCAAAAGGGCTGACGGTCCACGTCGATCGTCACCGTCTTCTGGTTCTGGCCGAAATTCCCCGGCGGCCAGACATGGATCTCCATCCCCGACTGTCTGGCCAGTTCCGGAATCACCATGCTCATGGGCGCGTTCTTGAAGTGGAGTGAAACGAGCGTGGGTTCGGCCGTGCTCCGGCGGGAAATCTGGCGAAGAGCGTTCTCGGCGCGCGATCTTACTTCCGGATCCCTGGTTTCCGACAGCAATCTGTCGAGAAACGGTCTGGCGGCGTCGCCGAGATCAATGAGCTTCTCTTCGGCCTGCTGGCGAACTCGGAAACTCTCATCGCCAAGCTGCCGGACAAGCGGTTCGATCTGCGCCGCCGTCGGCTGTGTGGCCGGCCGTGTCGCCGCCTGCTGAGCCGGGGCGTTCCCCGCACAGGTCATGGATGTCAAGACCACTGCCCAATGGATGAATGTCCGTCGCATAAAAGAGTTCTCCCGGATGACGCATCAGAATACCGGTAATGAACACCACCTTCCATTATAGGTCTCGCCGCCGTTTGGAATGCCTCGGCGAGCGTCGGTCAGGAGACAGTGCATTTAATCAGGTCCATTGGTATGTGGTGTCTTGGCCACGGTGGTTCATCACAACAGCGGAACTGCGATCGACCATTGCGTCCACACAAGGCGATGGAAATCTTTGCCCCGGCCCTGCCACAGGGCTATTATCACCGACGGAAGAAGCTTGGACGGCGACGTCGGCATGGTCAAACGGCGGCGCCATTACCTCAGGAGACAACCATGACGATCAGCAATCCGTTCAACGTGCAGCGCGGAACGAGCAGCAATTCTCCCATCGTCAGGATCGACGCCAAAGCCCGCGCCGCCATTGGCGGAAACTGGCAAACCGCGCCGCTGGCCCGAAAGGTCCAGGCCGTTTTCGAGGCCTTTATCGCCGTCTTCCGAGAAAACCACTGGCATTATGCCGCCGGCAGTTTCCCCGGCATGAATACCAGCCAGCTTCTCATCGGCCAGCAAAACATGCAGCAGCTCGAACGGCAGTTCGGCCTGGCCGCAACCATGGATTGCGGCCGCATTCGCAACCTGCTGGCGATGACGTTCCAGTCGCTGCTGCCGGTCACCGTCTCCGACGCCCGTGTCACCGGCCTGTTTGTGACCAAGCGCCTTGGCGTCGTGCCCTCCGGCGTGCAGGGAGATTTCGAGTGCATCGATCGCACCGTTTACGGCAACGTGCGAACGAGCAAAGCGCCTTACCAGACCGTCAACCAGTGCCTTTTCGAGGACCACTATGCCGTCAAGGTCAACGAAACGGGCCTGATCTACGATGGTTGTCTGACTTCCATCTATCGTGATATCAACATTGTCGTCGATACGCTGCTGAAGAAGTCTCCGGCGGATGCGAACACGCTGATTCCCCGCACGCCGCCGCGCCCGGGCGGCCCGCCGGTCGCTCGTTACACCGCCATGAAGAACGAAGCGCCCAACGGATTCAGCACCGGATACATGCGACACTGAATAGGCTCATGCCTTCAGCGACGGTTGGCGGGAATGGCCGCTCCATGCCGTCGGCTCTCGATGCCGGTTCGGCCCAGCGCCGAGATGGCAACGCTCCGCGCGCCTCGTGGCAGAACGGACTCCCGCTGCTCTGCGGGCAGCAGCCGGGCGTTCCACTTTTCGCCCTCCAGCGTCCGAAGGCACCAGAACCGCACATTCTCCGTTTCGCCGCGCCATGAGATCGTCCATACGCCGCTCTTCTCGCACAGGGAGAATGTGGGCGCTGGAGGGGCGTCGCCGCCGAGCCAGGAAAACGCCGGAACCATCGCCGGATCGCCATAGGCGCTGTCGCGCAGCCTCTCGGCCACTCCGCCATTATTGTGCAGCAGCGACCTGGCACTGAAGTGAACATGGCCGGGCAGCGGCATACGCCGCCGCGCGGTGTCGACCTGCGCCAGGATCTCCTCGGCCGGCCAGTTGGATTTG
>CAYSSA010000254.1:0-1755 GCA_964433485.1 uncultured Tepidisphaeraceae bacterium | reverse complement strand
GCTGCGGGATCGGCCACGCGCGAAGTGTAAAGACCCGGCCAGACATGGCGTCCGACGGGATTCTCGGTGAGCCACCATTGCAGGAGCCCGTCGAACGGTTGAGCTTCGGCGTTGTGCCGCCAATAGAGCTGGGGTGAGAAATAGTCGCACCAACCCTGGCTCAGCCACAGCCTGGAGTCGGCGTAGATGCTGCTGAAGGCGTCCATTCCGCGGACCCCGGCGGGGTGGCCGGGTCTCCAGATGCCGAAGGGACTGATGCCAACCTTGACGAACGGCTTCTCGGCCTTGACGGCGGCGTACATCGATTGCACGAAGGAATTGATGTTCTGGCGGCGCCAATCGGCCCGATTCAGTAATCCGCCGCCACGCAGGTATTTCTGCCATGAGGCATCGTCGGCGAAATCGCGACCCTGTGGGTAGGGATAGAAGTAGTCGTCGATATGGACGCCGTCGATATCGTATCGGCGAACGACATCGCGAATGACCTTGAGGCTGTATTCGCTTGCCTCGATCTCGCCAGGATCCAGCCAGAGGTAATCACCGTGGGCACGCACCAGTTCCGGCCTGGAATTGGCGATATGGTTCGGCGCCAGCGGGAATCGGGTTCCGGTGGCGCGAGCCCGGAACGGATTGAACCACGCATGAAGCTCGATGCCGCGGCGATGAGCGGCCGATATCCACTCGGCCAGCGGATCCCATGCCGGTTCGGGCGGTTGTCCCTGCCGGCCGGTGAGATACTCCGACCATGGCTCGATGTCCGATCGGTAAAAGGCATCACACGCCGGCCGCACCTGAAAGATGATCGCGTTGAGCCTGAGATTGGCCGCGAGGTCGATATACGCCAGCATCTCCTCCTGTTGCTGGGAGACAGGAATCCCCGGCTTGCTTGGCCAGTCGATGTTGTTGACCACGGCGACCCACATGGCGCGAAACTCCCGCGGCATCGGCGGGGGCTCCATCGCCGGAGGAGGCGGGTCCGCCGAATGTTGAATCGGACAGCGAGCGCAATCACTGACAAGAGGCAGCAGCAACAGCGCCGCCAGCGCGGTTCGCCACGCTCCGCAGCGCCAAGCCGCGAACGGAGATGGCATGGTCGCTTTGATGACCGAAATGGCAGAGCAGAATCTCATGAACTGGTCGCCGATCCGAAGACTTCCTGCATACATCGGCATGGGCTTGAAGGCAACTTGCGAAACGACGGCGGCAGGGGGATCCCGTGAAGGTCCGATAATTCCACGGTCGGGAGTCTTCCGCGCCGACTCATGAGCACCAACGGCCGGGCCGTCGTTTTTCGGCTAATCTGCCGCGGTCTCGCAACCGAATATAGATAGGAGTCGTGGAACTTGCTCCTCATGGTCGGGGACGCATTCCGACGACGCTATTTGTACCCCATTCCACAAGGATGGATGAGGAGCATGATGGAAGCGCCCGCCGCCAATGGCCCCGTTGTCTCTCCCAAGCCCGAGCATCTGAGCTACAAGTTTCAGCGTTTGCGTGAACGGCTGCGCAGCGCCATCGCCAGCGGCGAGCTTGCCGGGAAGCTTCCCGGCGAGCGCGAGCTGGCTAAGGTCTTCCACGCCAATCCCAAAACGATGAGCAAGGCGCTGACGGATCTTGCCGCGGAGGGGCTTCTCGATCGCTCCATCGGACGCGGAACCTATGTGCGCGGCGCCGCGGCGGCGCCGCCTCCGGACACAGAGTGGCTCGTGCTGATCGACCCTGAGCTCTGGCTGGTCCGCGCGGCGGACAACGGGC
>CAYSSA010000253.1:1921-6278 GCA_964433485.1 uncultured Tepidisphaeraceae bacterium | reverse complement strand
ACGACGAGATCCGCAAGGAAATGAAGCTGGCGTTGATGGAATGTGGCCGGAAACTCGGGACGTATCTTCGCAAGCGTCAGAAGATGCAGCGAGAGTCCGCCCGGCGCGATGTGTTCGAGCGGTATATCGGGGAGATCTCCAAGGCCATCAATGCCATCAACGGCACGGACACGAAGAAACTTTACGACACCCTTCTGGCCGAGGCCCGCAAACGCACAGCCATCGCCGACGTCGAACTCGACGAGAACGGCAAGGCCATCAAAAAGGATGAACACGAAGACCTCAAGAACGACGAGGGCATCGTGATGGTTGAAAGCCGGGCAGCGCACCTGGCCGAGGCCAAGGCCGCCGCCGCGACTGAGGTCGCGGACAGCAATGGCAACGCTAATGGCGACAGTCCGGAGCCTGAGCGCGTCTCGCTGGGCGCCAACAAAGCCAGGAGCAAACCCAGGCGCGGCCCGAACGAGGACAGCCTGTTTTAGCCTCGTAGAGGCGTAAGACACTAGCCCACGGCGTAAGCCGTGCGACCGCAACGCCCCAGGAAACCCAGCCCCGGAGAGGCGGCAGAACCAAGGTTCACGACAACAAGCTCAAGCTTGGACTCCGAACCTGCGACGCATCGAGCAACAACCATGGCAAAGAAAACCACGACCAAAGCCGTCAGCAAGCGTATCAAGGACCGCGACAAGAAGACGATGGGCAAGATCGTCGCGCTGGCCGACGGCGTCTCCACTTCGGCGTTCAAGGGCAAGGACATCACCATCGCCATACCGACTCGCTCCAGGGCCAACACCATCTGGAATCGAAAGCAGCGCATTCTCGAGATGGGCGATGCCAAGTCCGACCGCGAACTGTTCAACCTCAACCAGGCCAAGCAGTTCATGCAGACGATGCTGCACGCGGGCACCATCAAGGAGTTGATCGACGCCGACAAGACCTCCAGCCTCCGAGGCGTCTTCTACAAGGCCAAGCACACCGTCGCCGGCACCAGGGAGAACACCTTTGACACGCAGGATGAGTCCGATCCGATCCTGGAGGATCTGGAGGTGGCTCTTGGCGCTCTGCGCGAGGAATTGCACATCTTCGCGGAAAACCGCGGGGCCATGGTGGGCAACATCACCCTCATCGACAAAGGTGACGAGATCGATTGCCGCCGCATGGGATCCGGCGGATACGCCATGCCGTCCATCGTGGAGCCCGACATCATCCAGTTCAAGAAATGCGAGGCCGACTTTGTCCTCCATGTCGAAAAAGGAACAGTCTGGAACCGCTTCAATGAAGACCGCTTCTGGGAAGACAACAACTGCATCCTCACCCACGGCGCAGGACAGCCGCCGCGAGGCTGCCGCCGTCTGCTGCAGCGGCTGAACCAGGAACTGAAACTCCCGATCATCTGCCTGCTCGACTGCGACCCCTGGGGGCACTACATCTACTCGGTCATCAAGCAGGGCAGCATTTCGCTCGCCTTCGAGTCGTCGCGGCTGGCCATCCCCGAGGCCAAATTCCTGGGCATCCGCGCCAAGGATTACGTGGAGTGCAAGCTCAGCGACGCCGTGAAGATCGATCTCAAGGAAAACGACATCAAGCGCGCCCGCGAAATTGCCGCCTATCCCTGGTTCAAGGACCACAAAGGCTGGCAGCGCGAGATCGACCGCATGCTCGCCAACGGCTTCAAGATGGAAGTCGAATCGCTGATCACCAAGGACATCAGCTACGTCACCGAGGAATACGTGCCCGAACGGCTGAAGAAGAAAGACTGGCTGGATTGAGGCGCATTCAAACACCGCATCCGGACCGACAAGCGTGGACGATTGGAGACGAGTGCCGTTGCCGGTCCAGCCAGACTTCCGCAGACTCCGGTCGCGCCAGGCGTCGACGAAGCCGTTGTGACAACAAACCGGCCCCGAGAACAACCATTCCAAGAGCGGCCGGTTCCGGCACGGCGACGTAATCCGACAGCACCACGGAATTCGGGTCAAAACGACTATCCGGGCCATAGTGGACGACAAAGCTTCCCAGCCCGTCGATGGTCTGGAGCCGCTCTCCGTTCTGGATGTTCCCAAAGATCCCCTCAAGTTGACCTGATCGCAGGACGGTGAAAGTATCCCCCGCGAGAGCATGCTTCTCAAACCCGTCAATGAACCGCAGCACGAGATCGCCATCGAGGCGAGCCGTTCCACCGACATCCAGCGCATCGTAACCCAGACCTCGATCAATTCCGCCAAGTTCGATGTCCATCCTTACGTTGAACGGGAATTCAAAGTCCATGACCACCGAGAAATCCCCGGCGACCGTTAACAGACCGGCGCTGTTGCCAGGCGAGAAAACTGATTCCCGAAGCAGCCGTAGTTCCCTGATGGTTCCCGTGCCGCAGAATTCTCCTTCTTCGATCACAAACAGTCCCTCAGGCGCGCTGCCATTGAACGAGAATCTGCCTTCGCCCAGTTTGCTGACTTGGAATCCAGGCAGGGGGCCGCCATCGTCCAGGTTATTGTTCATGACTATCGAAAAGCCGTTGGTGTCAACCAACACCGCGGACGAATTGATGCGGGTCGGCCGGTTCTCCGGAATGGTGAGGTGGTCGCCGGCTTTGAGCCATCCGCCGTCAATGACCAGCGGGGCGCCCGGCGCTCCGAATGCGGAGTCGTGCGCGATCTGGAAATATCCGCCGCTTAACAACGTTGTGCCCCCGGTATGTGTGTTGCCTCCGCCGAGCACGACCGTGCCTGAGCCGATCTGGTTGAGCTGAAGCATGCCGGTGCCGGTAAAGCCGGCGTAGATCTCTGATCCGCCAATGACAATAATCCGTCCCGTCTCTCCGGCCAGTTCGAAGCCCCGCCCCGCTGGAAGAATGATCGGGTCAGGAAGATTAAGAACCGCCGGGTTCGATTGGGTTCCTTCAAAACGCACCAGTGCGTCCGATCCTCCGAGGGCGGCATCGGATGTGATGGTCAGCGTTGATCCGGAAAGCAAGCTCAGCGTGCCGGTGAAGGTGTTGACTGCGCTCAGGTTCACCCGGCGTTCAATCCGAATCGGGTTGGAGCCCGACAGGGTCGTCTGAATGACCAGTGCCTCGTTGGTGTTCGGAGACATGCGCCCGCTGAAGGTGGCGCCGCCGGCACCAATGAGAATGCTACGGCTGGCGGGTATGACAAGCGATGTGGAGAACAGAAACCCGCTCTGGGCCCGAAGCGTCCCGCCGTCGATCGTCAGGGTGTTGGCCGAATCTCCGAGGGCTTGGTTGCTGGAGATACCAAGAACGCCCTGCTGCACGCGGACGGGTCCGGTGAAGGTGTTGGAGTCGGAACCGAGGGTGACACCCAGACTGGACGGGTGGGCATTGACAACGATGCCGCCGCTGCCTTGAATCGGCTTGGTGATCGTAATCGCGTCCTGTGAACTGGCCGAGGTGGCGAAAGTCACCGTGTGCCCATTCAGATCGAGGGGGTCGAGCCCGGTCAGCGCCAGAGCACTGCCGCTGAACGACCGCAGAGTGCTGGCTCCCAACAGTGTGACTGCCCCGGCCCAGGCCTTCGTGCCGCCGTTGCTGTTGCCGGCGCCGCTGCTTGCCGCCAGGGCGTAGGTGGTTATGGTCCCATCTCCACTGCCGGAAAGGAACAGCGGCCGATTCACGTTCATGGTGCCGGTCCCGAAGAGTTGTAGACCGCCGCCGCTTTGCACGGTGACACTGGAAGTGTTGCCAAATGAGCCACTGTTGGACGCCCCCCACAGGCCACCGGTAATCAAGGTGGGGCCTGAATAGGCATTGGCGGCATTGGTCGCAAACACACCGCTCTGCACGGTAATTCCGCCAATGCCTGAAATGACTGCGGTGGAGCCGAAAATGAATTGCCGATCAAAACTATTGACGCCATTCAGGGTCAGGGTTTGATTGACGGTGACAGTGGGTAGTAGCGCCGTGAGGCCGCCGCCTGTCTGGTTGAAATGATTGATGAAGGGAGCGGTTCCGTCGAAAATCAGGGACCGGCCCGCAACAGCGATAATTTCCCTCGGGCCGGCGTTGGCCGTGAAAGTGATGGAGTTCAGCGTCAATCCGCCCGGGATGTCCATGGTCGAGTTCGAAGTTCCGGCTGAGTCGAAGACAATGGCTGTGTCGATGGCGCTGTTGGGGATGCCGGCATCCCAGTTGTCGGACGCGGACCATGATTGCCCCGCAACGCCGGTCCATGTGAAGGTATCGGCCGATGCCGACCCTCCAAACACCGCTGACATCGTGAGTGACAGGCCCAGCCATCGGGAGACGAGCCGACGATTGTTTCTGGAATGCTTGACGGTCATCAGACCAATACCTCCGAGCGAAACGGTAGGTCGCGCCGCAGCACCAAAGCAAGGATTT
>CAYSSA010000253.1:300-1888 GCA_964433485.1 uncultured Tepidisphaeraceae bacterium | reverse complement strand
CGTGCTCAGCGGACCTCATAGTCCGTATTCTTTCCACCGGCGGTCCAGGAGTTCCTTTGTGGCCGGGTCGAAGGCGAGCCGCATCGGATAGCGCCGGCCGGCGCCTTCGCCGGGCATCTTTCGCGTGGCGTCGAATCCGATCTTGGTGCCCACGCCGGTTTCCGGAGGGGCATGATCGAGAATGTCCACCGGGCCGCGAACCAGTTCGCTGTCGCGGCCGGGGTCACAGTTGGAAAACAGGTGGAACAACACCTCCTGCTCGTCGTGGACGTTCACATCCTCATCCACCACGATGATGAACTTGGTGAACGCCATCTGGCCCGCGCCCCAGATGGCATGCATGACGCGTCGGGCCTGATAGGCGTATTCTTTCCGTATACTGATGTAGGCGCAGTTGTGGAATACGCCGCTTACCGGCAGGCAGTAGTCCACCAGATCGGGAACGATCATCCGCAGCAGCGGCAGGAAGATTCGCTCGGTGGCCTTGCCCAGGAAATAGTCCTCCATAGGCGGGTGTCCGACGATCGTGGCCGGAAAGACCGGGTTCTTTCGGTGGGTGATGCAGGTGACGTGAAACGCCGGATACCAGTCCGCCATGGAATAGAACCCGGTGTGATCGCCGAAGGGTCCTTCCATGAGCTTCTCCTCCGGGTCCACATAGCCTTCCACAACGATCTCCGCGTTGGCCGGCACTTCCAGGTCGATGGTGCGGCATTTGACGACCTCGATGCCGCCGCCGTTGAGAAACCCCGCGAACATGAGTTCCTCGATCCCCGGCGGCAGGGGGGCGCTGGCGGCGTAGGGCATAACGCTTTCGCCGCCGAAAGCCAGCGCCACCGGCATCTTCTCGCCGCGCCGCTGGTACATGCGGAAATGCCGGGCGCCGTCGTGGTGCAGGTGCCAGTGCATGGCGCATTTGCGTGATGAAAACTTCTGCACGCGGTACATGCCGATGTTGCGCGTGCCATCCTCGGGATTCTGCGAATAGACCCCCGCGAGGGTCACATAACACCCGGTTCCGCGAGGCGCGGTCCTGGCGCCCGACTCATCGTACACCTGTCCGCAATCCAGATTGCCATCCAGAGGCCAGCATTGGATCAGCGGCAGCCGGTCAAGATCGGCACCATCACCCTCCAGCACCACCTGCTGGCAGATGCCGCTCCGCACGGTCTTTGGCGGGAAACTGGCCATCTTCAACAGGTCGGGCAGCTTGCGCATCTTCTCCATGAGCGTCGTGGGAATCTCCGGCTTGACCAGTTGCTGCACGCGGGCGGCCAGGTTCTCCAAGTTGTCCGTGCCCAGCGCCTGGTTCACCCGCCAATAGGATCCGAAGACGTTGATGGCCAGCGGCATGTCCGAGCCTTCGACGTTCTCGAACAGCAGGGCCTTGCCGCCGAGTCGGCCGGCCGGCGACTGGTCGCGCTCGCCATGGCCGTGCGGCGCAGGGCTCTTGGAAACCCGGTCGGCGATGGCGGAAATTTCCAGGATTGGGGATACGCGCGCCTTCACGCGGTGAAGTTCGCCGGATTTATCCAGAAAGTCGATGAATTCCGAGAGTGTTGCGGCTGCCATGCGCGGGATGGTATGG
>CAYSSA010000253.1:0-281 GCA_964433485.1 uncultured Tepidisphaeraceae bacterium | reverse complement strand
CACGACGGGACGGGAGACAAATGGCGTCGCGTGTGCGCTCAACGATACTCGATGCCGCCGGTCCGCATGAACTTCCACGGATTGCCGGTGTAGTCGATGCGATCCATGCCGCTGCCGCCGTCGGCGATGTCGCTACCCGGACCGGGACGGAAAATGTCGTCGCCGGCGCCGCCGAACAGGCTGTCGCGCAAACCGGCCCCGCCGCCAAGGTCATCGTTGCCTGCCTCACCGAACAGCCGGTCCGTGCCCAGTCCGCCGATCAGCGTGTCGTTGCCGTCGCC
>CAYSSA010000252.1:4468-6301 GCA_964433485.1 uncultured Tepidisphaeraceae bacterium | reverse complement strand
GAGGGGAAGCCAGGAACCGTCGGCTTGCTGTGTCTGTTGCAGGTAAGTTAACCCCCGAGCAATGGCTGGTTGGATTCGCGAGTCGTGTCTATGGGCATCGGCACGAAACAGCGCGCGAATTGCATGGGCCGTGATGTCCGGTGTGCTCTTGTCGAATGGCAGTCGCCCCCAGCCGCGGCAAAAGGTGGGCCAGCCCCCATCCGCATTCTGAAGCGACAACAACCAGTCGGCGCCAGCCGCCATGCGACTCGGTGCGCCCAGCGCATCCAGAGCAATCAGCGCGCCGGCGGTGTCATCCGCGTCAGGCACTCCTCCAGGAAGATGGGTCCAACTCCACCCACCCGGCCGCGCGTTCGTGTACGGATGCGCATGGGAATACTGTCGGGCTTCGATCCACCGCGCGGTGTTGCCGGCGTCGATGAGGTCCAGGGAATCGCTGCGCGACAACGCCGTGACGGCCGCTGTGGTCAACCAGACTGACAGATTCGTATCAATCGGCCAGCTTCCGTCCGGTCGCATGCACTGGCGGATGAAGCGGAGGCACCGGGCCGCCACCGCATGTTCCGGTCCATAAAGCGGGATCAGGCTCATGGCGACGAAACTGGTCAGGGGAGTCGCCTCGAGGAAACCACCGTTTGCCGGCTGAATCGCTTCAAGCTTGGCAAGGACTCGTTGGCGAAGGCCATTTCGCATGAACCTGGCCAGCGGATTTCGTGGTGGATGACGTTCGTGGACCAGTAAACCAATGGCAATCAGAGCGGGCAGGGCATAACTGACGACGTGCAGGCGCAACAGGCGATACCAGCCGTGCGGTACCGCCGCCAGCTCAAACGGCAGCCTCGGAATGCTCTCCCAGGCGACCATACCCGCCAGCGCGCAGTTCATGAGGATCGGCACGGCAAAGGTGCGGTCGGCGCCATAAATGCGGCATACGGCGTCAACGAGTCCCCCCGAACCGTCTCCCGTGTGTTGCCGGATGAATCGCGCCGCCTTCTCGCAGATCACCGCGGTCACGCCTGCGCCGGCGAGCTTCAGCGCCGCCACCGCCAGCGCCGTCGTCGATAAATTGCTCGGGCTGTCGACGGTATCGCCCCAGCCGCCGTCGGTGTTCTGGTGTTCCGCAAGCCATGTCGTGCCAAGCCGCAGCAACCCGAGATCCGCATCGTTTCGCGCTGCGGCCAGCGCGCTGATCGCCGTGGCCGTGCTCAGTGCCGACGAGGACAAACGCCCTCCCCAATAACCGCCGTGTCGCATTTCCGCGAGCAACAGCTCGCGAACCGTCTCAATAGCAGCGTCGAGCCTCGGGATCATGTCGCCTCCCCCGCCAGCCCCGTTCGGCGCCGCGCACGCCATGCGTGCCACGCAAACAGGCTGCGCCATTGCAGGACCTGCCCCAGACCCATCGCCTGCACCGTCAACCGTTTGAGCAGCGAAACGCCTGCCGCCGTCTGATTGTCCCAATACATCCGTGGAATCCAGCGGAAATTCAGGCGATAACACTCACGGATCAGTGTCCAGTGCAGCGGCGAGAGATCCGACGCGACTGGCGGCCGGCCGGCATCGATGGGCGCGTAGAGCATGGGGAAAATCGTGACCGGCTCATTCGACAACGTCCGCACCCATGCCAGCGTCTGCCGCAGATCGTGCTCCGTCTCTTCCGGCTGACCAACCAGCAGGCTTGCCATTGGCACAAACCCCGCCCGGCAAAGCCTCCGCACCTGTGTTTCGCACAGCCCGCTCCATTCTTCCGCTGGACAGCGGTTCATCTTCCCCGCCGCCCCGATCTGACGCACCAGCCGCCCCGACGCCGATTCCACACCGACATTCACCCAT
>CAYSSA010000252.1:0-4455 GCA_964433485.1 uncultured Tepidisphaeraceae bacterium | reverse complement strand
CCTGCATCCACTGTTTCCCGCCAGAAGGTCTCGCACCAGCCTGAGTTGCTCATCGCTGAACTGGGCGATGCTGCTGATGTTCGCGTGATCGATCTGGATCAACCCCAGCCCCGGAACACCCCGCAATCGCCTCAGAAGCGAGATCAACGCCTCGGGATCCGCCCTTACCCCCTCGCCACCGTACCGGAAAAAGTCCTCGCTCAGCGCCGCGATGCAGGTCATGCCGGATTCCACGTTGGTAACTACATCAGATATGATCGTATCCTCCGGCAGATGCACCATGGGTACCCGGGCGATGGCGCAGAAGTCGCACCCCAACCCGCATCCGCGGCTGATTTCGACCACGCCCATCGTGCTCGCCGCGCGAATCGCCGGGATTGTCGCGCCCGGTGTCCATCCGCCGGTGATCACGTCCGGCAATCTCTGCCCGAGCGCCAGTGATCGGAATATCTCGGCCACATTCTCTTCCGCATATCCCGTGACAACATGGTCGATCCCCAGCGCACGGCGCTTCTCCGGTCTGTCCGCGAGCTGCCAGGCTCCGGGGCCGCCCAGGACAATCCTGGCCGATACACCCGTCTTCCGAAGTCGCCTGTGAATCTTGCCGAGCAGGCGCCGAAACATCTCCTCTGGGTAGATTCGCCCTCCGGCAATGCCGGTCATGGTCGAACTGTTCATGCCGAGCCCGGCCGGCTCTCCCGCTGATATCCCGATCACGCGAGTAGCGGGACCGATCGCCGAGTCCAGTTGCGTATCATCCACGACCACGACCTCCTCCGGGGAAAAGCCGTCGCGTAACAGCGCCGCCTCGATGCGGCGCAGCCCCAGCGGCGCGGTCACGGCCGTTGACTGGCCTCGCCGAGAATGTCGCGGCATCAGCATCCACGAGATTAAACAAGGCGGAGTGGTTGTGGTCTGGCTGGCCGCCAGCATGCCGTCAAATAGCAGACGATAGTCCGCCGTCAGCGATCGATCCGCCGTCAGCGCCACGAGGCTTCCCGGAACACCGGCCACTTACGACTTCCTCCGCGTCAATTGTTCGAGTTGGTCAACCAGGGCGTCGAGATCCTCGAAGCCGGCGGATTGGTCCGGCGAAGTGGACAGGGCGCTGCCGCATTCCGGGCACGCCGCGGCGATGGCGGCGGTCTGCTTCTGGCCCTTCAGGACAGTGCCGCATCGGGTGCATGGCTTGCCTGTACGAGTGTAGAACATGCGCCGGGCGGCCAAATCGGGCGTCATGAATCGCCCTGGCACGCCGGCAATTGCCTCGTCTTTGTCGTATAACGGGAACATGATGGCACCCTCCGGACAGATGCGGGCACACGCTGGACAGCCCGGCTTGCATTTATCCGGATTGTTCACCACTAGTTGTCCTGCCGAATCGAGGCCATACACGCCGAACAGACAGAACTGCATACAGTGGTGGCAGTTGACACAACGCGAGCCGTCGATCACTGGATACCATCGCGTCTTAACGGCTTCATTGAGGGTTGACAGACCACCCTTGTCCTTGCCGCTCTCCCCCAGCGCGCCGAGAACGGCCGACACGCACGCCTCCGGTGAGTTGAAAACGCGAAAATCCAGTACCGTCAATGGTTCCGCCGCGATTCCCTGCTGGCGCAGGATCCACTCCGTCGGCCGGGGATGCAGTCGATTTACCACCACCAATGGTCCGGCCACTCGGCCGCGAAGCTCGTTCCAGAGAGGACTGTCGTAGCGCAAATGGTACAAGTGCGGGACCGATGTCACACATAGTTCCCGGCCGACAAGTTGGTCAACGACCTGGGCTTCAAAAGCCAATGCGCGTGAATCGGGCGCATTGAGCCGGGAGATGATGATGTGGCACTTGCTCATGGCTGCAGGACCAATTGCCGGCGACCATCCGCCCGCAGTTCCGACAGTTTCCCACAAACCAGCGGATTTCTCCAGCACCACGCCGACGCGCCGACCCCCCGCTCCACCCGCAAACGGCGGCGATGAAAGCCCGTGGGTTCGGCATAATGGGAAAAGACGGTCGCGCAGCACTGCAACCGTCTCGCAAGCTTATATGAATAGTTGCTCGTATCGGCATGCGTTTCGGCGGGTTTGCGCCACTGTCTTCATTGAGCGGATGCTGGAGCTTTGCGTTCGATCATCCAGAAGACCAAGGCGGCAATGACGACGAGCAGGGCGAACCAGCCCCAGTCCGGGATCCCGACGCCCGGCAATCGAAGTTTGCCGAAGTTGCCGACTGACAGTATCCGGCTCTGCACCCATGTGAACGACAGCGCGTACAACACGCCGCCCAACATCATGCCCACCGCCCCGACAAGCGCATGAATGCTGCCGGTGGCAATGGCCGCCATCGCGGTGCCGGGGCAATAACCGTAGACGACCATGCCGATGCCGAAGATCGCCGCTCCCAGAGTCACACCGGCCATTTGTGCCGGCTTGATGTCATATTTCGCGTAGCCCATCTTGTGCAGTAGAAGCACTCCAATGCCGCCCACGATGATCGCGGTGAACATCACCTTCAGGACGGTAAAATCCTTGAAGCGGAACTGATTGACGATCACGTTGTAATTGGTCACTCTACCGCGATGCAGCAGCAATCCGAATACAAAACCAAAGACAACTGCGAGCCAGAGTGCGGGGGTTCCGGTAATGGGCAGGTTCATATCGACCTCGTCTTTTCATTATGCGATTGATTAAGCGACTATCGCGTTGTGGAATCTCAATGCTGCATCACGCGCTGCGGCGGCGAAAAAGCACGAATGCCGTCAGTAGTCCAGATGCGAACATGGTCAGGAAGAACGTCCAGCTACTCGCAGCCAACTGCAAGGAACCGCTGATTCCGTGTCCGCTGGTGCATCCGCCAGCAAGTCTTGCTCCGTACAGGATGAGGACCCCGCCGACGAATGCCCCGATCAGACGTTTGAGGACTGAAGGGCCGAACCGCTCGCGCCAGACCGCGGGCACCGTTTCAACGCGAAACGTGCCACTGATGAGCGAACTCACCAACGCGCCCAGAAACGTACCCACAATAAAGAGCGTGCCGTAGTCCCACCGGGCCACATGTTTGGCCCAATAGGCATTCCCGGCCACCGTCTCGCTGCCGAGAACCGGCGAGGCACACAGACCCGACCACGCCGACAGGCTCGTGGAGACGCCAAGGGGCTTGTCTACGATGGCGAATACGAGCCAGCTCAATACCCCCATGCCGGCGCCCACGACATACGGGTTCCATGTTCCGCGTGGCAGCCCGGCGCCTCCGGGCATTGAATCAGGATGATTGGCTTTCATGTCGCTATTCTCCTTGTACTCAGGCTTCGGAGGCCCGGACGTCCGGACACTAGCAGTCCGATCCGCCAACCGAGTGAAGGTTACAGCAGAACGTGAAGGGTAATTGCTTGGTTGAGCTATCCGTCAATCTCGGGTCGGCCAGATAAAGCTTTACTGCGACGGCATTTCGGCGCGTCGATTGCGCCCACCACCACCGCCACCGGGACCATAGCCCCCGCCATAGCCTGGACCGGAGCCGTTACCGCTGCCAAAACCCGGACCTCGCCGCTCGCCGCCCCCTTCGCCCTGACGCCAGCAGAATCCCCGGCCTTCGCGGACTCCCTGCGCGCACAATCCCAGCAGCCGTTTCTGCTGCTCCGGCGTCAGATGGCTGCGCACCGAAACGATATATCCCACAATTCGCCGATCGGTGGCGTTCCCAGCCGCGATCACGGCTTCAACGCGAGATTGGATCTCCTCGCTCGACGAGGCAGGATCCTCAAGTGCGGACGCCAGAGAGGCTCTTGCTGTCGCCAGCCCAGTTCGCAATTTGCTCAGGTCATCCGGAAATCCGGGATCGTGGCCGGTCAATGCGGCGCGCTGTGCGGGAGGCACGCCGAGCCAGTCAAATAAAGGATCAGTGGCCGTTGTGGGCGAGGTCGAGGTTGTTGCGGGCCGAGCCGCACTTCGAGCCGCCGCAAACGCCACTACGCCGCTGGCAAGGGAAATCAGTCCCACAAGCAGGAGTTGGCGGGTGTTCATTATTGGTGCTCCTCGTGTGCAAAGACCTCACTCAGGCCGATGCTTTCTCCTCCAAACACGTCCAGGCCAAGGCAGATGGCCGCCTGTTCAGCAGTCGGCGCCGACGGGGCCTGTGCGATCGGCGCCGGTTGTGGCGAGGTCCAGATCGCGGTCGCGATACCGAGTGACGAGGCCAGGACGACCGATGCCGCAATGGCCATGGCCGTGCGAACCAACGCGGTGCGCCGTACCCTCGCCAAGACCAACGGAGCACAGTCGCGCGGCGATTGGGGTATCTCCCACTCGGCCAGCGCAAGGAAAGTGGCCGAGATCGCCTCGTATCGCCGTCGGCACTCGGTGCACTGATCGAGGTGAGCGAGAATCTCAGCGCTGCGGGTGTCCGCGATTTCACCGGCGACCAGGCGGATAATGTCGGATTCAGTCGGGCACATG
>CAYSSA010000251.1:0-6508 GCA_964433485.1 uncultured Tepidisphaeraceae bacterium | reverse complement strand
CTTTTACACGGAGACTCCTCGCCTGGCTCGGAATGACCGGCGGGGCAGGATGCCCTGCAACAACGGTCGTGGACCCACCGTCTGCCGGGCCTGCTCGATATGGGTCCGCTCCGTGGTACCGTAGGGATCGTACCAGCCGCCGCACCTGGGCTCGCCGAGAAACGCGCCTGCGGACGCTTCCGACGCCCACCGAATCAGAGTAGGTTTTGCGTGGCACACGCCTCGGAGATTCTGCCTGCGCCGCGATGACTACTCGATGACGCCGAGGATTGTGAAGAAACTGTTGGCCAGGGCCGGGGCGGCCGTGGCGATGCCGGCATCTTCCACGCAGTCCGCAGTGAACAGGAACGTCGCATAGAGCGGATGCTCGGCTTCGAGCACCTCGTGCCAGCGATACAGGGGAATAGGGAACGGGCGCGACGCCAACAGTGCCTCGGTCGCCGCAGCCTCCTCTTTCCGATCAACGCCGCTGAGGAATACCGTCACGGCCTCGACGGCCTTGTCGTGGTGCCAGGCTACGACGCCCGCGGTTTCCCCGCAGCGCCCCCAATGGCAGATGAGTGGCCGCAACTTCGGCAACGTAATGTCCATGCGGAACTCGCGCTGGCTCTCCAGAAGGGCTTTGCGGAAGGTACGACACAATGCGCCGTCGTCGTCGAGCATCAGGCCGCGTGCAGGTTCCACGCCTTTACGCAGCGGCGGTCCGAAGTAGTACGTAATGCCTTTGACCATTCCCATGCCCGGCAGTGTAGCCGATGGCCAAAGCGGCACAATCCACCCAAATGATCCTGCCGGGCCGGCTCCAGAGGAGATCGCACATCTGCGATCTGGTCACAGGCTCTCAGGCGCGCGGCACCCGTTTCGTCGCCACAAAAAGCACCGTGATCCCCATGATCGCGCTGAGCAGAGATCCGGCCAGAATACCCACCTTGGCCATGTTCAACATCGGTCCCTGCAAGGCCAGACTGGCGATGAACAGGGCCATTGTGAATCCGATCCCGCTCAGGACGGCGCCTCCGATCATCTGAGGCCAGGCGACCGCCTCCGGCAATCGGGCGACACCGGCTTTCACAACCGCATAACTGGCCAGCGCGATACCCACGGACTTGCCGAGGAACAGGCCGCACAGCACAGCGATGGCGATGGGCGAAGCAACATCATCCACATGGAAAGGCACCCCGGCATTGGCCAGAGCGAACACCGGCATGATAACGAAACTCACCCACGGATGAAGGCGGTCAATCAGATACTCGACCGGAGAGACCGCCTCGCGGCTGAGACATTGCAGGCGGTGAATCTGCCCCGCCCGGTGCGGCAAGTCCCGCCATCGCTCGGTCTGAAACACGCTCCGCGCGCGATCCAGCAAAGTACCCGCCATTTCCGCCTTCAACTGGCTTCGCGCCGGGGTCATCAAGCCAAGGATAACGCCGGCAATCGTGGCGTGTATCCCCGATTCGTGTATCGCGAACCAGACGAAGACCCCGAGCACGATATACGGTTTGAATCTGCGCACGCCCAACCGGCCCGTCAGAAACACCAGCGCCAGTCCCGCCATGCCTCCCAGAAGCCAGCGCGGATGCAAGTGCCCGCTGTAGCCGATGGCAATCACCAGTATCGCTCCGACATCGTCGGCGATCGCCAGCGTCAACAGCATGATCCGCAGGCCATGCGGCACCCGCGACCCAAGCACCGCCAGGCATCCGACGACAAAGGCGATGTCCGTGGCCATCGGAATGCCCCACCCGCGTTCGCCAGGCTCGCCGGCTTGGAAGAACAGATAAATCCCCGCCGGCA
The DNA here is from genome assembly GCA_964433485.1 of uncultured Tepidisphaeraceae bacterium. Lineage (GTDB taxonomy): Bacteria > Planctomycetota > Phycisphaerae > Tepidisphaerales > Tepidisphaeraceae > JANYKD01. The sequence goes on along the minus strand of CAYSSA010000251.1, from coordinate 4,714 downwards.
CCACCATCCCGCCCAGGGCCGCGGCGATCGGCAACGCCGCTCGTCGAATGTCGCGCAGTTCGCCGAGCACCATTTCCCTCTTGATCTCCAGCCCTACCACGAAGAAGAAGATCACCATCGCGCCGTCGTTGATGAGGTGTTTGAGCGAATGCCGAAACTCAAAGCTGCCGATCGCGATCCCCACCGGCGTCTGCCACAGGCTGAGAAAGGCGCTCGACGCCGCCATGTTTGCCAGGGTCAGGGCAACGGCGGTGGCCAGCAGCAACACGATGCCGCTCGCGGCCTCCGCATGCATGAAACGCCGGATCGGACCTAGCAGTTCGTCGATCGGTTGCGCCGGCAGCGCAACAACATCCGGGTTGGTATCCATGTCACTCATGCGCATCTCCAACAATCTGGCTCGTGCCGCGACCATACTTGAGTGGTCGTCCCCTGTCTATGAACCGCCGGAAAATGCCGCCGATCCGCAACGCCGCGCGCTGATTGGAAGCCTCGGCCGACGGTGTCTGTCTACGCCTGCTGACCGCATCCCCAAGGCCCAACTCGCGGTAGACGCCGAATTCCACGACAACATAGACGACCGAACCCCGGTCGCGTGGACCGAGGCCAGGGAACACCGGATCTCCTTGGCATCGCTATCGCACCCACACAGCGGCCGCAACGGAACCTGATTGACCCGACTTCATGCGCATCTCACCCCAACGCAACCCATTTCTTTTCCTTTGCCGCCGCGTACATCGCCTCCATCACCACCACGCGCATGGCCGCCTCGCGGGGAGTGACCAGCATCGGCTCACCCTTGTCGGTGATCTTATCCAGGAACATGTCAAACGCGTGCGGCTTGCCGGCCGGGAGCTTGGTCCAGGGCTGGCCGTCGTTGCTGCCCTGCACCTTGTTCGACTTGAAATAGAGCTTGTCACGAAAGACGGTGGCGATGCCTTCGGTGCCGGAGATCATGATCGACACGGGATTGGCGATGTCGACCCAGCCGGCCACGAGCGTACCCACGGCGCCGTTCTTGAACTTGATCGACGCCTGCCCGTTTTCGTCGCAGTCGCCGTAATTGCCCAGCACCACCTGCAAGTCCGCCGACACCGACTCGATGTCTCCCAGTACCCACATCAGGATGTCCAGTGAGTGCGTTCCCAGGTCGCCGAACGCGCCGACGCCGGCGATCTTCGGATCCGCCATCCAGCGCCAGTCCTTGTCGAACCAGCGCCCGATGGAGCCGCTGTGGCAGTTGGAGGCGTATGCCTTGGTGATCTTGCCGAACGCCCCGGCCGCCACCTGCTCCTTGAGAAACAGGTTCAGCGGATTGCCTCGCATGAAATAGCCCGTCGAAAACGCCACGCCGGCCTTTTCGATGGACTCAGCCATGGCCAGCGCTTCCTTGCCGCTGGCACTGAGCGGCTTCTCGGCGAAGATCGCCTTCTTTGCGGTGGCCGCGGGGATGACCAGGTCGGTGTGGCGGTTGGTCTCGCTGGCAATCACAACGGCCTTGATCGCCGGATCGCCAAATGCCTCGGCCGGCTTGTCGATGAACTTGGCGCCGAACTTCTCGCAATAGGGCTTTGCCCGCGCGGCGTCGTGGTCCCATACGTACTTGACGCTGATGTCCTCGCGCTTCTTCAAACGGTTGCCGAAATCCGGCGTGTGAATATGGGCGCATCCCACAAGGGCCACGGCGGTCTTTCCCTCGGCGGCGTGAACGGACAACGCTTCCGCGGCGGCGGCGGTGGCGGCGGCGGTCGCAAGAACATCTCGGCGGGTGGGCGACATGCTGACTCCTTTTGGTAATGAGCCACGTATTTTACAGGACGATCCGATTCGCACAATTCCGTTTGCCCTTCGCCCGCCCATACCGTAAATCAATCGTGTCTGCAAGGCGTACGACAGACCAACAAACAACGACCCTCTTCCCTCACTCCTCCGGCTGGGGCCAAGTTCCCCCCCAAAGAGGGGATGCGGGAGAGGCAAACGGGAAACCGCGGCAAACCCGCGGGAATCCGCGACAGACCTTTCCTAACCCCCCGCACGGCGCCAGCCACCCACCCTGGCGCCGTGCATCTTTTTCGGGCCCGTTCCGGGGTTCAGGGGAACTGCCAGATGCCCCAGAGACCCGGCGTCAGTTCGGCTTCGCTGGGGACATCCGCCGTGATCGCCGTGGCCTTGTTGTTCCAATAAACCCGCTGAAGCGTCTGAAATCCGTTGCCCCGGAGAATGCCCACGTCGGCCTTGATCTTCATTCCCGCGACAGGTTTCAGGTCGAGCAGTTCCAGCGGCACGGCAAGCTCATAGTTGCCTTCCGCGCCGGCGACTTCCACGCGATCGCTGACATCCTCCACGCGGTCAATGCTGACCGTCCGCCATGGCGAGGAAAACGGAACGGCTTCCCTCGTGCCAGGAACCACCGCCCGATACAGCGTCGCCTGCTTCCGCCCCTTGACGAAGGTCACGAGCAACCGCTGATCGCCGGCAACCGGACGGCTGCGCCTCGGATCGGCCCGCGAGTCAACGCCGATCATCAGATCAAGCGCCCCGCCGGTCTTGAACGGGGCATTGGCCACTTCGCCGCTGTTTTTCAGCAGGTCCTTATCGCCTGTACGCCATGCCGCATAGAGTTTGCCGCCCGCGATGGCGATCGAAGCGGCCACGTCATACGGCTTTGACTTGCTGTCGAAATGGGCGGCCACGCCGCGCTTATCAATGCTTGCCCAGTCCGCGGTGGTCCATTCGTCGAGTTTGCCATCCACCACGGGATCCGCCTTGGGCTTTCCTACCACAAGGACACCTGCTCCGACCGACGCCTGACGGGCCATCTCGCGGCGCAGATTCCACGCCTGTGCCGTCTTCAGATCATCCTCACTGACGCCGATCGTCACCTCGGGCAGGCGGCGGATTCCGTCCAGTCCCTCGACTTTGACAAGGCTCGTCCGACCGCCATCAACAATGTAAACCTGCCCGTCGGATGTCTGGGTTATCGACGGCCAGAAGTTCTCGTCGTGCGGGCTGATGTCGTTGAGCAACATGCCTCGCTGGGCCACAGGCATGGACCAGCTCCGGCCCTGGCGCACATCCTTGAACAATTCGGCCACAAACAGGCCATCCACCGTGAACAGGTACATTGGCCCCATGTTGCCATTGACGCACCAGAGCGGACCGGCATCGCCCCCTCTGGGCGTGACGAAATCGCCCAGCATCCTCGTCGTGCCGATGACCTGGCCGGGAAAACCCGGCGAGGGCGCCTCGTGTGAGGCATGCAGGCCGGGCCACATGTTGGGATATGCCCAACGCGGCTTGCCCTTGAACGCCCCGCCGATCGAATAGGCAGTGTAGGGCTTGGGAGCGTTCGTGGAGACCGTCCAGCCGTCGGGATGGACCAGCGCCTGGTCGCCGCCGGAACTGGCGGGCGCGTTGGCGCCATCGACCAGTTTCTCCATGGATGACAGATCGTACACCGGCACGCCCGTGTCGCTGTATTTTTTTACCGCCAGCCGCGAGATCGACTCCCCGGCTCGCGACGCGACGAAGGCCAAGTCACTCATGACCGTTATGCCGCCGGGAAGGGTCTTGGAGAACTGCACTTCTTCCGGTTGTATCTTCGCGTCGTCGTTGAGGTCCGACCATACAAACATGGCCGGATTGCGCCATTGGTCGCCGTTGAGATCCGTGCCCGCCGGCCAGCGGGGCTTGAACGCGTCGCCCGCCAGGATCGTCTTCCAGTCATACGCCCGGCCCATGGCGCCCACCGGCACGGCCAGCCCCTCGCGGTCGATCCAGAGCATGGCAATGCCGGCCCCGTTGGTCGGGTTGGAGTTGTAGCAATTGGTGAAATACCGCCGACCGTTGATGTAGATGGGGCATTCCGGATATCCGCCAACGTGGTGGCCGCTGGGCAACCCCAGGTCGTTCGCCCCCGGCCGGAAGAACACGCGAACAAGCTGATCCGTGCCCTTGTCCCAGTCGAGCTTGAACTCCATGCCATGGTAATAGAACCGCGTCTTGTCCCGCGGATCGAGCTTGCCCCCGCCACCATATTCGCCAGGACCATAGAAGGCACTGACAAGCTGACCTTCAAGCGTCCACACGCTGACACGCTTGGGTTGAAAATCATCCTCGGCCACCCACAAGTGGTTTCGCTCGTCAATCGTCAGGCCCTTCGGGCTGCTCATGTGCAGTGGGTCATACGGCCCGGCCCTCATCGGGCCTGCCCGCCCGATCGATCGAAGCGGCCTGCCGTCGGCTGAGAAAACCTTCACCTGCTGGCTGTCGCCTCTGTCGCTGATGTAGATATTGCCGGCCTCATCCAGCGTGAGGCCCCATGGATCCTCCAGTTTCTCCACCAGCGTCTGGCGCGATTCGAGTTGGCCGCCGTCGGCAACCGTGTAACGTTCCAGCTTTTTGCCGGCCAGAACCAGCAGTCGCCCGGCCGCGTCGAAGGACACCCCTCGCCCGTCTTCCACCTTGGCTCCGCCCAGAACTCGTCCGACCCGGGCATCCACCAGCAACAACTGATTCAGCTTCGGCAGTGTGCAGGCCAGCAGGCCGTTGCGCACAGCCAAACCCTCCACTGCGGTGGTCTCCTTGCTGTCGAAGGCGTACTTGGCAACGTTCTTGTCGCCACTCCGGGTTATGGCGGTGAGCCGAAGCTGCTTGTCCCAGGCGGAGGCGACGTAGACAAATGTGTCCGCATCTGCCTTGTCGCCGATATCGC
>CAYSSA010000250.1:5012-6577 GCA_964433485.1 uncultured Tepidisphaeraceae bacterium | reverse complement strand
CTAGCCGAGCAATGCGCTTGCTCTGTGCCAAGCGCCACGCTCGTTCGAGAGACGGCCCGACCCGAAAAATGCCGGATGCGGTCGTCCGGGTGCCGGTCCCAGGGAACCAGAGTCGGGAATACGGCTGTGGCAGGCGCACCGCGGCCTGGTTCAAACTCCACCTCCCATGGTCCGGTAAGCATCACTGTGGCCGTCGGCGGCGACTCGTCCGGCGGCGAACGGCGTGGGCGTGACGGTGATTCGTCGTGGAAGACCACAAACGCGGAGCCGTTCGAGGGAAGGTTCAGCTTGACAACAGCGAATCCATCGGCGGTCATATTGTGCGCGGCAGGTCGGATTTGGCCAGAAACCGCGTCCCAGATCTCCGCGATCCGACCATTGGCGCGGAAGCGGCAATCGGCGCTCCCCGTTCCGGCGACAAAATAGATGTCCGCATAGTTCGTTCGCCGATGCGTGAAACGGTAGGGCCCGTCGAAATCAGGCCGGATTCCGCGGGCAACCAGGAGTTCGGCGATGGACTTCTCCCCCCTGCTTGCGCCGGTATTGCCGGCCGCGACCGCAGACAAGGAGTCTGGGGCATCCCATAGCTGACCGGCCAGGTGCCTGACCTCCGCGTCGCACTCAGGATAATGGGTCAGGCCCGGCGCTCTGTCCGGCCGGCGATCGCCGGTTATCACGACCGCGCCGTCTCGGCGCAGTGCCACAAGCTTCCGCAACACCGATGGCAGGGCGGTTGTATCGTCCAGATCGACCACTAGCGCGCGATAGCGGGCGCCGCCAGGCAATACGAGGGCGCCGTTCCTGTACGCCAGCCGATCGAGCAAGACCTCGGTGCTGAGCAGGTCGTACTGGTACCCTGGCGCCGACACGAGTGTCGCTTTGTCACTCCATTTTTCGCCGCGCCCCCAGTGCTGGTAGGGGTTGTCGCCCACATAACAGCACAAATCGGCTACATGAATCCCCTGCCGCAGCATGTATTGGCATCGCCCCAGGTAATTGATGAACGGGCCGGCCTGCGCGAACCATGTGACGTTGGGGTTGAGGTGCGTGCCCGCGAAGTACTCGACGCCAGGTTTGCCGAACTCCGGAGGGGATGCGGTGAACGTATGCCAGATGAAATGGTTGATGCCGTCGCAATACGCCGCGTCCGCATCTGGCTTCAGAGCGGCCGGGTAGGCAGACCAGTGACGAAGCATGTGGGTGAATGCCTCCGTCGCGGCCAGTCGCCTTCCATAGACATGAGCCGTCATGGCGGCCGGCCGGTTCATTGCCCGACCATTAAACCAGAACTCACCCTGGGGCATGTCGTTCCGAGCCAGAAAGGCGATCTGGTCCGCGTGCTGGAAATCCGGGAGTTTGCGGTTCCATGGACCGCCCGATTCGGAATGCCAGCCAAGACCGCTGTCACGGCACAACTGATGGAGCTTCCCATAGAAATTGTCCATGAACATCTCGCCGAGCGTCTTGTGATAGTCCCGCAGAAAACGATCCGTCCGCCCGCGATCGTGGAGGGTATAGCCAGCCAATGCCGGCAGCCAATCGCGCATGGAGTAGCCGCGATAGGC
>CAYSSA010000250.1:3341-4984 GCA_964433485.1 uncultured Tepidisphaeraceae bacterium | reverse complement strand
CGCTCTCCATTTCCGCGGTCCACGTCGGAGCGGCGCCTTCCCAGCTGACGCTGTAAAAATGCGTAAGCGTCTTTCCGGCCAGGCGTCCGGCGTCGTTCAGTATTGTTCGGCCCATGCGATTGAAGTGGCCTTCTACGGCCCGCGGGTCCAATACGTCCACGTCATACTCATGGCCGTCCATCTTCGTATAGGCGAAGCGGAGCAGTGTCCATTGTCCTGCCGGAGCCTTCCATGCAAGGTTGCCCCGGGAATCAACCAACCGGCTGAGATCAAGAGACTCAAGGATCGTGTCGGCACCAACCGACTTCTCGGGAGTCTCGTGCCAGCTGGCCGAAAGATCGGGCGACACCGCCGCGGGCGCTGCTCCCAGCACGTTGAGCCGCAGGGCGAAAAGGGCGATCTCGTGAATATCCATGCCCTCTGGCCTGCCGAGGCGGCACACGACTTCGGCGGGGCCTTGAACGTCGGCACTGCTCCAGATGAGCTTTTTCGGCGCGTCGTTGCCCACGGGCCAGGGGCCCTTGAGCGCTCCTGCATCGCTGCTCAGGTTGATGCTGAACGACAATCCCAGTCGGTTGGCTTCCCGAATCGAGTGCCCAAGCAGTTCCCGCCAGCGCGGGCTCATGAAACCCGTTCGGGATGGGGGCGGAACAACATGCTCTTCGTGGTAGCCGCGCGCATCGAACATGAGCAACCCGCCAAAACCAGCCGCCTTCATCGCTTCCAGATCGCCGGTTATGCTCCGCTCGTCCACATTGGCCTTGAGCCACCACCAGTAACACCAGGGTTTGTCGTGATTGGGAACCCGGAGAAATCCTTGCTCAAGTTCTCCGAGGCTGGCCGCTTCACCAGTCCCACGAGGAACATGCCGGGCACAGCCCGACACCAACGATATGAGCAGGAACGCGATGAGCCAGTCCGACATCACGGTTATCGTCCGCTTCATGTGTCACTCCTTCCACACGATTGATCCGGATTGATATAGGATATCGCCTGTCTGGTCCGGCCGCGATGCTCCACCGAAACATGTCCGGCAACGGTGGATGCCGTCGAGGCTATTACACTTGAACAAGAACAGGAGTGAATCACATGCCCATGTCGGATCCCCTGAGTCGCCGTGTGTTTGTTAAACAGTCCATCGCTGCCGGCGCGGCCGGCATTGCTGCCAGCACGGTACAAGCCCAGACGCCTGCGGCGCAGACTCCCTCCGCCATTCGGGCGACGATCCCCCCTGCTCGTGCCGCCGAGATGCCGCTCGGGGCGCTGGGCAAGGCGAAGATCAGTCGCATTCTCCTCGGCGGCAATCTTGTGTCCGGCTACATGCACTCCCGCGACCTCAAATATGTCAACAGTCTTTTCCGGGCCTATGTGACCGAGGCCAAGATGATGGAGACTCTGGCGCTGGCCGAGGCGCATGGCATCAACACCGTCTTCGAGACCGGGGCCAGTTTCGTCCAGAAATACAACCGCGAGCATGGCGGAAAGATGCAGTTCATTCCGCATATCAAGGTCTCCCGTGAACAGACCGAAACCGCCCTGAAGGATCATATTCAGCAGCAAGTCGATTCCGGCGCGGTGGCACTCTATGTCTGGGGGGTGGCGGCCGATCAGCTCATCGCGGCGGACGCGGTCGACCGTGTTGC
>CAYSSA010000250.1:2989-3314 GCA_964433485.1 uncultured Tepidisphaeraceae bacterium | reverse complement strand
AAAAGCACGACCTGCCGGTGGGTGTCGGCGGGCATTCGCTGCTTGTGCCCATGGCCTGCGAGAAGCACAAGGTGCCCTGCGACTTCTACGTCAAGACATTCCACAACGACGACTATCCCTCGGCCACGCCCAGGGAACTCCGCAAGGAATTCATCTGGCTTAGTGGCGGCAAGGGTTGGTACGACAACATGTGGTGCATCAACCCAGAGGAAACCGCCGCTTTCATGAAGACCGTCACCAAGCCGTGGATCGCGTTCAAGGTTCTGGCGGCCGGCGCGTATCGCCCCGAGGAAGGCTTCAGGTTTGCCGTCAAGAACGGTGCCGA
>CAYSSA010000250.1:2662-2917 GCA_964433485.1 uncultured Tepidisphaeraceae bacterium | reverse complement strand
CGTACGCGTCTTCAAGGAATTCCAGAAGCGTGAGCGGCCGTGGTTCGCGTAGCCGCGTTTCAAGGCTCTGACGCCTTATCAGGCGCAGGGCAGAGGTTGCCGCCGACACCGGCGGAAATGGTTGACGCCTTTTCGTACCAGGGCATGACGGCTCGGTCGATCAGCGAATCTGTCAGCAACCTTGCCCCTTGTCGATTCAAATGCGTGACATCGACGAAGTGCTCGTCGGTCAGTTCCAATTCCATGTCCGCAACC
>CAYSSA010000250.1:0-2637 GCA_964433485.1 uncultured Tepidisphaeraceae bacterium | reverse complement strand
CATGTTTATTGGCCAGCAGACTGACAGTCGCAGCGAATTCTTGACGCGCCTCCTGGGGAATAAGCGATTGGACTCCCGGCCAGAGGGGTGTCTCGTACAACACCAGCGACACCCCCCTTTCTTCACACAGCCGGAGTGTGTCCTGGAAACGACGGAGCATGTCTGAATCCATCTCTCGGTACTTTCCCTCGCCGAGGCCGGCTTCCAGCCACTTCTTCAGCAGTGCATTCCGCTTCGTCGGGTTTGTTGACAGACGCGTGTTGAACCCCAGGAGCTTGGAATACCCGCCGCTGAGCGGCGGCGATTTGACAGCCCGCGACAAGCCGATCTGTTCACGAATCCACTGCGGCGCCCATTCCCGATAGCGGAGGGTCCGCCACCATTCACCGACAACGTTTCGAATGACGATGGGCAACTCGCGACAGCGGGGAGAACCAGCGAATTTGCAATCATGTATCCAGTCATCGATATCCCAGAACGCCGCCAGAAGCCCCGCCTGGGATGAAGAGGATTGCCGGAAGTGAAGCAGATTGACCTCGTAGAGCAGCAGTTGTGGAACCTTGTTGGTCTTTAACATGCGGCGAACCAGTGCATTTCCCTCATCGGCGACAAGCCCGCCCACTCCGTAGTTTGCGATGCGGACCCGGCGTCCCAGGAGCGCCTCCAGTCGTTCTCGAACAAGAGGCGCGGCGATGCCCTCGCGAGTCATGCTGGAGCCGATGAAGGCAACATCAGCAGGAGGATCGACGGCCAGATGGCTGGCCACGGCGAAGTGCTCCTCGCGGCCACTGGAGTAGGCGATGAATTGTTCCGGAGCGCCTTGGCGCACCAGCCCTTCGACGGCCAGCAGGATCACAATCGCGCCGGCCAAACCCCACGGAAACCCGCCCGACAGGCGAGGCGCATCTGACGGGGTATCGTCAGAACTGGAAGTAGATGAACTGTTCGCCATAGAACTCTCCAAACGCCAGGAAACCGAGCATGCCCACCGCGTAGACAACCGCGCGCGCCGGGCGCGGCAGCCTGAGGAGGACGTACATGTCGCCCCGCCGCAACTGAAGTAGTTGGACCACAAACAGCGTCGCCCCGCAGGCCAGCACGATGGCGATGTTCTCGGTCATTGCGCTAGATGGGGATGGAATCCTGTAGTTGCCAAGTGCCGCGAGCATGGCCCACATCTGATGCAGACCTCGGCTGCGGAAAACAATCAGCGCAATCCCCAGAATGTGGCTGCAGATGGCCACTCTGCACAGGGCCCATGCGAGCTGTGCGAGGCGGCCGGACGGGCGGAACGCCGTTTCCATCCACGGGCGCATGATCCGGTGGATACACAAGACGGCGCCGTGATAGGCGCCCCAAATCACATAGACCCAACCAGCTCCGTGCCACAAGCCCATCAGGACCATCATGATCATGATGTTCACATGCGTCCGAATGGGACCTTTTCGGCTGCCTCCCAGTGGAATGTAAATGTAGTCGCGTACCCATGTGGAGAGGCTGATGTGCCAGCGACGCCAGAACTCCACCGGATTGACCGAGAAGAACGGAAGGTTGAAGTTGCGCGTGAGTTCAAAACCCATGCAACGCGCCGAGCCGCGAGCGATGTCCGTGTATCCGGAAAAATCGCAGTAGACCTGGATTGCGAAACCGTACATCGCCATGATTGCGGTCAAGGCGGTGGGGTTGGCCTGGGTGTAAGCCGCCTCGACGGCCTTGGCGACATTGTCCGCGAGCACAACCTTCTTGAACACTCCGGAGCAGATCAGGTAGAACCCGGAACACAGGCTGTCCCATGTGATGCAAGTCGGGCGGCCCAACTGAGGCAACAGCCGCCCCGGCCGTTCGATAGGACCGGCGACAAGTTGTGGGAAAAATGCGACATATAGCGCAAAGCTGAGCGGATTTGTCTCCGCGGGAACATCGCCGCGGTAGACGTCAATGACATAGCTCATTGTTTGGAATGTGTAGAAACTAATGCCCACCGGCAGGATGATGTTGAGCGTCGGGAGATCGACCCTGAACCCGAGATGGTTCAGGGCTACGACCGCGCTTTCGGCAAAGAACCCATAGTACTTAAATGTGGCGAGCATCCCAAGATTGAAAACCAGACTGCCGAGAAGAAGTCCTCTTTCGCGCCACAGACGGGGAGATTCCCGCCCACGCTGGATCAGCATGCCACAGAAATAGTCCACGAGCGTGGAAAGACATAACAATCCGAGAAAACGCCAATCCCACCAGGCGTAGAAGTAGTAGCTGGCGGCCAGCAATACGAGGTTCCTGGCGGTCACATTGCGACGGAGTATGGATGTGATTCCGAGCACCGCCAGGAAAAAGATGCCGTAATGCAGGCTGTTGAGATTCATCGAATCAGGGGTCCGTAATCGGCGCCATCAACACCCATCCACTTTCGTACTTCCGGATGTCGCTGTCCGCGTGTCCAAGTCCAATGCCGGAATACGCTAGAGATACAACCGAAAACGAGGCCCAATACAACATTACAGATAGATGACGCCGCCGGCATCACGGCATTTCACGGATTCTGGGCAGAGCATTGGATTCTCGGGGGCAACGTCACTACGTTTGCAGGGCAATTGCCTGTGCCGCATGAGTTTATGCGGTAAAAACCTTTAGCATATA
>CAYSSA010000249.1:0-6577 GCA_964433485.1 uncultured Tepidisphaeraceae bacterium | reverse complement strand
TGCACCGTGAGGGCCCGGCCGGCGGCCTTCTTCAGGCCGGTGCGCAGGCCGACGGCGAATCTGCAATGCGTGCTATGGAGGACAAATGCGGCATCTTCTGGCTTGTCTGCTGTGGCTTCTGGCCGGTCGCCTCACGATAGCGGGCCAGTCCATCGACCTCCGGCCGCAATGGGACGCGCACACCCCTTTGCCCAACCCGCACAAGGGCTGGTACCACCATTACCCCGACAACAACATCGACAAGTACAAGATCGCAAACGATGCCGACCTGTTGGAATTTCCCGGCATGGATCATGTCTACCTGCGCCTTGCCTGGGCCTATCTCGAACCGAAGGAAGGCCAGTTTGACTGGTCGGTGATCGACCGCATTGTGGACAAATGGACGGGCCACGGGCTGGGCGTCGCCTTTCGCATCAGTTGCAAGGAGACCAGTACGGATCGCATCGAACAGCAGTTCGCAACCCCGCGGTGGGTGATGGAAGCCGGCGCTCGCGGCGGCCATTATCGCATGGGCAAGGAAGTGGACGCCAACGGCCCCTGGGAGCCTCGCTTCGATGATCCGGTGTTTCTGGCCAAGTTGGACGGCTTCCTGCGCGCCTTTGCCGGGCGTTATGATGGACGGCCGTCGGTACGCTACGTCGATATCGGCAGCATCGGCGACTGGGGTGAGGGACATTCCTGGGCCGGCAGCCGTCGGGAATGCGGCCTGGAGACGCGCAAACGCCATATTGATCTACATGTGAAGTATTTCAAACGGTCGCAGCTCATCCTGTCGGACGATTTTGTATACAACCTGCCCGATCCGGAGGAACGCAAGGCGCTTCACTCGTACGCCGTCCGGCATGGCATTGGCTATCGCGATGACAGCATCCTGGTTGACGGCTATCTGGCGGGCTTTGGCGACAGGTTCACGGTCCGCAGTCCGGAGTTCTTCGCCGACACCTATCTGAAAACGCCGAGCGTGTTCGAACTGGAACACTACGGTTCGGTCAAGCGACTGGGCAACTGGGACGCTCGGCCAGGTTCCGCGTTGGCCAGATTCGGCAAGGGCAGGAAGGGGCCGGACTACTTCCGCGGGGCGCTGGAGCTGCTTCATGCGACCTACATCGGTTATCACGGATATGCGCATGAGTGGCTGAAGGACAACCCGGAACTGACCGGCGAACTGCTCAATCGGTGCGGCTACTGGTATTTCCCTCATCGCGTTGTGCTGCCCGATGCGCTGCAAGCCGGAAAACAGGCCGTCATCGAGATCGACTGGGAGAACCGCGGCGTGGCGCCGGCGTATCACGCCTACCAACTGCACCTTCGCCTGGCCGGCCCGGTGTTGGTCGACTTGACTGCCGACGCCGGCAACCGGCGATGGCTTCCCATGGCCGACCGGCCATTCGTTGAGCGATACCATTTCTTGCTGCCGGCCAATTTGAAGCCCGGCGACTACGAACTGAAACTCAAACTTCGATCGAAGGATGCTGAACGTAATGTGTTGCTTGGATTGAAGCCGGCGCTGTTGGATGGTGACCGATTCTACACGCTCGGCACGGTGGTCGTGGCTCCATGACATGGCGAGACAATCGCCATCGGCATTCCCGTTGCAGGCGGTTTGCGCCCGTGGAACCCGTCGATGGGCGATCAACGATTGGACGATTGCCAGGAGTTGCAGCTCTGGCAAGTCGATATGTGTCGCACCCTCGGGATCGACGCCAGAAGCCGTGATGACGGATGGGCGGGCGCATCAAGGGGAAGCGGGGCGGTTTCCGTAAGACCATTCTTTCCGCACCAACGGGTGTCATGCGTTTTCGGACTCAGTATGTAGACGTAGTGTAAACAGGAGCCGCATCGTGATCAACTTCGGGCTCTCGGGCTCGCTGTCGTGGAAACCCGGCCACTTGGCGCCCGGACATTTCGGCTGAAGCAATGGTTGACACGGACCGGCTGCGATGATGTACCGGTCCGTGTCCCGGTGTTGCAGTCGTCAGGCCGCTCCATTGGGTCGTACCGCGCGCCTGCGCTTTACCTCGCTGCCTGACATGGGTACATTTACGCCGGATCGCCGTATGGGTCCGGGACAAAAGGGTGTTTGCGCAATAAGGGTTGCGGTGACATACATTCAGTTAAGTTTCGTGGCCAGTGTGGATCCGTTTGCGGTACTGCCCGTGTTTATCGGTATTACATTGCGCGGCGCATTTGGTTTTCATCTGAAGCGCCTCGCGTGCCAGGTCGATCACGGACGGTGTCAAGACTGTATTCTGAAGATGGCCTGTCCCTATTCGCAACTGTTCGAGGGGGTTGCTCCGGTTGGAAGGTCTATCATGAGGAAGTATTCCCACATTCCTCAGCCCTTTGTCCTCGTCGTGCCGGCGCCCGAAGTATCGGCCCAACGTACGCCTGGGGAACTGCGGTGGGATCTTCGTCTGTTCGGGCCGGCCATTCGCTTCTGGCCCTATGCCGTCCATGCGTTCGAACAGATCGGACAACACGGTCTGGGCGCATCCCGGCTGAGGTATCAGTTGCGCACCGTAATGGATGCGTTGAGCGGCCGGCTGGTCTGGTCCAGCGCCGATGAAACCGGCGTGGAACCACGCGTTGCCCCCGTTCCGGAAGCCGCGAGCGTGCCTGGAACCTGCGCCCTGAGATGGCGGTTCGTCACGCCATTGCGGTTGAAGGATGGAGGTCACATCGTTGCAGACCGGATCAGCGGTCTGGAACTGGCCGTGGCGGCCCGTCGCCGTTACGCGATATTTCAAGCATTCTATGGCGACCTCGCGGAGGATCGCGCGTCAACCCCCGCCGTCCGCCTGGAGCCGTCGCAGTTCACCACGCTCGATGCCCAGTGCCGCCCCTGGAATGTCCGCCGTTTTTCCCGCCGTCAGGGCCGCAAGATGGACCTCGACGGCCTGATTGGACACACCACCATCTCCGGCCCGTGGGCGGAAATCGGACCCGCCCTGGCCGCATTGCCCGTGATTCATCTCGGGAAAGCCACCAGCTTTGGACTTGGTAGAGTCGAATGGGAGGTCGCATGAATTCCCCGCATTCCGCACCCGCGCACACACATGCCTGCGTCATGGCCGTTGCAGGTCTGCTGCATGACGCCGGCAAAGTGCTGCAGCCGGCCGGATTCCCGGTCGGCCCACAGGTTGCCCGCCTGGAACAGCATATCTGCCCCACGGACCGTGTCAGCGGGAAACCAACGCATCTGCATGCTCTGTACACAGCCCAGGCGCTTGAGCTGGCACGCACCAATTTCGGTGGTCTCGACCGTGCCGCCATCCAGCGCATCGCGTCCAACCACCATCGCCCCAGCGGCGACTGTCTCGACGAACACCTGATACAAAAAGCAGACTGGCTGGCCAGCGGTCATGACCGGCGGACAGCGGAGCAGGGCCCAGAAGACGCCGATCCCGTCACCGCTCTCGCCGCCATCCTTCGCCGGGTGAGCTGGCCGTCTGACGCCAGCCCCACACCGGCTTCGGAACGCGCCTGGTGTCCTACGCGGGAACTCGCCTTCGGCCCCGGCCAATTCCTGCCCGGTTCGGTTCAGACCCGCGAAGCCTATCGAGAGGCGTGCAAAGTACTTTCCGATCGACTGATTTCCGGGCTCGCGACGGATTATGCGGACGCCCGCTCCTGTGTCGAGGGAATCAACACCCTGACCTCTCGGCTGTTCCATGCCGTGCCTTCCAGTCGAAACCGCTCACAGAACCCGGACGTATCGCTCTTCGATCACAGCCGTCTGGTGGCGGCCTTTGCCGCGTGTCTCGCCATGCAGTACGACGCCCCCGGCGAACCGTGCGATGCCGACCGCATCAAGGGCCGGTTCCGACTGCTGGCCATTGGCCTTGGCGGAATCCAGAACTTCATCTTTCGCCGGCAACCGCCTATGGACGCGGGGCCCGGTGACACGGGAGAGAAGGGCCTGGCCAGACAACTTCGCGCCCGTTCGTTTTACGTCAGCCTGCTGACACACCTTGCCGCCCGCCGTGTTCTTGACTGGAACGGCCTGCCCATCACCAACCTGATCCTCGATGCCGGTGGGCGCTGTCTGCTTCTGCTTCCGGACACCCCTTCCGTAAACCAGAATCTGCGTTCCGCAACCGATTACCTTCAGAACTGGTTCTTCCACAACCTGGCCGGCACGCTCCGTCTCGACATCGGCATTAGCCCCGCGCTGACCGACGCCGACTTCGCCGCCGACAAGTTCCCGTCAACCTATCGCGCCGCCGACGGCCTGCTGGCCGCGGCACGGCTCGCCACGCCCTGTCCGCTGCTCCGCGTCAATGGCGCCTGGACCGTGGATGGCTGGGTCGACTCCCACGAGGGACTTCCCGTTGACAGAGCCGAGTTCGCCCGCAGCATGCGAGATCTGGGTCGGTCCCTGCCCCGATCGCGATTCCTGTCGATCGACGGTCCCGGCGAAACCGCGCCCGAACTTGACATACTCGGCTACCGGGTCGGTCTTGCCCAGCGGCGACCGGCCGATGGCCGCGTGCTGGCCCTGGAACTCGACCCGGACGACCTGACCACCCCGGTGCTCATTACCGCCAACCACGTGCCCATCGCCAGCGGCGATGACGTCCGCCTGCTGGGGCAGGCTGCCGTGGAGGCGGCCGACGATGACGAGGTTCGCGCCGGCGACCCCCTCACCTTCAATCACATCGCCCGGCTCAGCGCAAGCAACCCCGGCTCACTCGACCGGCGCCCCATGCTCGCGGCACTGAAGGCCGACGTCGATCACCTGGGCATGCTGCTGGGCTATGGCTTTGGCGCTCAGGTTTCCTTCGGACGTCTGGCCGGACTCAGCCGCAGTCTCGACCTCTTCTTCAAGGGGTTCCTCACCCATCAACTGCGCGAGAAATACCCTTACACCTACACCGTTTTCGGCGGTGGCGACGACCTTTTCCTGATCGCTCCGTGGCAGGACATGCTGCGACTGGTCTCGGACCTCCGCCGCTGGTTCGCCAATATGTCGGGCGACAACCCAAGCCTCACGTTCTCCGCCGGCCTGGTCTTCGCCAAACCCAATACGCCTGTGCGCCAACTGGCTGCCGCCGCGGACGAGGCCATTGACGCGGCCACAGCCCGCGGCCGCAACCGAATCACCTTGGGCGAACATACGCTCACCTGGGACCAGTTCCAGCGCAGCCTGGATCTGCACGCGGTCCTGCTCGCGGCGGTCCAGACGCGGATCGGGGAACGACAGGGGCTCAATCCATCCATGCTCTACCGATTCCTGCAATATGGCCGGATGGCCATGGCCGGCAAGTCCGCCGCGAATCTCAAGTGGCGGGCGCAGATGAGTTACGACCTCAAGCGCAATCTCCGCGAATCGCCGGAGAACGCCAGGGTCCAGGAGCATCTTCTGCGGGTCCGTTCCCCGGAAGACGCCTTGGTGCTTCATACCGCAGCCGTTTTCACACTCTACAAACTCAGAGGAGGTTCCGATGAGCAGATTTAGTCCAGGTTCAAGACCCTCCGGGTCCGCCGAGCAGCGGGCGCCGGGCGTCCAGTGCCTGTTTGATCCGGCCAAGCCCGAGCAGGAGTTGTATGATAAGCTTGCCGAGAAGCAGGCCGAGGCGTTTGATCACAAAAGTGTCGGCAGTGCCCAACTCCGCCGTTTCTTTGGGGAGATCAAAGATCTATACCACCGGTACAACGCCCTGACGGCCCAATCAGCCGATGACGCAGCGAAAGCCGAGGTCTATCGGCGAGACATCGAGCCCCTGTTCAAGATGATCCGCAGCAAGGTCAGTTACGCAACACGACCCGGCGGTCAGGGCAGACTGCATTCAGGGTTCGCCCATCTACTTGATCGCGGAATCGACACGGTCAAGGACGTCACTCAGTTCCGCAAGTTCGTGACATATCTCGAAGCCGTCGTCGGCTTCATGTACGGAAAGGAAAAGGTGAGTTGATGAACAAGCCACGCCTTATCGCCGTGCGCCGCATCACCGGCCGCATCGTTGTCGTCACCGGGCTGCGCATCGGTGGCAGCCAGGAAACCATGGAAATCTCCGGCCTGGACAACCCCATCATCCGCAACCCGGCCAGCGCCGAGCCCTTCATTCCCGGCTCATCGCTCAAGGGCCGCATGCGCAGCCTGGCCGAGTGGTATTTCGGCGAAGTTCCGTGCAATGGCGATGTCACGGATCCGGATGTCACCGCCGCCACATCCCGCGTTTTCGGCATTCCCGCCAAAGACCCCAGCCGCGAGAGCGACCCGAAAAAACAGGCCGCCTTCCAGCGCGGACCCACGCGCCTGATTGTGCGCGATGCCCGGCTCTCCGAGGACAGCCGCAAATCGTTCCGCGACGGCCGGCCCATCACCGAGGTCAAGAGCGAGAACTCCATCAACCGGCTGACTGCCATGGCCAACCCGCGCCCCATGGAACGGGTGCTGCCCGATGTCAGCTTCGACCTGGAGATGGTCTACCGCATCTTCGATATCGAGGGTGACGGGGGAGCAACCGACAAGGCCCTGTTCGACCGCGTCGTCAAGTCGGCCATGGCCCTGCTGGAAATGGACGCCCTGGGCGGTGGCTCCTCCCGCGGCAACGGCAAAGTCCGCTTCGACAGG
>CAYSSA010000248.1:6318-6613 GCA_964433485.1 uncultured Tepidisphaeraceae bacterium | reverse complement strand
ACAGCAGGCGGTGATGAAGATCGGCTTGCCCAGGGTGGAGAAACGGTCAAGCAATGCGCTGATCTGAAACAGGTCGCGCGTGTACTGGCCGGTCAATGGCACGCCCATCTCCAGTTCCAGCGCAAAACCCTCGAATCCAATGCCCGATTGGGCGACCATCTCGGCGTAAAGAACCGGCGATACGCTGGTGGGTGCCTTGGCGTGATACTCGCCGAATGCCATCGGGATCTGCACCAGCGTCCGCGCTCCCGGATGGACATTCTTCACCTGCGAGATCAACAGCCGGGTCATCTCG
>CAYSSA010000248.1:2400-6302 GCA_964433485.1 uncultured Tepidisphaeraceae bacterium | reverse complement strand
CTCGAAGGTGAGGGTGAACGCGCGGTTGGTTGGCAAACCGGCGACCACGTTCCAAAGGGACACCGCCTTGCGATACCGCGACACAAGCCGCTGCACACGCTGATAGGCCAGTTCGCGCACGGTGTCGAAATCGTTCTCCCAGATGAACATCCAGTCGGGCAGGTCGGTTTCGTCGAAGTTGATGAGCGGCCCGGCGATGATGGGGATGCGTTTCTTGGTCAGTGCCTCGGCCCAGACGTCCACCGCCTCTGTTTCCATGGTGCCTTCCTGCGGCTCCATGGCGCGCCAACCCATCGGCAGTACGGCGTAGTCGAAATTGGAACAGAGCATCTCGCGATACTTCTGGTTCTGCACCGATACATCGACTTTGCATCCGAAAACGTGCTTCACGAAGGCGTTGGACTGCCGCCGGCGGTTGATGAGCAGATCCGCATGGAATTGCGACAGTTCCTCGGACAGTGCAAGTCCGATGGCCAGCGCCTGGTCACCCAGTCGCGATGCCTCCGCTCCGTCCTCCATTCGCCCCAGCGCGTCAGCCAGAAGATCCTGCGCCTCTCGCAACTTCTGATTAAACTTGTCCGCCTTCTGGAAATCGAAGAAGTTCCAGTCCTCGTACTTCTGAATGATCTTCATCAGACGGAAACGGGCCATCTCGACATTCAGATTGTACGGCCGGGTTCGTATCGGCAGCCGGGTGGTTTCCATGTGGTATGTCCCCATGTTCGCCACGTCCCAGAGCATGGCAACCCCGGCCGGTCCGTCTTCGCCCCGGCTGACATGCAGATAGCCGTCGCGAAAAGTCACCTCGCCGGGCATGGGTACGGATTCCGGCCCCACGGTATAGGCCGCCACCGGCTGGAAGCTGCTGAGCCGCTGGCCGTTCTTGTAAACCTCAAAGCGGGACGTCATAACGCTGCCAATCTCCAAGTCATAGATATTAAGGGGTGATTCGCCGGTCCGCAAACGCCGACGTGGTTCCGGATTCGAAAGCCTCCGCGGATATCGCGACCAAGCGCGGCTTGTCTTGTCGCTCAAACAACCAGTCAGGTGCCGGACTTCCGCCCGCGGAGATTGCTCATGGAAAAAGCCTCTGTCCCTTGCCGGCGCGCCATCAGCAGTCCGCCCGCGCCGATTGCGGGGGGTGCCCGAACCAGGCAGCGCAACAGGTTGTCGGGGCGTTGACCGGGACCGTTGCGGTGAGGTTCACGGCCGCTTGCCCGGCGGGGGATAGCGGCGCGCCGCATCGTCCAGCACCAGCACCCAATCAAGATCCTCGCCCTTGTCCGGAGGAGTGAACGACCGTTGTCCGGTGTTCGGATACTCTCCTATAGCCGTTGCCTCGCCGTTGCGCGGGTTGAACCACCATGCCTGCACCTTGCCGCCCGATATCTTGTCCATGTTGACGCGGAACGTCCGGCCGATTGGAGCATAGACCATGGCGTAACTGCCGTCCGCGTTTCGCGTGGCGACAAACCGGTAGCGCCCAGCGCCGGGCACCGATGTGGCCACGCGATCGGTCACGATCACCGTGTCGTCGGGAATGCGCGTCAGGAACGGCCGGGATTCCAGCAGGTTTCGGCCGAACCGCATCTGGCCCGCGCCGGGTTGATCGATGGCCTCGAACCAGGGCATCAGTGGATTGTTGATGGGATTGCGCCCCGGTTGCCACATCTGCCATACGGAATGGTGTCCGTAGGTGTGGCCGCAGGCCCCGGTGAACAGATCCCAATAAAGCGGGCGGCGAGTGTCGATGCTGATCGAGTGCCCAAAGCTCCTGGCATTGAACGATACGGGGTGGTCTTCATAGATCGGTTCACCGTCCAGCACCGGCTTGACGGGCGTACGATCGTAGTCGCTGCGCGTGGTGTCGTAACGGCCGGTGAACTCCGCCACATGCCCGTTCTGCCGCATGTTGAAATCGAGCCAGTCGTCGCCGTGAAACCACTTGGACGAACCGCCGCCTCCGGGCGGGTGAAACGTCATCAGATGCGCTCCCCCATCGCCTTTTCGCAGTCCTCGGGCCATGGCGCGGATGATCTCCCTCTGTTCGTCGTTGTCGACGCTCCGGTCGCCGCCGAGAATCCAGATGATTCCACTGGACTTGTACCGGTTCCCCAGCCACAGCCCGTAGCTTTCGGCGCTGGCCGCCGTGAAAATGGGCTTGCCGTCCTTGGTCTTGTCATGCCAGTAGCGGCCCCAGGTGGGTAGAAAGCCGATGATCAAACCCAGTGAATTGGCCTTCTCGACGATGTAGTCGACATGGTCCCAGTAATCGTTGGCCGGGCCGTCCTTGACGTCCGGTCTGGTCGGATCAAGGTCCACCAGCGGCAGGTGGCCGTACGGATTGGGGTCGGTATGGCCATCGAGTTCCGCCAGCGCGACCGCCTGGATCACCGTGAATTCCTTGCGGGCGCGGTCCTGAAGATAGCGGTCGGCTTCTTCCCGGTTCAGACGATGGAACAGCTCCCAGGCCGTGTCACCCAGATAGAAGAACGGCGTGCCATCCTCCCGCACCAGAAACCGCCGGTTCTCGCTGACTTTCAAGCGGGACGTCTGGCCCCGCGCCGTCGGTGCAACGAATATTGCCGGAACAACGGTTGCCAACAGTACACAGACAACGGACCATGATCGCATCATTTTCAACATTGTGTCACTCCCAATATGAAAGATACTCAGAGAGCATTGGTTTGGCGGCCAGGCGCCCGGTGTTCGCGCGGTCACGGCTCCAGTTTCACATAGTCGATGCCGACCATGTACGCCTTCACCGCTTTCTCATTGGCTCCGACGATCTCGAATGTCAGTTTGTGTTCACCGGCCGACAGATCGACCGGCCCGAACGTCACCGGTCCCAGCGGCACAACGTCCGGGTTGAAAAGATCAATCGGTTCGCCGAGTTTCTTGCCATCCAGTGAGATCTGAACAATCCCGTAATCCCTCGCCTTGGTCATCTGCAGCACGATCTTCTGTGTTCCGGCTTTGGCCACGGGCAGCGCCAACTCAAGCTTGTCGCCGGGCTTGCCGCGCGTCCACCAGAGCTGCGCATCTTCACTCCAGTGGCCGCCGGGGAAACTCATCTCCTGCGTTTCGGCGTTGCCGCCGGTCTTGCCCAGCACCTTCATCTCCTCGGCCTCCAGCAGCCCCGGTACGCGCGGTCCCCGCGGGATGTTCCAGTAGCCCACTCGATCCTCCAGCGTCGCCGCCTCGTAGCCATCCTTTTGTCCCGCCGCCAGATACCAGTAGGCCACCGCCGCGTACCGGCAGGGCCGCTTGTCCGCGTAATACTTCTCGATGTCGCCGCGGAAGGAACTCTGGAAGGGCACGTTGTCGGCCGTGTGCCATCGATTGACGGAAATATGGCCGCGGAGGTTCATCGAGATCGTCTGGTTGTGCAGTGCGTGCTGGAACAGCTTGGGGCTGCTCCAGGCGTAGCCGAAATAGTCCTCCGAGCCGGTGCCGAATGTTGAGGGGAACTTTTCGCCGTCCACAAAAAACTTCTCGTCGCCCTCTCCCCACCACCCGCCTTTGGGGCTCCACACATGCAGCATCACGCCGACGAACCGTCCCCGGCCCTCGGTGTACAGCATCGGCCAGTCGATCGCCCGCTCCTTCTCCGCCGGCATGAAAACGTCTCGGTGCCACTTGACGTGGAAGCGCCCCAGCGTCTCGATTGGCCGGGTCAACGGCGCATGAACGATATCAAACGCGACGGTCCGCGCCGTCTTGCCGTCGTTGACCAGTTCGATCTTCGCCGCCTTGCCGAACGGCATGTACCAGTGGCAGTACCACACGCCGGCTTCGGTCAAACCGAGCGGCAGCGAGCGATACTGGTTGGCTCCGGCGGCGGTCCCGAAGAAGTCGCCCAGCGGCGCCCATACCGCCGGTGCGGTCTCTTCGTCCCAGGT
>CAYSSA010000248.1:0-2366 GCA_964433485.1 uncultured Tepidisphaeraceae bacterium | reverse complement strand
AACCCGATCTTCCGGCGACGACGGCAAGTCGAGCTTCACGCGCAGTCCGGTGATTGCCCGCGGGCCCGATAGCAATGCGACCGCCGCCGTCTGCCCCGCCGCCACAGTCACGTTCCGCGATTCAGTCGTCTGTCCATTGCGCATCGCAACAGGCTCGGGGCCGCAGGACGCCAACGTCTTGTCGGCGGCCGCCAGCGCGGTCGCCTCCTCCTCCGATAGCTGTCGCCTGAATGTCGGCACCTCGGTTCCCTTGGGGAACGTTCCGTAGGTGAAATGGTAATAGTTCCCCCAGCCCTTGTCGGCGACGATCTTGCACGACTTCTGATACGGAATGGGCACGTAATTGTTCTCGCCGTTGGCCACATTGTGTACCAGCGCTTTGCCCGTGAACGGCTCGTTCTTGTGGTCGAAGTAACCGATGAATGGAAGATCGACCGCTGGTTCCGCCGCGCCGTCAAGGTAAATGCGCACGTGTCCCTGTTGTGGCCGGGCGGACCAGATGCGCCAGATGCATCCAGGGCCTTCCATCTCGGCCACCACAAATGACTCGCCCTCCTTGCGGATGTAGCCGCTGCCGTCTCCATTGGCGTCCCACTTGATGTACCGGCCGGTTGCCGGGTCGTACTGACTGGCGCGGTCATAGCTCGACCATTGCGCGCAGGCCTCGCCTTTTTCGGGCAGCACCGCCAGACGTTCGAGATCCGTGATTCGCTTGACAAGGTCAACGTAGCTGAGCCGATTTTCCGCTGCCCGTGCCGGGCAGAGAATAGCACACGCCAGCAGCACCGCAAGAGTTGTCCGCATTGTGTCTCCCTGTGTTGGTCGCAGGCATCTTACCCGGAATTGGTTGTCAAGCCATGATCGCCGCGAGGCTCGAGGCTCAATGCTCAAACGCGCCCAGATCGGGCCGGGCGCCCCGATAGGGAAACCCGATGTCCACGCCTCTGTCAATCAATTGGCCTCCCGGCGCCGGGTGAAGCAGGCGGATTTCCGGCAGGTCGCCGTTGGCCTGACGCGGTCGAAGCAGCTCCGTCTCGTCCAGGCCGAGAAAATCGCCCTCGCCAGGCTTGATTTCCATGTCAAATGAATTGTTGGCCGCATCGCTCCTGGCGCGATCGAGCCGGACGATTTCGGCCCCTCCGCGATAGCCCAGATTGTTGCGCAATTTGTGGCCGAAGCCATCCACATCCGTGCGATTGTCGGACAGGCGGCCCAGCATGTTGAAATTCACGCCGTTGCGCCAGGCGGTGTTGTTGAACCAGTCGCATCCGCCGGGATGATGGTTGGCGTAAAACCCGGCGGCCCGGTTCCTCACCGCCAGCGAAAACCGCACAACATGGCGGGGAATGGCTTTCGGCAATTGCTCCGCCGGCGTCGAGCCGTATCCGCCGGCCTTGAACCCGTTGCCGTCGGCCCGGCGCTCGAATCCCGGAGAATAGCCGTTGTAAAACGCCCAGCAGTTCTCGAAAACCACCGACTCATGGGCATTGATGCAGTCGAAGCCGTCATCGCTGTTGAACCAGGCCCGGCATCCCCGGAAAATATTCCCGCTGTCGCCCTCCCTCGGGTGGCAGCCGAATCCGTCGACGTTGCCGCCCCGGCCGTCTTCCGAAGTGAAGTCATGATTGCGGTACGCGTCGCAGTTCAGGAACAGATTGTCCGATCCCCTCACGCTGTAAAGGCCGATCGCCTGTCCATCGTGCATGCTCAACATTTCGTAGATATTATGGCTTCCATTATTGGCAAAGCAGATCGACTGGGTGTGGCCCTTCATCGTTACCTGCACGCCCGTGACCTCGATGCCCTTGAGATGCACCCAGCTCGCGGTGACGTGGAAGGCGTCGATCCGTCTGCCGGCCGGCCGGACTTCGGAAAAGTCGAAGACCGGTCGCTCATCCCGGTAGGCCTGGTAGCGGATGCGCTTTCCGGGGCTTCCGCTCTTGTTGAGCAGGTGGACGTAGGCCCAGATGCGCTGCCGGCTTGCGATCTGGCTCTCCTTCATCAGGTACTTCCCGCCGCGAATGTGAATCGTGTCGCCCGGCGACGCCGCCTCCTGCGCCCGCTGAATCCCGGCAAACGGCCTGTCCATCGACCCGGAGTTCGCATCGTCGCCGTCCGGGGCCACGAAATACTCGGCCGACTCGACGCGCATCCCGGCCAGCAGCAGCAACAACACGATGCCAAACGTATTGGTGTGAAGGTGATACATTCCGATACTCCGCACCCGCTCCGAAACACAACATCAATCAAACGGCAAGGCCGTCGGGACATGCCGAGGACTTGTCACAAGCGCATCTTTCATCATCACGACGCTCCGCTCCCTGCCGAATGCTCAACTCCGTGTTTGATCCGATTGGTCTGTGGCT
>CAYSSA010000247.1:0-6687 GCA_964433485.1 uncultured Tepidisphaeraceae bacterium | reverse complement strand
CTCGCTCAGCGTCCTGGTATATTTTTGCGAAATCGGGCACTCGGAATTCAGGTAAATGGCAACGACGGGACGGCCGCCGGCGCTCGTCCGAATTTATGTGTCGCTCGATCAGGGCCAGGTCATGTGCATCGGCACGGATGGCAGGACAAAGCACTGGATATACGATCAGGTCGAGGGCGGCGCAATGGTGTACGCATCGGCCGCCATCTGCGACGGCATCGCCGTGGTCGGCGCGCGCGACCGTCAGGTGCATGCCATCGATATGAAGACCGGCAAGCGGGCGTGGGCGTTTCGCACCAGAGGCGACGTCGATGGTTCGCCGGTCATCAGCGCGGGGCGGGTTTATGTGGGTTCGCTCGACAAGAAGTTCTACGTGCTGGATCTGAAAACCGGACGGCAACTCTGGCAGTTTACGGCTTCGCGCGGCGTTGCCGCCGGGGCGGCCATCGGGCAGGGCGTGCTCATATTTGGAGACAACGCCGGCAATGTTTATTGTCTGGAGGCTGCGGAATAGCGCCGGCGGCGAGTTTGCCATAGGGAATCCGGTGGGTTCCCGCAATATCGCATCAACATAGTGCGTTATGGTGCGTAGTGCTTGCGTCCATGGCTGCGTCGCCTGGTTGGTTTGTCGGTGTGGTTCATCTGTTGGTCGCGGCGAGGCATTTCAGGGCATAAATCGCCCGGCCAAGGTCTGTGCATAAATCCAATGAACCATGCCAGTTCATCAACTTCAAGTTGGAGGTCGGTATGAGTGTGAGAAGCGTCGCAATTCTGGTTGTTCTCGTCTTGTCTTCGATGGTGGTCCGGGCCGATTCGCTGCCCGTGGCCAATGGATCTTTTGAGAATCCAGCCATCCCCAACGCGTTTCCATTCGTCGGTACTCCCGACGCGTGGGATATGGACGGCTTTTTTCTTGGCAGTTTCCTGAACATCACGGGCATCGCCAACGTCGACGGAAATCAGTTGGGATACATCCTCAGCAGCGGGCAGTTTGGCGAAGCCTTTTCACAGACGCTGTCCGGTCACACCTATCAGGCCGGCAAGGAGTACACGCTGTCAGCGGGCATCTGTCTCAGCAACAGCATGCCATTGGCGACGGACAGAATCAGCCTGGGTTTCTTCTACTACGACAACGCCCTGGTTCCGCACTTGGTGGGCGCTCCCCTGGACGTATACAACGACGCGGCGGCGGGTCTGACCACCACGAGCATGAAGCAGTTCTCAGTTGGCAGTGGTTTTATCAACGACCCGGCCGTGATCGGCCGGGAGATCGGCATCCGCATCTGGACATCAGGCACGCCGGTGGCCGATATTCTCACCAACCCGCAGAACGGACGGTACTTCGACGTGGACAATGTCACAGTGGTCGTGCCCGAACCCGCAACTCTTGGTGTCTTTGCACTGGCAGGGCTGGCGCTGATGCTGCGCCGCCGCGTCTGATCCCATTCTGGAAACCAGACTGTGAACCGCGATCCCTTCCATGCCGCAGTTCCCAGCGCCGCGTTGGCTTGCCTGCTGGCGGTGGCCTCGCCATGCGCCTTGGCTGAAGTCGCCGTGGCGAATCTGAAGAATGATTTCACCTCCACCGGCGTTGCGCCGGGCTGGTCTTTTCTATGGAATGCCAACGGTCCAATCGGCAGTTTCAGCGTGGGCTATCCGCAGAACTATGTGCCGCTGGAACGCGATATGGCCGGTGATTTCGTTGCGCCCGGAACGAACATCAGGATTTCGCCCTCGGGTGGCATTGGTTCGGTTCCGATTATCGTGCCTGGCCCGGGCAGCGCGCAGGGTAACCGCATCGAGCGGTTTGCTATCGTCGCCTACACCGTCAGTGCGGCCGACATCGCCGCTTACGGCGGCGGCGTCAGGATGTTCCCCTACCAGTTCGGCGTAAGCGAGAACTCGCTCGATGGGGTCAATTCCGCCGTCTATGTCAACTCCACGCGCGTCTATTCCTACAGTTTCCCGCCAGGATTCGTCTACGACAGCAGCGAGGCCGATGCCTATCCCGCTTCGTTTGGTCTGCTGCGCCCCGGCGATACCGTCTACGTCGCCACCGGCTCGCGTCGAAACGACACCGGCGATCGTTTGGACATGGATTTCACGTTGATCCTGTCGCCCGTGCTCAAGGCGCTTGCCCCCAGCGGCAAACTGATCTACGACACCAACATCGCGGCTGAGATCGAGGCCAATGGCCTTGATCTTGCCCAGTACGGTGGTGTCTATTCCTATGCGGCCGGCGAATCCCCCTATGAACAGGTGAGGCAGTGGCTCAGGCAGGGCCAGACCGGGCAGGGGGGCATCTACACAACGGTCCCCACCATCCCCGGCACGAGCTATCCCGCCATCATCGCGCCGGTGGACAACCACCAGTTGCATCTGGCCGATTTTGAGGGCCAGCCGGTGACGTCTGACGGTGTCTACAACCAGATTCTGCTGAAGTACACCTGCCTGGGAGACGCCAATCTCGACGGCCAGGTGACGCCCGCCGACTTCGTGAACATCGTTGCCAATATGGGGCGGACTGGAAGCTACCTTGACGGCGACGTGAACCTCGATGGAATCATCGACGCCGCCGACTTTGGGCTCGTGTCGGCACATCTCGGGGCCGGCATGTATCCCGCGGCGTCTGAGGCGATGTCCGCTTCAGTGGCCGTGGCGCCTGAGCCGCTGGCCCTGGCGCCGGCGATGGCTTCGTTGCTTCTGGGCCGTCGACCTCGCCGGCCGCGCGGTTGAGCAGTCCGCTCACTTGCCATATTGCTCGGGGAATGCCTGTTGAAAATCCTGGCCGAACCAAGTCTGCGGAATGGCCCGGTGCAGCGTGGCGATGTACTGGTCGGCGTTACGGTAGGATCGCCCCTCGGCATGACCATCGAGATAGCCGAAATTCGCGAAGAAATCCCCGGTGGGCGCGGTGTAGATTTGTGCGCGCGCCGCTGAATGGTGTGTGCTGGCGCGATCGTGGAACAGCACTACCTGCGAACTGCGTTGCCCCTGAGGCACCGCGCGCGTCGTCCGCAGGCCGCTCACGTTGCGCGAGGCCCACTCGCGCAGCTTGAACTGCCCGGCCACTGGCCCGCCATTGGCCGCCTGCTCAAAGAGCTCCTTGCCGGCCATGTAGTTGTAATGAGGCATGAACTCATTGGGTTTGCGAGTGCCCCAGTATGGATCGTCACCCGTGATCCGAAAGGTGTCCTCCGGGGCGCTGGGACACTGCCAGACCCGCGGGCCATTGCTGCTGAGATACTTGGCCAGCAGACCTCCGATGCTCGGCAGCACGTACATGTCCGCATCGAGTTCCGTCCATGCCGGCAGCACCTGGTTGCGGGGGCAGAGTTGGCTCTCGGCCGGCGTATTGGCGCTGGCGGCCTCCGGCAGACAATCGCGGTTGTCGCCGGCGTAGAGCAGGGCAGCCTGCGTCAGGCTGCGAATGTTGGCAAGGCACACCGTGCGCCGGGCCGATTCGCGAGCGCGATTGAGCGAGGGAAGCAGAATGGCAATAAGCATGGCGACGATGCCAATGACCACAAGTAACTCCACCAGCGTGAACGCGGCGGCGAGTGATGAACGATGGTTTGGCGGGGACGTTTGCATGCGTTTCGGGGCATTTGTCGTTTGGCAGTCGGCCCGCCAAACCACTCCGGCTGGATTCAGCCAACTCCTCTGACTTTACCATCCATGTTCGGGCTCTTGGTATAATAGGTTGGTTGCGAGGCCCTTTCCCCGGCATGGGTCCGTAAATGGAAGATCCGGCAAACTGGCCGGATCAACACCGCAGGTTCATCACGGGCCCGGCGATCAGAACTGCTTCAGGAATCGCAAGTCGTTCTGGATGAAATATCGGATGTCGCCAATGCCGTATTTGCGCATGGCGATACGCTCGATGCCAAAACCAAACGCCCAGCCGGAATAGGCTTCCGGGTCGATGTTCCCGGCGCGAAGCACGTTGGGATGAACCATCCCGCACCCGCCGAGTTCGATCCACTTGCCGCGATCCTCAAACCACACATCCACCTCCGCCGACGGCTCGGTGAACGGAAAGAAACTCGGGCGGAAGCGCACCTGGGTCTCGGCGCCGAAGTACGCCCGCACGAACTGCAATATCGTGCTCTTGAGATCCACCATCGTGATGTGCTTGTCTACAACCAGGGCTTCCAGTTGGTGGAACTGGAACAAGTGGGTTTCGTCCACCGTGTCCGGCCGATAGACTCGTCCGGGGATGACCACCCGGATCGGTGGCCGTTGGCTCTCCATCACGCGAATCTGTACGGTGCTGGTTTGTGTGCGAAGCAGGATCGGCGACGTGTCCGTCGCCAGTGATCTCTGGTCCGCTGTATTGGCTGCCGGACTATCGGCTGTCAGGTAGAAATTATCCAGTGGATCGCGCGCGGGGTGCTGCCTGGGGATGTTCAGCGCGACGAAGTTGTGGAACTCATCTTCGACCTCCGGGCCTGCCGCAACAGAGAAGCCCATGCGGGCGAACAGCTCAGTCAGTTCATCGGTGACCTTCATGAGAATGTGGCGATTGCCCAGCGCCGGCCGGGCGCCGGGCTCGGTCACGTCGATGGCATCCCTGCCGGCTGTCGCATCGGCCGCCAGACCGGCCTTCTTCTCTTCGAATGCGGCGGCAACCTGTTCCTTGACCGCGTTGGCTTTCTGGCCGAAGGCTCTCTTCTGGTCTCCCGGCACCTGCTTCAGCAATTGCATGAGATTCTTGATCTCGCCGTTGGAGCCAAGGTACTTGATGCGGAACTGCTCGAGATGGTCGAGCGTGGTGACAGCGGCGAGGTCGGCGGCCGCGCGGGCGGCAACCTGGTCAATTTGAACGAGTGCGTCGGACATGCGGCTCCTTGTTTTCCTCTTGGACTCCAGCGGGTATGCTGAAGAATCGAACATTCTTGCCGCAATGGACGGCTTTTCAAGTCCATGGGGAGGTCGATTATGGATCTGTCCAGGTTGCCCAAGCTGTCAGAGACGCCCAAGCCGGCGGACAATGACCGGCCCATGCCCGAACCTGGCGTGCTGGATTACCGCGGACCCGGCATATCCGAGTCACGGATTCCCATCTCCGCCGGCGAGGTGTGGTTCGCCATGATCGTGGGATCGATCTTCATCCTTTTGTCCAAGAGCTTCCCAATCTGGCTGATCAGCCGACTTGCAGGCAAGCCCTTTCCCACCGGTGTCATCTGGAGTGTTGGCCCGAAAGCCGGTCAACCGGTCGAGTACTGGGAGCTCCAGGGCCACACCGCGCTCAGCGACATGTCGATCTTCCTTTTCGGCGTGGCGGTCATCATCGAGAGCTTGATGTACCTGGTTTGGCTCAAGCGACCCACGCAATTGAAAGCCGTTGCCCAGGTTGCGCTTGCCGTGACGATCCTGGCCACCGCCCTCAATCTCATGACCTCTGCCTTGCTGTCTTCCGCGGGCATCATGCCTTTATTGTCTCTGATGGCGGCCGCATTCGGCGGCTGGATGTTTGTGCAGCAGCGCGGATTACTCACATGGGTGCGCGAAGCCACGCAGGCGCGGAATCCATCGCTCAGGTCTCAGGACTCAGGACTCGGCGCTGAAAAATAAAGCGCCCCGGATGCGGGGAGGGGCATCCGGGGCTTCGTGGGGGTGGATAGGACTCGTTCTGCGGTCTGGTTCGAGCGCGTTGTATTCTTCTCGGGAGCAGCCGGCGTTCAGTTGGCCACTCCCTTTGCATCAGGTCGTCGCGTGACACTGTTGTCCCGCTTCAAACAATCAGACACGCCCGACGGGATCAACGTTGGTCGGAATTGGATGGGGACCGTGTATAAATGCTGGGCCAGATTATAAGCAGTGAATTACCGAAATCAGGCCACCGCCGGCGATCATTTTCCGGGGAATCCCTCCGGGAACCACACCGGCAGATGTTCGATCGACTTGCGGGCCTGCTCGCTCGTTGGCACACCCCACGCCTGAAAGAAAGGCCCCAGGTTCTTTCCCGCGGCCAGGGAAAATCGAACCATCCACTGGTCCCGTTTCTCTTGTTCGGTGCGCGGTCTCTGGTTTCGCGGGATATCGTGGTACCCCGCTAGCACTTTCCGGATCGTCTCCCAGCCAAAGCCAGCCCGGAGCTGGTCGTACATGCCCAGTGCCAGGAATGGGTCGTTTTTCCACTTTTCCCAGTCGCCGCCTGATTCAAGGTATGCTTTGACTCGCCCGGCGTTGCCTTTGCCCTGCTTATCCATCGGGATGCGGCAGACTGTTTCCAGGCAATAGCGCGAGAACAGGTTGCAGGTCACCTCGACAGTGCCGTCAAACGTCCACAACGATGACTGGTGATTGTGGCCCATCTCATGGAACAGGCCCCAAACCGGTTCCCGCTTCATCTGCATCATCGCCTCGCGGTCCACCATCAGGTCCGCCACATCGAGATGCGTCATGATCGGATACCCGGAATGCATGTATCCTGCCGAAATCTGTACATCGGTCACATACCTCTCGGGTCGCGGGCGATGCCGCGGAATGGCGGCCAGATCGGCACAGGCGTCCAACACCTGGTCCCAGAACTTCGCCAGCGACTCCGGATCCTCCAGTGCCCTGACGTGCTGTGACGGCACGGTGATGATCACTCGCGTC
The DNA here is from genome assembly GCA_964433485.1 of uncultured Tepidisphaeraceae bacterium. Classification (GTDB taxonomy): domain Bacteria; phylum Planctomycetota; class Phycisphaerae; order Tepidisphaerales; family Tepidisphaeraceae; genus JANYKD01. Next base: position 81 of record CAYSSA010000247.1, on the reverse strand, counting down.
GCGGCAATTTCCGCCCATGGCCCGGGTTGATTGCGAATGGTCGCCTTCCAATCGGCCAGTCCTGTCTTGCCCAGGACAAAC
>CAYSSA010000246.1:2969-6722 GCA_964433485.1 uncultured Tepidisphaeraceae bacterium | reverse complement strand
GGTGGAGTACGGTATCAAGCGGCTGGACATCACCAACTTCACGGGGCAGGATCTCCAGGACGTCGAGGTCTGGGTGAACCGGGAGTACGTCTGTCATGTGCCGGTGATGCAGGATCGGACGCTCAAACGCATCGAGTTTCCGATGCTGTGCAACATTTTCGGGCAGACCTTCCCCATCCACAATTGCTATACCCGCGTCGAACGAGTGGAACTTTATTGCGCGGGCGAGTTCCGGGAAATCAAGGTCAACGCCTACGACTGGTGAGCACTACGCCTGTGGCGGTTGTGGCGGCCAGTTGCCCGGCGGCGGCGACTGCTGCGATGGTCGCTGGCCATATCCCGGCCAGTTCTGGCGCTGGTAATACTGTTGATAGGCCGAGTACTGCTGGACGTGTCTGGTGTAGAGATTCCGCTGGTATTCTCGGAGTTCGCGAATCCGCCCGATGTTACGCGCCGCCTGAACCAGCCATGTCACGAGCAGAATCGTCGCGCCCAAGCCAAATACTGTAAAACACGCGCCTACAACCAGTTGTAGAGGGTTGCCGCCACCGCCTGTCGCCAGAAGCGCGATCGCATTTATCGCGACATAAAGCCCCATCAGAATGGCCAGCGCCATCGACGCGTAAATGCCAAAGGCACCCCCGCCGCGTGCGACAATTCCAAACACGAGGTACAGGAGGCCCACCACCAGGCAACCTCCGCCCACCACCATCAACATCACCTTGGCCGTAATGCCGAACTGCGCTTCGATCTGCATCAGGTTGGCCAGATCGTCCGGGTTGGCATTGCTCACGAACTCATCCCAGCCAAAGCCCAAGCCGCCAAAGCACAGCCCGCATACCAGGCCAATGCTCCCGATGATGATCATCAGCACTCCCGCTTTCCTGGCTGGAGCGAGGAGGTCGGCCAGCGGGTCAAATGGCTGGCCCGGCATCTGATACGGCATTTGCCCGGATGGATAGGTCGGTGGGTATTGGCTCAAGCGTGCTCCGGTTGGCGCTGCATTAGTCCTGAACTTGGCGGCCCAGTGGCCCGGCGAGCGTTCGGGCAATAGCCGCCGCGGCAATGGCCGCTGTTTCCACGCGGAGAATGGTCGTGCCCAATGACACAGGCGTCAAGCCCCGATCCCGCAGGCGCGTCTCCTCCTCATTTGTCCAGCCGCCCTCCGGGCCGATGAAAAGGAACAGATACGGGCATTTAGCGAGGGATTCGGCCGCACTTAATGGCGATACGGCGCCGGCGGTTGTCGAGAAGAACCATCCGTGCCCGCGGAGGTTTCCCAGGGCCTCATCAAGTTTGGCGGGCGGGTCGATACGCAGGACTCCTTCGCGTCGGCACTGCTTGGCCGACTCCTCCGCAAGTCTCTGCCATCGGCGGCGTTTGTTCTCGGCCATGACCACCCCCCGCGCCGTCAGCAGTGGTGTCAGCCGCACCACTCCAAGCTCGCTGAGTTTCTCCACCATCCAGTCTGCCCTCGCTCCCTTGGGTATTGCGGAAGCCACGGCAATACGCGGTAGTTCCGTCGCCGGTGGACATGTGGTCGATATGGCGATCCGCATTCGGGGCAATACTTCAGAAACGCGCCCCGCGCCGGTATTCCCCTCGTCGTCAAAAAGCTCGACATCATCGCCGACACCCAGCCTCAAGACATTGCGGGCATGATGGGACTGGGCCTCGTCGAGTTCAATGATACCGGGCCGGAGCACTGGCACATGGAGTCGGCGGAGCATGGTCGCAATGATAGGGTCTGTCACCTGTCAGGCCAACCGCCCATCCCGCCACGGATTGCTACCCTTCCAGTCCTCCGCTGGCTTCGTCCGGGCGTTCGAGAACGACTTCAACGGCACAGCCGCGCTCGTAGCCGCGCACGTGCTCGATGCCGTCGGCAATCGATGACGTGATGTGCATCTGTTGCAGTGTGCCATTGCGCACGAAGCCCAGTTCCCGGCCGTGTTCGAGCATCTCGATGAAGGGCCGGAAATAGTCCTCCACGTTCATCACCACGATGGGCTTGTCGTGATATTTGAGTTGTTTGCCAACCAGAATCTCGAACAACTCCTCGTAGGTGCCGATGCCGCCGGGCAGCGCGATGAAGGCATCGCCCGATTGTTCCATGATCTCTTTGCGTTTGCGCATGTCCTCGGTGATGATCAATTCGTCGCAAAGATTGTCGACGACGCCCTTGTCCACGAATATCTGTGGCGACACGCCCACCACGCGTCCGCCGGAGGCTCGCGCGGCCCGAGCGAGCGTTCCCATGCAGCCGGTGTCGTTGCCGCCGTAGACAAGCGTCCAACCGGCCTGAGCGATAGCCCGCCCAAGCTCCTCAGCGGCCTGCAAATAAACCGCGGGAATGCGCTTGCTGGAAGAACAGTAAACCGTAACGGATCGGACCTGAGACATGCGCCTGAGTGTGGCCGGGCGCGGCCGCCGACGCAAGAGCGGAAGTCGATGCCTCGATACCAGCAGTACGCGGTGTCCGATGCATCGCGGCGACAGTCGGCTGCAACTCGTAGCGACGCCGGGCATTACCAGCGGTAGGAGTCATCATGAGAAAGACCTTCGCCGGTATTGGTGTGGTGTTGCTGGCATGGTTCGCCCTGTCGGCCGCGGAGGCGCTCAAACCGGGTGAACCGGTGGATTGCCGCGCGATCGTGTTCAACCCGGACAAGTGGGAGAACAAGGGCCATTCGCTCAAGTTGGTTCCCTGGACGGGCCGGAAAGTCGTGCTGTTGACCACCACCGCCAATCACGATCCGGCCGTCATGGCTCGCTTTCTCGATCGCCTGGACGAAGGTTGGAGAGTCTACAGCGAACTGACCGGCCGATCGCCGGGCCTGTTCAAACAACTCGGCGGCAAGCCGACCATCAACGCCATCCCCGATGGAAGCCTGACCTGCGGCTACGGCTGCGGGTATATCGGCGTCAGCGGCATTGAGGTGGCCGGCTTCTACGGCAATGACTATCCGCTGGTGTCGCGCGATGCCGATGCCTTTCCTCATTAGCTGGTTTTGTTTGCCACAACTTGGAAAATTCTATGAAATGGGTCGCAACTTCTACACATTTGAAGACCGGCATTCGCTCTTCATCACCGGCTATGCCGTGTTCATGCGCTACGTCTGCATGGACAGCCTCAAGTGCAAGGACAACGACGCCGGAACGCGCAAGATGATCGAGCAGGCCGAGGAAGCGCTTTCCAGGTCCGACATGCCCTTCCTGAAGGCGTTCACGACGCTCGATGGGCTGGATGAAAAGGCTCCGCGGCTCAAGGACGCCGCCGGGCGCCACCTTCACCCATCGGACCAGCCCGTCATTTACGCCTCGGCCATGCTCAAACTGCGCCGTGATTGCGGCGGCGATGAGTGGCTCAGGCGATTCTACGCCGCACTCTGGAAGTGTCCGCCGGTCAAGCCGCGCAGCAAAGACGCGGCCATGGCGCAGTCGACCAACTGGCTCGTCGCCGCCAGCGTCGCCGCCCGCAAGGATCTTTCGCCCGTGTTCTCCGATCGTTGGCGACTGCCGCTTAAACCCGCCGCCCGGGATTTGCTGAACAGGACCGACTGGACCGACACCACGATGGATGTGGCCGTATTTTGCGAACGCATGGCCCGCATCGCCTCCGGCGGCAACTGACCGGGACAGCCTCCCGGCCGCGTCCGTTGCGCGTTGGCCTTTCGCACACAACAACCATCCCCCGTCGTTTGTACACAGAGGTGCGGGTTCGCAGGAACCTGGCCGCTTCGCATCTGCTTT
>CAYSSA010000246.1:0-2957 GCA_964433485.1 uncultured Tepidisphaeraceae bacterium | reverse complement strand
GTTGCCTGTAGCTGTCATGCAAAGGAGTCCGTGATGAACCGTCGTTCCTTCCTCAAAGCCTCCGCCGCCTCTACCCTCGCATTCCAGTTCATCCCCGGTCAAGCTCTCGGCGCCGATGGCGCTGTTCCGCCCAGCCGCAGGCTCAATATCGCCGGCATCGGCATCGGTGGCCAGGGCGGCGAGGACATCCGCAACATGGACAAGGAAAACATTGTGGCGCTTTGCGATGTCGACTCCGGACATGCCGCTCACACCGTCAAGCGCTATCCCAATGCGAAGATCTATACCGACTACCGCAAGATGCTCGATGAGGTCAAGGAGATCGAGGCCGTTGTCGTCGGCACGCCCGACCACATGCACGCTTTCTGTTCCATGGCCGCGATGCGCGCCGGAAAGCATGTCTATTGCGAGAAGCCGCTTACGCATTCCGTCTGGGAAGCGCGTCAGGTGGCCCAATACGCCCGCGAAAAGAAGCTGATGACGCAGATGGGCAACCAGGGCCAGGCCAGCACCGAAACTCGCCTGCTCTGCGAGCGCGTTTGGTCCGGCCTCATCGGCCCCATCCACGAAGCCCACATCTGGACCGATCGTCCCTCGCAGGGGCTGTTCCGCGAATACTGGCCGCAGGGCGTCGATCGACCCAAGGACGAGCCGCCCGTGCCCGCGTCGATCAATTGGGATCTGTGGATCGGCCCGGCTCCGATGCGCCCGTATCACCCGATCTATCACCCGTTCAAGTGGCGTGGCTGGTGGGATTTCGGCACAGGTGCTCTGGGCGACATCGGTTGTCATGCGTTTGACCCCGTCTTCCGCGCCCTGCGCCTCGGCCATCCCGTTTCCGTGCAGGCCGCCTCCACCCGCGTCAACGCCGAGACGTTTCCCCTCGGGTCCATGGTCACCTATCGCTTCCCCGCGCGCAAGGCCGAGGTCGATCCGCGCAATGCCCACGTTCGCGGTCTCAGCGGACCAGACGCCGGCGCGGTGGAGATGCCGCCGCTGACCCTGACCTGGTACGACGGCGGCCTGCGCCCGCCTCGCCCCGAACGTCTGCCCGAAGGCGCTGCCATGGGCGACAATGGTCGACTCCTCGTTGGTGAAAAAGGCTTCATTCTCAACAACAGCATCTGGATCGACGGCAAAAAGGCCGAGGCCATTCCCAAACCCAAAGTAATCCCCTCCTCGCCCGGCCATTACCTCGAATTCATCGAAGCCTGTAAAGGCGGCCAGCCCGCCGGTTCCAATTTCGACTGGGCCGGGCCCCTGGCCGAGGTCGTCCTCCTCGGCAACGTCGCCCTGCGTGTGCAACTGCGCGAGCAGCTTACCCAGCACGCTCTGCTTTGGGATCCCGCTGCCTTCCGCTTCACCAATCTGGAGGCCGCCAACCAGTACCTCCGCCGCGAGTACCGCCAGGGCTGGACGCTGTAATGTGGGAATGCGGTGGCTCGACGCCGATTTGGTTTGGAGGCCCATCGCGCACCTCACGCCGTCTGGCCGGAAATCGAAGGCGGCTTCCTGCGGCCGCGCTACAAGACTGGGTCGGTGCGAATCCAGGCCTGTCGCTCCAACCGGTAACATTCCGCGATGATCTCAACCACCTCATCAATGCCGCAATCTGTGAGGCTGTTCATTGCTTGGGTCTACGACCGTTGTTGCAGGGCATCCTGCCCCGCCGGTCATTCCGAGCCAAGCGAGGAATCTCCGCGCAAAATGACCAAGCCCCGTCGCGTTGCTCAGGGTAGGCCCACCGTCGTTCCGAGCAACGCGAGGAACCTGTGAGCTCCCGTCACGGATCGCGTTCTGCGGCGAATCATCGTCCGCGGCGGCCAAACGCGGAGATGCTTCGCTTCGCTCTGCATGACCGATCGAAAACCATTCGCGCAGCAACGGTCGTGGACCCACCCTCATTGCTCTCATACCACGCAACAGATAGACTCCGCCCTTGGCTTGGTCTGCCACTTGGTGGAAGGTGGTCGATTCACATGCGCCCCGTAGTCTTTCCCTTCTGCGGAGGTCAGCCATGAGTCAGCAGAATCGGCATGCGTCGCGCAGGCGGTTGCTCGGCGGAGTGTTGGCGGCCGGTGCCTCGGCCACGGTGCAGCAGAGTTTGTCGCCAATGGCCGCGGAGGCTCCCGATGCACAACCCAAACCTGGGGAGTTTGCCCGCAAGATCAAGCTTGGCATCATCGGCGCCGGCGGACGCGGGCCATGGCTGGCCGAGCTGTTCCAGAAACACGGCGGTTACACGATCCACGCGATAGCCGACTACTTCCCTGATGTCGCCAACAGGGCCGGCGATCGGTTCGGCGTGGACGAGTCCCGCCGCTTCACCGGTCTATCGGGCTACAAGAAACTGCTGGCGAGTGGCGTCGAGGCCGTTGTCGTGGTCAATGTTCCGCGTTTTCACGCCGAGCACGGCGCCGCCGCCATCGACGCCGGTTGCCATGTCTTCGCGGCCAAGCCCGTGGCCATTGATGTGCCCAATGCGATGAAGGTCGCCGCCGCGGGCAAACTGGCGACCACCAAGAAGCTCTGCTACCTGGTGGACTACCAGTTGCCCACCGACCCCGTCAACATCGAGGTTGTCAAGCGCATCCACGAAGGCGGTCTCGGTCGGTTGATCCACATCGACAGCGTCGGCTTCTCGCCGCCCTGGGCCGAGCCGCCTATCGCAAGCAAGGAAGATCATCTGCGCGGAGGCCGCTGGCTCAACACCATCGCACTGTCTGGCGACGTGATTACCGAAAACACGATTCATTCAATCAACGCCGTGCTGTGGATGGTCGGTCGCCGGCCCACCAGCGCTGTCGGCCGGGCCCGCCGCACCCGGCCAAACCCGCGCACCGACTACCGCGAGGTTTACCTCGTCACCTACGAATTCGAAGACGGTCTGCTCTGGACGCACCGCTGCCAGTCGCTCAACAACCAGTTGGAATGGGCGCTCAATCTCAACGCCTACG
>CAYSSA010000245.1:3005-6747 GCA_964433485.1 uncultured Tepidisphaeraceae bacterium | reverse complement strand
CCCCCGCTGGTCGCGGTTCTTCCAGGCGCTCCCGTGACCGGCTGGCTTCTGGTCATCCTGGGCGCGCTGATGGTGGGAATCACCAAATCCGGTTTCGGCAGCGGAGCGGGCCTGATGATTGTGCCGATCACCCTCATCGGCGCCCATCGCCTGGGTTGGGAAAACAAGACCGTACTGGCCATGATCCTGCCGCTTCTGTGTTTTGGCGACATTCTGGCCGCCTGGCAGCACCGCGGACATTTCGATCGGCGGATGATTCTCCGCTTGCTCCCCGGTTCGATCCTTGGCGTACTGGCCGGCTCGCTGCTGCTGCGATGGTTCAACCAGCAGAGCCAGCGCGTGGCCGAGGCACTGGTCAATCTCGACGTGGGCATCGAATCGGTTGTGCTGGTGGGGCTGCACTGGTATCGCCTCTGGAGGGCACGGGGCAATCTGCCGCTGTTTCGCCCGAGCCTGAGGCGGACGAGCCTCGTGGGGGCCTTCGCCGGATTGAGCAGCACCATGGCCCACGCGGCCGGACCGATCATCGCCCTGCACCTGCTTCCCCAGCGGATGCCCCGGCGAGTTTATGTCGGCACCTGCGCCGTCTACTTCCTGATCGTCAATGGAGCGAAGATGCCGGGTTATGTTGCGGCCGACATGTTCAGCGGCCGGGTCTTTCGCGGAGCGCTGATGCTCTCGCCGCTGGTGCTGGCCGGGGCGCTGCTGGGGTTGTGGATCAACAAGCGCATCTCCGATCGCATGTTCTCGAGCGTGGTATACATCCTGGCATTCGCGAGCGGATGGTACATTCTCTGCAAAGGCATCGCGCAGATTTCCGGCCATTAGCCGGGCGACTTGAATGGCATTCACTAGCCGTTTGGTTGCGCCTGTCGGTCGCACACTCGGCAGTCAAGGTGAATCAGCCACAGATAAACACGGATTTCATCAACTCCTGCTTTCCATGGTACATAGGGATGGATCGAATATAGTATTTGGACCGGGTGGCGGCACGGGCAAGCGTACTTGCCCTGCGATACCCGGTCGTGGTTGGCCGTTGTGCGTTTGCAGACGGTCCCATTCACAACACAGGAGTCTGACAATGCAGCGCAACTCAGTGATCGGTATGAATCGATGGTCTCGACGTCAGGTGCTCGGCGCCGCGGCGGCCGGGGCGTTTGCCTGGGCGATGCCGCGGTGGGCGTTTGCCGCTCCGGCCAAGCAAATTCCCATCGCGGTGCAGCTTTACTCGGTCCGCGGCGACTGTGCCAAGGATTTCGATGCCGCTCTGGCGGAAGTGGCCAAGATGGGCTTCGAGGGCGTCGAGTTCGCCGGCTATCACAAGTACGCTGGGAAGGCCAAGGAACTGCGGAAGAAACTGGATGATCTGAACCTGAAGGTGGCGGCCACGCATATCGGCACCGGCACGCTCAAGGGCGATGCCCTCAAAGGCACCATCGAGTTCCACCAGATCATTGGTTGCAAGTTCCTGATCGTCCCCGGCGACGGCGACTTCACCCATCCGGAGAAGAGCAAGACCCTGGCCGAGGTGTTCAACAAGGCCGCCGAGGTTCTTACGCCGCTGAACATGGCCTGCGGCTATCACAACCACACCGGCGAGTTCAAGAAGGATGGCGAGAAGACCTTCTACGACCTGTTTGCTGAGCGCACCAGCAAGGAAGTGGTGCTCCAGCAGGATTGCGGCTGGACTTTTGCGGCCGGGCTCGATCCGGTGGCGCTGATGAAGAAGTACCCCGGTCGGATGAAGTCCACGCACTTCAAGCCAACCGTGAAGAATGACAAGGCCAAGAAGCCCTTCATTGGCCAGGACTCGATGGATTGGCCGGCCATCATCACCGCCTGTCGCGAGATCGGCGGAACCGAGTGGATTACCATCGAACAGGAAGCCTATCCGGATGGCAAGACCCCGATGGAATGCACCAAGCTGTCGCTGGACGGCCTGAAGAAGGTGCTGGCCGACATGGCGAAATAACGCTCGTTGCCGCTGACACGGCGTTGCAAGCGGCGATAATCCAAAAAGCCACGGCTCGCCCGAGCCGCGGCTTTTCTTATATTCGCGTCAGCGCCGGAAGGTCGGGCGGCTTCGGCGAGGCGGCCGTCTGCGGGCCATGAGGTTCTGGTTCCACGACCGTTGCTGCAGGGCATCCTGCCCCAAGGGTCATTCCGAGCCGGGCGAGGGGTCTCCGTGTAGAAGCACCAGGACCCTTTGCGTTGCTCAGGGTGATGCCAGCCGTCATTTCGAGCAACGCGAGGAACCTCCGCGCTCCGGTAATGGATCACGTTCCGCGGCGAATCATCGTCCGCGGCGGCCGAACGCGGAGATGCTCCGCTTCGCTGCTGCGAAAGTCAGGCGGGCGTGGCGAAGGAAAGCGGAGATTGCTCGCTGCGTTCGGAATGACGCAAGTGGCGGTGACAGCAACACTTTCATTCCATGTGGATGGGCCGCAGGCCCGTGAGCGACTCTGCATGGCCGATCGAAAACCGATGGCGCAGCAACGGTCGTGGATCTCTCCCATGGCCCTCGACGACCCGGCCAATTATGACAACGAAGGCGCGGATGTCATGTTTGGCGATGGGCATGTTGACTGGGTCATGGCGACAGACCTCCGGCTTCTTCTGGCCACCACGCGACCGGCCACGCGATCGCACCGCGAGGCGGCGCCTTGATCCGCACCCTACACATCCTCCCACCCCTCGGTTAGAACTTCTATCCCATGCCCGCACTGACGGACTACGATCTCGAATCGCTCACGGCCGAGTTCACCTCGGCCGGTCTGCGTCCCGTTCATGCGAAGACGCTGCTGAAGCGATTCTACCGCGGGAACGGCGCGCTCGATTGGCGTTCGCTGCGCCTGGGACGGGCAGTCGAGGAGCATGTCCTTCGCGACATCCCGCTGAGACAGTCGACCATTCTCCGCCGCTGCGATAGCTCCGACGGCACGATCAAGCTTCTGCTTGGATTCAGACGCGGCGGTTCGGCCGAGACGGTGCTCATGCCGGGATTCGATCCGGTGAAAGCGGCCGGGTGTCTTTCCTCGCAGATCGGCTGTGCCATGGGATGCGACTTCTGCGCCAGCACGCGTGGCGGGCTGGAGCGCAATCTCGAAGCGGGTGAGATCGTCGAGCAGTTTCTCCACCTGCGTGCGCTGGCGATGGAGATCGGCCGGCGGCTTTCCACGGTGGTCTTCATGGGCATGGGCGAGCCGATGCACAATCTCGGCAACGTGATGGCGGCGATCCGCCGCATGTGCTCGGCCGACCTGGGCGACCATGGGCACGGGCTGATCACGGTTTCCACGGTGGGCATCGTGCCTGGGATCGAGTGTCTGGCGGCCAGCGGTCTGGGCGTGAGCCTGGCGCTGTCGCTGCACGCGCCGGACGACGCCACGCGGGCGAAACTCGTTCCGGCCAATCGGCGATATCCGGTTGCGGAGATCATTCGGGCCGCGAAGGACTATCAGCGGCATACGGGCCGGATCGTGAACATCGAATACTGCATGCTGTCGGGAGTCAACGACAGCGACGAGCACGCCGGTCTGCTGGCGGAAATTCTGGAAGGATTTCGCGCGCACGTGAATCTGATCCCCTACAACGCGATCGGACGGGGATTGAGCGGCGAGGTTTACGCGCGGCCGACGAACGAGCGATTGAACCGCTTCATCGAAACGGCGGCGGCCGAGGCCGTGGTCGTCGAGGACGAGAATCAGGCGGCGTTCCAAGAGATTCAGACGCTCATGGAGAA
>CAYSSA010000245.1:0-2995 GCA_964433485.1 uncultured Tepidisphaeraceae bacterium | reverse complement strand
CGACACCTCGCGGAGACATCGATCGGGAAAACCGAAAAAATTTAATGGAAACCCCTCTCGCGAGGCGAGAAAAAGATTGACTAGCTTTTGCATCAGACATAAATTGTGACAATGGAAAGGAGGTACTAACGCTATGGCAGCTGCGAAGAAAGCCGCGAAGAAGACTGCGAAGAAGCCCGCCAAGAAGGCCGCTTGCAAAAAATCCTGCAAGTGAACGGGCGACGCGATGATGCCGGACCCGTGGCGGAATGGTCCGACTGAATCGCGCAACACGAAACCTCATCCCGGGCCTTGGCTCCAACTCGGGCCTGGAAAACAAAGAAAGCTTCCCAGCCACGGTGGAAGCTTTCTTTGTTTGATGGATCCCGCATCTCCCTTGTCGCCGTCGGCGAAATCCGTGAGAATCCACGCTGTTGGAAACGGCAACATCATCCGGAGACGCCTCGTGCGAATCATTGCGTTCATGAACCAGAAGGGTGGAGTCGGCAAGACCACCACCACGGCCAACCTCGGCGCGGCGCTGGCGGAGGCCGGCAAGAACATCTGCCTCATCGACCTTGATCCTCAGGCGCACCTCACCATCAACTATGGCGTCGAGACGACCGGGGGCCTGCCCAGCCTGTACGAAGTCCTGGTTGACGACAAACCCATCGCGGACGCCATGCGCCGCATCAGCGACAACATCTCGCTGGTGCCCTCCTCCATCGACCTCGCCGCCGCCGAAATCGAACTGGTCTCCATCATCGGACGGGAAACCCTGCTGAAGCGCCAGATCGAGGCGGCGGGTTTCAACCACGACTTCGTGTTGCTGGACTGCCCGCCGTCGCTGGGGCTGCTGACGATCAACGCCCTGGCTGTGGCCACCGAGGTCATCATCCCCATGCAGCCGCACTTCCTGGCTTTGCAGGGCGTCGGCAAGCTGCTGGAGACGGTGCAACTGGTGAACCGTCGCATGAACCCGCACCTGCGGGTAAGCGGCATTGTTCTGACCATGTTCGATTCCAACGCCAAGTTGTCCACCGAAGTTGTCGGCGACCTCAGCGGTTTTGTCGACAATGCCGCCGGCAAGAACCTGCCCTGGTCGGGCGCCAGAATCTTCAACACCCGCATCCGTCGAAACATCAAGCTGGCCGAGAGCCCTTCCTTTGGACAGGACATTCTGCGCTATGAGCCCAGCTCCAACGGCGCCGCTGACTACCGGGCCCTGGCCAAAGAGGTGCTGGAGATGATGCCGGGTGCGTCCGCTTCGGTCGCTCAACCCGCGTCGCCCGAACCCCCGGCAACAGGACCCGCGCCGATCGAGCCCGCGCCGGGGACCTGACGCCGGGCTCCTCTTCGCCGCATTCGATCCGGCGAGGAATGTTCATCGGGGGGGCCAGGCCGCAACGAACACCGGCTCCTCGTCTGTTCCCGTGACCGAATTGCGGGGCTGAGGCCTAACGCTGTCGGCGGGGCTGGGGCCAAGCGATCCAGTTTCAGACGGTCGTGGATCGCCATGGGGCGCGGCGCTGTTCCGTCCGCTATATTGGCGTCATGCTTCAAACCATCCGCTGGGAAAACGACCGCCTGTTGCTGCTCGACCAGACGCGGCTCCCGCTGGAAACCATCTACCTCGACATCGCCGACGAACGGCAGATGTGGGATGCCATCAAACGGCTGGTCGTGCGTGGAGCGCCCGCGATCGGCGTGGCGGCGGCCTTTGGTGTGTATCTCGGAGTCCGCGCGTTTCAGGGCGTCGAGTTGCTCCCGTTCTTCGAACGCATCAACGCCGTGGCCGACTATCTGGCCACCTCCCGGCCGACGGCCGTCAACCTCTTCTGGGCGCTGGACCGCATGCGACGAGCGGCCCGGGATGCCGGCCGGGATTCGCACCGGTTCCCGGCGGGCCAGGCCATCGACTTGATCAAGCACCGGTTGCTGGCCGAGTGCCAGGCCATGATCGATGAGGACAACCGCGTCTGCCGCGCCATCGGCCAGCACGGCGTCTCACTGCTGCGGGGGATTGTCCGTCGGCCGATTGGCATTCTCACGCACTGCAACGCCGGGGGTCTGGCGACGGTGCAATACGGCACGGCGCTCGCGCCGGTCTATTGCGGAGTGGAACAGGGCCTGGCTTTCCATGTCTACTCCGACGAGACGCGTCCTTTGCTTCAGGGCAGCCGCATCACCGCCTATGAGTTGAAGGAGAACGGCGTTCCGGTGACGGTGATCTGCGACAACATGGCCGCCACGGTCATGTCCCAGGGCAGGATCGACGCGGTGATCGTGGGCACGGATCGGGTCGCCGCCAACGGCGATGTCGCCAACAAGATCGGCACGCACGGGGTGGCGATTCTGGCGCGGCACTTCGGGATTCCCTTTTATGTGGCCGCTCCGTTCAGCAGCATCGACCGGTCTGTTGCCGACGGCTTGGGGATTCCGATCGAGGAGCGTGACCCGCGGGAGATTTCACATGGCTTTGGGCGCCAGACCGCCCCGGATGGCGTCGGCTTTTACAATCCCGCGTTCGATGTCACCCCGGCGGCCCTGGTGACGGCCTTGATAACCGAGCGAGGTGTGATCCGCCCGCCCTACCTCCAGACACTGGCCTGAGGACGCGATACCGGGACGCGATACGGGGAGGGACGCGATACGGGGGACGCGATACGGGACGCGATACGGGGACGCACCTAGTATTGACAGGCGCGCCATTGTCCTCTATCCTTCGCTCGTGCCCAGAAAACCCCGAAGCGCCCCCGGCGGCCTGGTTTATCACGTCCTCAACCGCACCGTCGGCCGGATGCACATGTTCCGCACCGACGCCGACTTCGAGGCCTTTCAGCGCGTCATGGTCGAGGCCCACCAGCGCCACCCCATCCGCATTCTGTCGTATTGCCTCATGTCCAACCACTGGCACTTCGTCGTCCACCCGGCCCGCGACGGCCAGCTCAGCAACTTCTTCCGCTGGCTGGCCAATACCCACGCCATGCGCTGGCGCGTCGCCCACCGCACCGTC
>CAYSSA010000244.1:5670-6774 GCA_964433485.1 uncultured Tepidisphaeraceae bacterium | reverse complement strand
AGGGTGATCCGCTGGCATCTATCGGCATCACTCCACTGGGCAAGGGCCGGATCGCTGCGGTGCCCTTTGCCTTCAGCCGCGTCTATCTGGCGGACCGCAGCCCCGCCGCCCGGAAGTACCTGCAAACCATCGTCCGCGAACTCTTCCCCGATCCCATCGTGCGGGTGGAAGGCTCTGCCGACGTCGAGGTCAGCGTCGCCCGCAATCACGGCAAGCTCCTGGTTCATCTCGTCAACACCTCCGGCCCTCACCAGACCGAGTCGATCATCCCGGCCATCGACCCCCTGGGCCCGCTCACCGTATCAATCCGCTCCGCCAACCGCCCCGCGTCCGTGACCCTTCACCCGTCCAACCAACCTCTGGCCTTCGAGTTCGCCAACGGCCATATCCGCCTCACAGTGCCCAAGGTGGACATTCACGAGATCGTGGCGGTGGAATAATGAGGTGAACCTATTTCTTACGGCCCGCGGCCCAGAGCCAGCCGGACGTGTTGGTTATGTACATCGCGCCGTTGGCGACAACGGGCGACGAAAGCACATTGCCGATGCTCACGCGTTCCAACAGCTTCAAGTCCCTGCCCGCGGCGAAGATCCAGATGCCTCGCGATGTCGGCATGTAGACCCGGCCGTCGGCAACCAGTGTTGATCCCCAGACTTCGCACCGCGTGGGATGCTTCCAGTAACACTCGCCGGTGTTGGCATCCAGGCAGTACAACTGCCCGGCCACATCGCTGACATACACCAGGCCGTCGGCCACGGACACCGTCGACAGCGACCGCTCAATACCCATGTAGGTCCACACCTTCCCCGTCTTGGTGATATCGCCGGCGCCCGTGGCGTCGATGCAGTGCATGGCGCCGCGGCCGCGGCCGTGTTCCGGGTCGCGCCCGATCGGAACATAGATCCGGTTGTTGACAAACACCGGCGTGGCGATGATCTCGCTCATGCCTACGAACGTGCCGTCGTTCTTGTTGATCGTCCCCTTGACTCGTTTGTCGCCCAGGCTGTAGTGGGTGATCCAGTCCAGTTCTCCGGTATTCTTGTACTCCTCCGGAATGCAGTCGAACGACCAGATCTTCTTGAGGATGGGCACGTCGGGCACGGT